>NZ_JBHYJA010000023.1:53197-156543 GCF_042740355.1 Streptomyces sp. NPDC059010
CGGGCAGCGGGGCGATATATGACTACACCCCCCCCCCGCGCGTGTCGGTAGCTCCTCCGCCGCGGGGGCACCGCCCGGGGGGGGGGGGGGGGGGGCCCCCCCGCGCCGACAGCGGTTCACAGGCCCTCAGCCCCGCAGCCGCACCGGAATCTCCTGCCAGCCGAACGCGATGAACGACGGCACCTGACGCAGCTCCTCCGCCGCGACGGCCAGCTGCATGCCGGGGAAGCGGTCGAAGACGGCGGGCAGGGCCGTCAGGGCCTCGACGCGGGCCAGCGGGGCGCCGATGCAGCGGTGCACGCCGATCCCGAACGCCAGATGGTCGTCGGCCTCGCGTGCGGCGTCGAAGGTGTCCGCGTCCGGCCCGTAGTGCGCGGGATCCAGCCCGGCGGCGGCGTACGTCGTGATGATGGCGTCCCCGGCCGGGATGGTCACGTCCCCCACCTTGAGGTCGCTGACGGCGAACCGCAGCGGCAGTGACGCGATCGACGGGTGCACCCGCAGCGTCTCGTCGATCACCGCGTCCCAGCCGATCTGCCCGGACCGCACCGCCGCCAGCTGCTCGGGACGGTTCAGCAGGGCGACCACCGCGTTGCCGATGAGATTGACGGTCGTCTCGAATCCGGCGCCGATCACCAGCAGCAGCGTGTACAGCAACTCCTCGTCGCTGAGCCGGTCGCCGTCCTCGTCGCGCACCCGGATCAGCTCGGTCGTCAGATCGTCCCCGGGATGCTCGCTGCGATGGGCGATCAGCGCGCCCAGCACCGTGCCGATCTGCTGCTGCACGAACGCCGCGTGCTCCGGGCTCGGGTCGGAGGTGTCCATGATGGCGGCGATGAGGGTCCCGGTGGCGTCCCGCAACTCCTCGGGCACACCGAACAGTTCGCAGATCATCCGCATCGGCAGGGGGTGGGCGAACCCGGCCTTCAGATCGACCTCGTCGTCGCCCTTGTCGAGGGCGTCGAGCAAGTCCGCGGTGATCGCCTCCACCCGCTCACGCATCTTCTCCGTACGCCGCTGCGTGAAGCTCGGCGCGACCAGCTTGCGCAGCCGCGTGTGGTCGGGGCCGTATGTCGAGAGCATGTTGATCACGCCGACCCAGCCCAGGATCCAGGCCCAGGAGGGGTGTTCGGCGACCTCCGGGAACAGTTTCCAGTGCAGCCGGGGGTCCTTGCTGACCTGCGGGTCGAGGATGAGTTCCTTGAGGGTGTCGTAGCGGGTGGGCGCCCAGGCGGGAATGCCGCCGGGCAGCTCCACGGGCACGATCGGGCCGAGGGCGCGCAACCGGGCGCTCTCGGCGGGGATGTCGGCACCGAACGGGTCGATGGCGAAGCGCTCGGTGCGGTCGGTCGCGGTCATGACGGGGCTCCTGGCTGGTCGGGGGTACGAGGGCTGAACCGGACGGGCAGGGCGGTCAGTGAGCGGTGGAAGGGGCCGGGCCGCCAGGTCAGGCGGTCGCGCGGCAGGACCGGCTCCAGATCGGGCAGCCACTGGGTGAGCCGCTCGATCGCCTCGGTCGCGATGAGCAGCGTGTGCTGCCGGACCGGGCAGGCGTGCGGGCCCGCCGACCAGGACAGATGTGAGGCGTCCTTGGGATGGCGGCCGCCGACGGGCTCCGGCTCGCCCGCCGGGGCGCCTTCCGTGCCGTTCGCGTCCTGCGCGAGCGCCAGCGCCCCGTACGAGACGACCACCGGCACCGCCGCCCTGATCCACGCGCCGTGGAAGGACACCGGCCGACGCGCGTAGTGGATGCCGTAGTTGGCCAGCGGCGTCTCGTGGTGCAGCACCTCCACCACCGCGTCCATCACGGGCCGGGCACCGCTGGTCAGGGTCGAGTAGTACCGCGGGTTGCCGAGGATCCGGGACAGCGCGTTCGACACCAGGTTGGCCGTCGGTTCGTGCCCGGCGCCCAGGGTGAGGAACACCTGCCAGGTGACCTCCTCGGGCGTCAGCCCGGCCGGGTGGTCCAGCAGCCAGCTGGGCAGGTCGTCGCCCCGCCGCTCCGACTTGGCGGCGATCAGCTCCAGCACGTAGCCGCCGTACTCCGCCTCGCCCTCGGCCGCCTCGGCGCCGCCCTCCATCATCTTGCCCAGCGCCACGTCGAGCCGGTCGCTGTCGCTGTCCGGGAGCCCGAAGAGGCTGTTGAACACCAGCGCCATCAGCGGCCGGGCGAACTCGCCCACCAGATCGGCCTCGCCTCGCGGCCCGAACCGGCCCACCAGCACCCGTACCGCCCGGTGCACCCGGGCCCGCAGATCGTGCGGCTCGATCCGGTCGAACATGTCGATCAGCGAGCCGCGGTAGCGGACATGGGCCGCGCCGTCGGCGAACAGCGTGTTGGGCCGCCAGCGCATCATGCCCAGGACCGGCGAGTCGTCGGCGACCGTGGCCTCCCACGGCCGCGGGTCGTGCGAGAACGTGTCCGTGTCGTGCAGCAGATCCAGCGCCGCCCGCCGGCCGGTGACGACATACGCCGGGACCCCGGGCGCCAACTCCGCCCAGCCGACCGGCCCCTGGGCGCGCAGGGCGTCGTAGTAGCGGTACGGATCCACCGCGAAACCGTCCTCCCACAGGCGCACGGGCGCCGAGCGGGAGAAGGCCTGCCGGTCGGGGGAGTGCGTGGTCACCGGTCCTCCGGAGCGTGACGGTCGATCAGATGCTGGACCAGTGCGAGCAGCGCGTCGACGGACGAGTCCGCGTCCCGCGCGTCGCACGTCACCATCGGCGTGCCCGCCTCCAGGTCCAGGGCGGCGCGCAACTGCTGTGCGGTGTGGTGCCGGGGCGCGTCCGGGAACGCGTTGAACGCGACGGCGTACGGCAGCTCCGACTCCTCCACCAGCCCCAGCACGTCGAACGACGCGTCGATCCGGCGGCTGTCGACCAGGACCAGGGCGCCCAGCGCGCCGTAGGCGATGTCGTCCCACAGCGCACGGAACCGCTCCTGTCCGGGCGTGCCGAACAGATACAGCACGACCCCGCCCGGCAGGCTGATCCGGCCGAAGTCGACCGCGACGGTGGTCGTCGACTTGTCGCGCACCCCGGCGAGATCGTCCACCTGCGCGGACGCCTCGCTCAGCGGCTCCTCGGTGTGCAGCGGCCGGATCTCGGAGACCGAGTCGATCAGGGTCGTCTTGCCCACGCCGAACGGGCCGGCGACCAGGATCTTGACCAGGTCGCGGGCGGTGTCCGGCAGATGGACGTCCACGGACGGACTCGCGGTGTCGCGGGTGTCACTAGTGTCGCTAGGTGTGCTTGAGGGCGCGAAGGCCATCGGCCACTCTCTTCAGCAGGTCGGGGTCGAAGCGTGCGGCGGGCGGGATCGGCGCACGGGCCAGCACCAGGTCCCGGTCGATGAGTTCCGCCGCCAGGACACGCACCGCGGACACCGGCAACCGCAGCAGCGCCGCGGCCTCCACGACCGTCAGCGAACCGTCGTGCAGGGCGTCCAGCAGGGCGAGTTGGGCTGCGGGCAGTCCGGCGGGGGCGGGCTCGCGGGTGCCGGTGAGCACCGACAGCCGCTCCAGATGGGCCCGGCTGGGCCGGGCCACACCGCCGGTCGACAGATACGCGGGGACCAGAGGGCGGCCACCACGGCGGCCGGTCATGCCGGCGCGCCGCCGTCGGCACCTCGGGGCGCGGCGGCCATCGCCTTCTCGCCCAGCTTGGCCACCTGCGAGTGCACCCGGTGCGCCAGCAGATCCAGGCGCACCTCCTCGTCTCCGTACGCGGCGACGCAGGTGCCGTGGTCCGTCGGCACGATCAGCACATAGCCGTGGTCCGACTCGATGACGACCTGTCTCACCTCGGACCGGTCCCGGTCGGCGAACGCGGCCGCCGCGGTGCGGCACGCGCCCTGCACCGTGCTGGTGATCGCCGCCACCCGCTCGGCCGAGGGCCGGGTGAGCGCGTCCGTGTACCCGGTCACCAGTCCGTCGCGCGTGAGCAGCACGGCGGCCACCACATGCGGCACCTGCAGGATCGGGTCCAGCACCCACGCGGTGTCTCCCACATCGCGGCCGGTCATCGAGCCGTTCCCCCTTCAACGTCGGTCTCATCGGTGTCGTCCGCCGCGGCTTCGGCCCGCTGCGGCACTGTTCGGACGGATTCCGGCACGGCCGCGGATTCCCGTACGGCCTTGGAATCCCGTACGGCCGCGGATTCCGCTACGGCCTGGGAGTCCGGTACGGCCGTCGAGGCGTCGTCGGTGCGCTCACCGGCCGCCGACCGGGCCGCGAACGTGCCGGCTTGCAGCGCGCCCAGCGCGGCGGCGGCCTGCTCGGGACGGCGTGTCGCGGGCCGCGGTTCGGGCGTGTCGGCCGGCGCGGCGGTCACCCGCGGGCGGCGCCGCCGCTGCGGCAGGCCACCGGTTTCGCGCGCGGCGTGATGCCCGGACGCGGTGCCGGAGGCGTCGTGATCATGCTCGGCCCCGTACCCGTGCGAGGTGCCGGACGCCTCGCCTCGGGAGCCGGCGGACGACTCACGCCGGCGGCCGACGGAAGCCGTGTCCTGTGGGCCGGCGGATGCCCGGTCGCCGGCCGTGACGGGCGCGTCGCTCGGGGCCGGGACGGGCGTCTCGCTCGGGGCCTGGACAGGCGCGTCGCTGCGGGACTCGACGGGCGCCTCGGCCCGAGCCTCGACGGCTGCCTCGTCCTCGGTCCCGTCGAGAGCTGCGTCCCTGGTCCCGGCAGGTGGCGTGTCCCTGGTCCCGGCGGGTGGCGTGTCCCTGGTCCCGGCGGGTGGCGCGTCGTCCCCGGAAGCCCTGCGGGTGGAGCGCGGCGCGCTGGCGGCGGGCGGTCGTTCGGCGGAGTCGATACGGCTGAGCAGGTGGCTCTCGACCCGCAGCACCGCCCGCACCCCGCCGTACGGCGACGGCGACGACACGTCCACGCTCAGGTCGAACTGCCGGGTCAGCTGCCCGATCGCGGCGAACCCCATGCGCGGCGGATCGCCCAGCTCGGTGAGCAGGATCGGCTCGGAACCCGCCACCAGCCGCTGCGCGCGGGCGCGTTCGTCCTGGGTCATTCCCAGACCGGCGTCGTCGACCGTGACGCAGACGCCGTGATGGACCTGCTCCAGGTTGACCACGACGTCCGTGTCCGGCGCGGAGTGCCGCAGGGCGTTGTCGAGGAGCTCGGCGACGATGATCGCGACCGGCTCGACGGCATGCGACACGAGCCCAGTCCCCGCCGCGAGATGGTTGTGCACCCGGATCCGGTGATAGCCCGCGAGCCGAGCCTGGCCGCCGGTCACCGCGTCCACCAGATGCGACTCCTCGCGGGCCAGCCCGACCCACGCCCCGCACACCACGGCGGCGACCTGGGCACGCCGCAGCGACTGCTCGTTCTCGTGGTCGAGCCGGAACAGGGTCTGCGCCAACTCCGGGTCGTCGTACTTCTGCTGAAGCCCGCGCAACGCGTCCTGCAGCCGGTACAGAGCCGCCTGGATCTCGCGTGTCACCCCGCGCATACCGGCCTGTGCGGCCGCGTCGATCCGTGTGCGCTGCGTGGCCAGCTCGGTGCGCAGCCCGACCAGGACATGCTCCAGTGCCACAGCCGGCGCCGACCCCGCGGTCCGCGGATCCAGCGGCCCCGGCACGGTGACATGCGGGTGCGCCAGCTGCCGGGCGGCGGCCGGGACACGCCGTGCCGCCAGGTGCTCCACCTCGGCCGTGAACGCCCTGACCGCGCCGTCGAGTTGATGGCGTAACGCTGCGATCTCGGCCCGCTGGCGCGCTTGTTGCCGCTGAGCGCGCAGCAGCCCGCCGCCCAGGGCGAGCGCGGACAGCATGCCGACGGCGAGCCCGCCGGTCGCCAGGTCCGGTAGTTCGATCATCGAGTCGGTTTCCCAGGGTCGGTTCGGGGGCGGTCGGGCAGGGCTGGGCCAGAGCCATGGGTCGAGGCGCTCGGAGCACAGTACACACCGTCATCGACTGATCTCGCACGGTCGGCGGACACTTCGTTTCGAAAGTGTCGGGGCTCTGCTCGTATCTGCGTCAACTGTCTGAAATGGCATATGGAATGGGGGAGTTGACGTAAGTGCCCGCCTCTGACGGCGGGGTGTGTGCCCGTCCTGGCGGCGGGTACTCGGCGAATCCAGGAACGAGAACGCCGGAGGAGGCCCGCATGACCAGTGGTACGGAAACCGGTGGCGTGACCGGTACGCCGGACAAGGACTACAACCTGATCTGGTACGTCGAGGCGTGCCTGAGCAACGCGCTGCGGTTGGAGACCTACATCCAGGACGCGGAACGCGGCAAGGACACCGAGGTGGCCGACCTGTTCCGCAAGGCCCAGGCGGACAGTCGCAAGGGCGCAGAAATGGGCAAGGCGCTCCTGCGCACGCGACTGAACGGCGGCTGACCGAGCCCAGCCCACCCGCCCGGATGCCGAGGAAGCCGAGGTGTCCGGGCTTTCGCCTGTCCGGGCCCGTGCGCCCCGGTGGCGCTTCTGCGCGGCTTCTTGCCTCGTCAACCATCTTTTGGACACGTAGGGTTTACTTTCGTTCGGCCCGTCGGACCGGACCGAGTTGCTATGGTGCTACTCGCCGGTAGCAAACTGAACGAGGGCGCGGAGGGTCGGCCGACCAGCGCCACGACTCGACCGGCGTCACACCATCTCGGCGGGTCGTCGAGACGGAAGGTCCGGCAAGGGGGCCGGATCGACCGAGGCGTCCGCGCGTCCGCCTGACGCGCCCCTCGAATTCCACTTCCTCGCCCACCGATCCAGACAGGTGAGACTCGCAACATGGTTCGTTCCCTGGTCGATCTGCTGACCGAGCACGCCTCGCACCACCCCGACCGAACCGCCTACCGCCATCTCGTCACCGGCGACACCGACGGCGAGATCCTGGAGATCTCGTACGGCCGTCTCGCCGACCGCGCCCGAGCCATCGCCGCCTGGCTGCAGGAACGCGGCCTGGCCGGTGCCCGTGCCGTGCTGCTCTACCCGCCCGGCCCCGACTTCATCAGCGGCTACCTGGGCTGCCTCGCGGCCGGCGTCGTCGCCGTACCGGGCGTCCCGCCACAGGGCCGTGCACAGAACCACCGCGCCCTGGTCCGGATGAAGCGCCTCGTCGCCGACGCCGACGCCAAGGTGATCCTGGGCGGCCGCGAGGTGATCACGGCGCTGTCCGGCATGGCCGAGCACCTGCCCGAGCTCGCCGACATCCCCCGCGTGGCCACCGAGGACATCCCCGACGAGGCCGCCGCCTCCTGGCGCGAGCCCGACCTCAGCGCCGACTCGGTCGCCTTCCTCCAGTACACCTCCGGCTCCACCTCAGCCCCGCGCGGCGTGATGGTCACCCACAAAAACCTGCTCGACAACGAACGGGTCATCACCGAGCGCATGGGCCACACTCCGGACGCCATCGCGGAGCACGGCCACGAGATGTTCGTCAGCTGGCTGCCCGTCTACCACGACATGGGCCTCATAGGCCCCGTCCTCAACACCGTCTACCTCGGCGTGACCGCCACCCTCTTCTCGCCGCTGCACTTCCTGCAGCAACCGCAGCGCTGGCTGACCGCGATCAGCCGCTACCGCCCGCACACCAGCGGCGGCCCCAACTTCGCCTACGAACTCTGCCTCAAGCACGCCGGCCCCCGGCTCCTCGACGAACTCGACCTCTCCAGCTGGAAGGTCGCCTTCAACGGCGCCGAACCCGTACGCGCCGCCACCCTGCGACGCTTCGCCGACACCTTCGCCCCGGCCGGATTCCGCCGCCAGGCCTTCTACCCCTGCTACGGCCTGGCCGAGGCCACCCTCATGGTCACCGGCAGCACGGTCCACACCCCGCCGACCCTGCTCCAGGCAGCCGAAACCGGCCCGCATGCCGGCCAGTCGGACGCCGCCGCCGTCAGCTCCGGCCGTCCCGGCCCCGATGTCACCGTCGCCATCGCCGACCCGGAGCGGTGCGAGGAACTCCCCGAGGGCGAGACCGGCGAGATCTGGGTGCGCGGCCCGAGCGTCGCCAAGGGCTACTGGCGCAACGCCCTCGCCACCCGCGAGACCTTCCGCGCCACCCTGACCGGCCACGACGGCCGCTTCCTGCGCACCGGCGACCTCGGATTCCTGCGCGACGGCGAGCTGTTCGTCACCGGCCGCCTCAAGGACCTCATCGTCATCGACGGTCGCAACCACTACCCGCAGGACCTGGAACTGACCGCCGAGATGGCCCACCCGGCCCTGCGCCCCGGCTGCACCGCCGCGTTCTCCGTGGACGGGGCGGCGGGCGGTGAACAGGCCGTCGTCGTCGCCGAGATCGCGCCGGACGCGGTGTCCGAGGCGGAGAAGATCATCGACGTCATCTGCAGCGGGACCGGCGAGGCCCACGGCCTGTCGCTGCGCGACGTGGTCCTGGTCCGGCCCGGCACCATTCCCAAGACGTCCAGCGGCAAGATCCAGCGCCACGCCACACGGGCGGCCTATCTGAACGGCACCCTCGCCGTGGTCGACGCACCCGACCCGAGCTGACCCCGCCCGGACCGCTGTCGTACCCGGCGCGCCGGCGCCGCGACGCCCGCAGCAGCCGTACCGACACCCGCGCCCCGCGGGCCGTACGGCCCCCGCCCATGCCCGAATCCACGAGGACACCTGTCTAGATGCCTGCGCACGAGTCCCCGAAGCAGTCCCCCAACCCGTCCCTGACCACCCCGGAGGGCGTGCGGACCTGGCTGGAGTCGGCCGTCGCCGAGGCGACCGGGCTCGACCGGCCGGCCATCGAGCCGGACCGGCCGCTCGCCGAACTCGGGCTGGGATCACGGCAGTTGGTGACACTGGCCGCCGAGCTGTCCGCGCTGACCGGCCGGACCCTGGACCCGTCCCTCGTCTTCAACCACCCCTCCATCGCCGAACTCGCCCAGGGGGTCTTCGAGGACGGGCCGACGGCGGCGGCCCATCGGGTGACCGCGAGCCCCGCTCCGGCCGGTGACCCCGTCCGGCAGCACGACGACATCGCGATCATCTCCATGGCCTGCCGCTTCCCCGGTGGCGCCGACGACCCCGAAGCGCTGTGGCGGCTGCTGGCCGCGGGCGAGGACGCCATCACCGAGGCGCCGGCGGGCCGTTGGGACACTCAGGGGCTGCACGACCCCGACCCGGACGCCACCGGCAAGGCGTACTCGCTGCACGGCGGCTACCTCACCGGCATCGACCGCTTCGACGCGGCCTTCTTCGGGATCTCACCCCGCGAGGCCGCGGCCATGGACCCCCAGCAACGGCTGCTCCTGCAGACCGGCTGGGAGGCCGTCGAACGCGCCGGGATCGTCCCGGAGACACTCAACGGCAGCTCCACGGGCGTCTACATCGGCCTGTACGACAGCGGCTACCTGGCCTCGGCCGCCCTGGATCAGCTCGACGGGCACGTCGGCACCGGCTCGGCGTCCAGTGTGGCGTCCGGCCGGATCGCCTACACGCTCGGCCTCCAGGGCCCGGCGGTCACCGTCGACACCGCCTGCTCGTCCTCGCTGGTGGCGCTGCATCTGGCGGCGCGGGCGCTGGCGGGCCGCGAGTGCGACCTCGCGCTCGCGGGCGGTGCGACGCTGCTGGTGACGCCTCGTGGGCACGTCGAGTTCAGCAGGCTGGGCGGACTGTCGCCGTCCGGGCGGTGCAGCCCGTTCTCGGCCGACGCGGACGGTGTGGTGTGGGCCGAGGGCTGCGGTGTGGTGCTGCTGAAGCGGCTGGCCGACGCACGCCGCGACGGTGACCGGATCCTCGCCGTCGTCAAGGGCTCGGCGATCAACCAGGACGGCCGCAGCCAGGGCCTGAGCGCCCCCAACGGCCCCGCCCAGGAACGCGCCTTGCGTGCCGCCCTCGACGCCGCCGGGCTCCGGCCGCACGACCTGGACCACATCGAGGCGCACGGCACCGGCACCCGGCTGGGCGACCCCATCGAGGGCCGCGCCCTGGCCGCCGTCTTCGGTCCCGACCGCCCCGCCGGCCGGCCTCTCGGCGTCGGCTCACTGAAGTCCAACATCGGCCACACCCAGGCCGCCGCGGGCATCGGCGGCGTGATCAAGACCGTACTGGCCCTCCAGCACGAACGCATACCGGCGTCCCTGCACGCCGAGGCCCCGACCGGGCACATCGACTGGGCGCACAGCGGGCTGCGGATCCTCGGCGAGGCCCGAGCCTGGCCACGGGACCCCGAGCGGGTACGGCGGGCCGGGGTGAGCGCCTTCGGGATCAGCGGCACCAACGCCCATGTGGTGCTGGAGGAAGCACCCGAAGTGCAGCCCCAGCCTCAGCCCCAGGCGTCCGGCGGCCTCACAGGGACGATCCTCTTCCCGCTGTCCGCGCGCACCCTCCCCGCGCTCCGGGGACAGGCGGACCGCCTCCTCGAAACCCTCGACCGGCAGCCCGAGTTGCCGCTCCCGGACGTGGCCGCGACGCTGGCCCACCACCGCACACACTTCGAGCACCGGGCCGTCGTCCACGCGAGTGACCGCGCCCAACTGCTCACCGCCCTGCGCGCACTCGCCGAGGACCGGCCCGACACGGACCTGACCATCGGCCCCCAACGGACCCTGCCCGCAGGGCAGTTGGCGTTCGTCTTTCCCGGGCAGGGATCCCAGTGGCCCGGCATGGCACGCGATCTGCTCGACCGCGACCCCGTGTTCGCCGAAGAGCTCGACCGCTGCGACGCCGCCCTGCGCCCGTTCACCGACTGGTCGGTGACGTCCGTGCTGCGCGGCGACGCCGGCGCCCCGGACCTGGACCGCGTCGACGTCGTCCAGCCGGTGCTCTTCGCCGTGATGGTGTCGCTGGCGGCCGTGTGGCGGGCCCGCGGCGTCCGGCCGGACGCGGTCGTCGGACACAGCCAGGGCGAGGTCGCCGCCGCCTGCGTCGCCGGGGCGCTCAGCCTCAACGACGCCGCGGCCGTGGTCGCCCTGCGCAGCCAGGCCCTGACCGAGCTGTCCGGCACCGGCACGATGGCCGTCGTGGCCCTGCCGCACACCGAGGTCGAGGCCCGACTCGCCGACCACGCAGGCCGGATCGGTGTCGCCGCCCTCAACAGCGGTCGCTCGACCGTCGTCGCCGGAGCCGTCGAGGCCGTAGAAGCCCTGGTCGGCGACCTCGACCGGGAGCAGATCTTCGTACGTCGCCTCGACGTCGACTACGCCTCCCACACCGACCGGGTCGAGCCCGTCCGTACCACGATCCTTGACGAACTCGACGGAGTCGCCACCTACCCCACGTCCGTGGCCTGGTACTCCACGGTCACGGGCGAGCCGGTCACCGAGGAACTCGACGCCGACTACTGGTACACCAACCTGCGCGAGCCCGTCCGCTTCGCGCCGACCGTCGAGCGCATGGCCGCCGACGGCTACCGCTATTTCGTCGAACTCGCCCCGCATCCTTCCTTGCTCACCGCCCTGCGCACCGTCGACGAGGACCTGGTCGCGGTCGGATCGCTGCGCCGCGACGAGGACGGCCCCGGCTGCCTGGACCGCGCCGCCGCCGAACTCCACGTCCACGGACGGCGGATCGACTGGCGCCGCCTGGTCCCGCACACCGCCCCCGCGGACCTGCCGACGTACGCCTGGGACACCCAGCGGCACTGGACCGAGCCCGCCGCCTCCGCCACCGCCCCCGGTCTCTTCGACCGCGCGGCGCACCCGTTGCTGGGCATCCAGCTCCAGTCGGCGGACGAGACCCGCTGGACCTTCCGGAACGAGTGGTCCCCGGCGACCGCCGACTGGCTGCCCGACCACACCGTCTTCGGCCGGACCGTGGTCTCGGGCACCACCCTGATGGAACTCTGCCGGGCCGCCCTCGACGTGGCCCGCCCGGACACCCCCGCCGACGTCACCGACCTGCTCCTCCTGGCGCCCCTCGTCCTGCCGGGCACCGGCACGGTCGAGGTGTCCGTCGAGGTGGTGACCGCCGGTCCCGTACCGGAGATCACGGTCCACAGCCGTCCACGCGACCAGGAGGCCACGGACTGGACCCTGCACGCCACCGCGTCCGCCGCCGAGCCGGCCGCCACGCCGGCCGACGAGCCACCGGCATGGCCCGAGACGGCCGAACCGGCCTGGACCGAGGACACCTACGAGCGGCTCACCGCACTCGGCCTCGGCTACGGCCCCGCCTTCCAGGGCGTACGCCAGGCAGCCGCGACCGGCGACGGCACCCTCCTGGCCCGCCTCTCACTGCCGCCCGTGGCCCGCGACACGGCCGACCCCTACCCGGTGCACCCGGCCCTCCTGGACGCCGCCCTCCAGGTGACCGCCGTGCTCGACACCGCCGACCAGCGGGTCCTGCTGCCGGTCGCGGTAGGCCGCTGTGTCCTGCCGCCCGGCGGCGCGAGCGACCTCACGGCGTCCGTACGCCGCACCGGCGGCTCCGGCACCGACCTCACCCTGGACGTGCGCCTGTGGGACGCCGACGGCTTTCCGGCGGGACGCCTGGAGGGGGTACGCCTGCGCGCCGTGAGTCCGGCCGACCTGAGCGGCGGCTCGGAGAACGGGCGCCACTTGTACGAGGTGGCGTGGACGGCCGTAGCGCAGGAGACGACCGGCGACGGGGGCGCTGCCGACACCGTCGTACGGTTCTGGCCCGACCCGGCTGCCGGTCTCGAACCGGCCCGCGCAGCCCATGAGTTGGCGGCCGAGGCCCTCGCCGAACTGCAGACGCTCGTCGCCCTCCCACCGGACGAGGCACCCGCACGCACCGTGTGGGTGACGCGCGGGGCCGTCTCGGCCTGCGAAGGGGACCCGGTTCCCGGGCTCGCTCAGTCGGTGCTGTGGGGTCTGGCCCGCAGCGCCCGGGCCGAGCACCCCGAGCTCGGGCTGACGCTGCTCGACATCGACGGTGACGACGCTCCGGAGTTGCCTTCCGTCGCCGCGCACGCCGATGAGCCCGAACTCGCATGGCGCGGCGGCGAGTTGCTCGCCCCGCGCCTCGTGCGGGCCCGTCCCGCGCCGCCCGGGCGCCCCGTGGCGATCCCCACCGGCGGCACGGTGCTGATCACCGGAGGCCTCGGCGCCGTAGGCCGGCATATGGCGCGCCTGCTCGCCGAGAACGGCGTCCCCCGTCTCCTGCTGACGTCCCGCCAAGGACCCGAAGACCCCCGCACGGCCGATGTCACCGCCGAACTCACCGCGCTCGGCGCCGAGGTCGAGGTCGCCGCTTGCGATGTCGCGGACGCGGCGGCGGTGGCGGACGTGCTGGCCCGTGTCGGCGACGAGGCGCCCCTGCGCGGTGTCGTCCACTGTGCCGGAGTCCTCGCCGACGGCGTGGTGGCGGAACTGACGCCCGAACGTCTCGCACAGGTGCTGCGCCCCAAAGTCGACGGCGCCACCCACCTGCACCGGCTCACCGCCGAACACCCGCTGGACCTCTTCCTGCTGGTCTCCTCGGCCGCGGGCGTCGTCGGCAACGCGGGGCAGGCCAACTACGCAGCCGCCAACGCCTTCCTCGACCAACTCGCCCACCACCGACGTGCCTTGGGCCTGCCCGGCGTCTCGGTGTCGTTCGGTGCCTGGGCGGGGGAGGGGCTCGCCGCCGAGCACGCCGACCTGGAGCGGATGGCCCGCCTCGGCCACCGCGCCCTCAGTCCCGAACAGGGCCGTGAGCTGACCGAGCTGTCCCTGCGGCGCGATGCCGCGCACCTGGTCGCCTGGGCGCTGGACCTGCCCCGGTTGCGGGCCGCCGCACCGGCCGGAGCACTGTGGCGCTCCCTGCTTCCCGCACCCCGCCCCGACCGCCACGGCGGCCCTGGTGGCTCCGGCGGTCCGGGCGGTCCCGGCGTTCACACCCTGGCCGACCGGCTGGCCCGGCTTCCGCAGGCCGAGCGTGCCGCACGCGTCCTCGCCCTGGTCCGCGAGGAGGCCGCGCACGCGCTCGGGCTGCGCTCGGCGGAGTCCGTCCGCCCCGACCAGCCGCTGCGCGACCTCGGCATGGACTCCGTGACGGCGGTCGACCTGCGCAACCGCATCAGCGCGCGCATCGGCACCAAGCTCCCCGCCACCCTCCTCTTCGACCACCCGACGCCCAACCGCCTCGCCGACCACCTGCTGACCGGCGCCCTCGCGACCACCGCCCGCGCCGGTCGTGCAGCGGCGCCCGCGCCCAAGGCCGCCCCGGACGAGCCCGTCGCCCTCGTCGCCATGGCCTGCCGGCTGCCCGGCGGCGTGAGCGACCCGGACGGCCTGTGGCGCCTCGTCGCGGAGGGACGTGACGCGGTCGGCCCCTTCCCGGCGGGACGCTGGGACGTCGAGTCGCTCTACGACCCCGACCCGGACGCCCCCGGCAAGTCCTACGCCCGCGAGGGCGGCTTCCTCGACGACATCGACTCCTTCGACGCCGGGTTCTTCGGCATCACCCCGAAGGAGGCGGCGGCCATGGACCCGCAGCAGCGCCTGCTGCTGGAGACCGCCTGGGAGTCGCTGGAGCGCGCCGGAATCGTGCCCGCCGACCTGGCGGGCAGCGGCACGGGCGTGTACGTCGGCATGTTCGGCAGCGACTACCTCTCCGGCACCCGGCTCGACCAGCTCGACGGCTACGTCGGTACGGGCTCCGCCCTGAGCGTCGCCTCCGGACGGCTCGCCTACACCCTGGGGCTCAACGGGCCCGCGATGACCGTGGACACCGCGTGCTCGTCCTCGC
This sequence comes from Streptomyces sp. NPDC059010, assembly GCF_042740355.1. NCBI lineage: Bacteria > Bacillati > Actinomycetota > Actinomycetes > Kitasatosporales > Streptomycetaceae > Streptomyces > Streptomyces sp. NPDC059010. The sequence continues at coordinate 67,801 of NZ_JBHYJA010000023.1, forward strand.
TGGTGGCCGTGCATCTGGCGGCGCAGGCGCTGCGCGCGGGCGAGTGCGATCTGGCGCTCGCCGGCGGCGTCACCCTGATGGTCACGCCGCAGACCTTCGTCGAGTTCAGCCGACTGCGCGGCCTGTCGCCGACCGGCCGCTGCCGCTCCTTCTCCGACGGCGCCGACGGTGCCATCTGGGCCGAGGGCGCCGGCATGGTCGTACTGAAACGACTGAGCGACGCCCGGCGCGACGGTGACCGTGTCCTCGCCGTGCTGCGCGGCACCGCCGTCAACCAGGACGGCCGCAGCCAGGGCCTGTCCGCACCGAACGGACCGGCCCAGGAGCAGGTGATCCGGCGCGCGCTGGAACAGTCCGGGCTCCGGCCCGCCGACATCGACCACGTCGAGGCCCACGGCACGGGCACCACCCTGGGCGACCCGATCGAGGCCAACGCCCTCGCCGAGGTCTTCGGCGGCACCCGGCCCGAGGGGCGCCCGCTGTACCTGGGGTCGCTGAAGTCCAACGTCGGCCACACCCAGGCGGCTTCGGGCGTGGTCGGCCTGATCAAGGTCGTGCAGTCGCTGCACCACGAGACCCTGCCGCCCACGCTGCACGCCGACACACCCAGCCGCCACGTCGAGTGGGCGGACAGCGGACTGCATCTGCTGCGCGAGCAGGTGGCGTGGCCCGCGTCGGCGGAGCGGGTGCGGCGCGCGGGGGTGAGCGCGTTCGGGATCAGCGGAACCAACGCGCATGTGATCGTGGAGGAGGCCCGGCCCCTCGGCCCCGGATCCGCGGACGAACCTCCCGCGAGCAAGGGCCTGTTGGTCCTGTCCGGCCGCAGCGAGGCGGGTCTGCGCGGCCAGGCCGCCGCTCTTGCGCGCCACCTCGCCGACGACTGCGCGGCACTGCCCGACGTGGCCTACACCCTGGCCCGCCACCGCAGCCACCTTGAGCGGCGAGCGGCGATCGTCGCCGAGGACCGCGGCGAACTGCGGTCCGTACTGGGCGAGTTGGCGGCCGGACGGGTCCCGCTTCCCCCGCCACGTGCGGAGCAGACCGGCAAGGTCGCCTTCGTCTACGCCGGACACGGTGGTCAGTGGCCCGGCATGGGGCTCGACCTGATGGGGGAGTCGGAGGCGTTCGGCGAGGAGCTGACGCGGATCGACGAGGCCGTACAGCGGCACGCCGGCTGGTCCGTGCTCAACGCGCTGCGGGCGCCCGAGGAGTTCTCCCCACTGGAGCGGACCGAGTATCTGCAACCGGCGCTGTTCGCGGTGAACGCGGCGCTCACGGCCGCCTGGCGCTCGCTGGGCGTCACCCCCGACGCCGTGACCGGCCACAGCCTGGGCGAGATCGCCGCCGCGTACAGCGCGGGCGCCCTCACCCTGGACGACGCCGTCGCCGTGGTGACCGGGCGCGCCGGGGCCGTCGTACCGGCCGTGGGCAAGGGCGGCATGCTCTCCCTGAACCTGCCGCGCCCCCGGGTCGAGGAACTGCTCGCCCCCTACCCAGGCCGGCTCTTCGTCGCCGCCGTCAACAGCCCGCACTCCACGGCCGTCTCCGGCGACGGCGACGCACTGGCCGAGCTGCGCCGGAGCCTGGACGAGCAGGGGATCGAGGCCCGGCCGCTGTCGACACCGTTCGCCTCGCACACCCCGCTGATGGCCCCGCTGCGTGCCGGACTGCTCGACCGCGTCCGCGGTATCCGGCCCGCCGCGCACCCCGCGACGGCGCTGTACTCGACGGTGCTCGCGGAGCCGGTGACCGGCGACCGCCTGGACCCGGAGTACTGGTACGCCAACCTCAGCGAGCCGGTCCGCTTCGCGGACACCGTCCGACGCATGCTGGACGACGGGTACCGCTACTTCGTGGAGCTGAGCCCGCACCCCTCGCTCGGCTCGTCCGTCGAGGCGGTGGCCGCCGACGCCGGCATCGACGCGGTGAGCGTCGGCTCGCTGCGCCGGCAACGGGGCGGGCGGGACGTACTGCTGGACAGGCTGGGAGAGTTGTACACGGCCGGTCACACGCCCGACTGGGCGGCGCTGTTCCCGGCGGGCCACCGTGTCGACCTGCCGACGTACGCCTTCGCCCGCGAACGCCACTGGCTCGCACCCGCCCCGGCCGCCGCGACCGGCGCCTCACCGCTGCTCGGCACCCATGTGGAGGCCAGCGACGAAGCCGACCGGCATCTCTTCCAGAGCGAAGTGGACCTGCGGGACAGCCGCTTCGCCTATCTGACCGACCACAAGGTCACCGGCGAGGTCTGGCTGCCCGGCGCCGCCTTCCTCGGCATGGCGCTGGAGGCGGCGTCCGCCGTGCAGGACGGCGACGACATACGGCTCGCCGACATCAGGTTCGTCAGCCCGCTGCGCCTGGACGAGTCCCGCCCGACCAGGCTGCAACTGGTCCTGCGCCCCGCCGCCGACGGCTTCCGGGACTTCACGGTCGCCTCGACGCCGGCCGGGCCCGGCGAGCGGGCACGCTGGGAACGCCATGTGAGCGGACGCATCGCCGTGGGCCGGCCGGCCGAACCCGACGCCGTCCCGGGCGAGGCGCTCACCACCCTGCGCACCCGGTGCACGGAACAGGTCGACCTCCCAGCCGTCTACGGCGCACTCGCCGCCCTCGGTATCGAATACGGCCCCGCCTTCCAGGGCCTGGAGTCGGGTCACCGCACCCACTCCGCGAGCCTCGCCCGGCTCAAGGACAGGCCCGCCGCCGGTCATCTGCTGCACCCGGCCGTCCTGGACGCCGCCTTCCACACGGCCGCGCTGCCCGGCGACGCACCCCAGGGCCGGGCGTTCGTGCCCGCCGGCGTCGGCAGGCTCCGGCACACCGGACGGCCCACCACCCCCGCCTGGGTGACCTGTGAGCTGCGCTCCACGTCCGGCGACACCGCCACCCTGGACCTTCGGCTGTACGACGAGGACGATCAACTCGTCCTGGTGGCGGAGGAGTTCGAGCTCGCCGCGCTCTCACCTCTCGACGGGGCGCTGTTCGAGACCCGCTGGCAGACTCGTCCGCCCGCCAACGAGCCGCCCGCGCCGGGGAGTTGGCTGATCCTGGCCGACGAGTCGGGTGTGGCCGCCGAACTCGCCGACCGGCTGGGTACCTCGGTGCCGTATGTGATCGCCCGCAGGGGTGAGGAGTTCGCCGCCGAGGGGTCCGGCCGCTATGTTCTGGACCCGGCCGACCCGCGGCATCTGGCCCGCCTTCTCGATGAGGCCTTCGCGAGCGAACCGCCCGAGCGAGTCGTCCAGTTGTCGGCCCTCGACGCGCCCGCGGTCGAGGACGCCGCCACGGCCGAGGAGGCCGCCCGGCTGTGCTGTCTGAGCACCCTGCATCTGGTGCGGACGCTCGCCGACCGGGCGCCGGGCCGGGCGCCCCGCCTGTTCGTCGTCGTCCGGGGCAGCCAGGCCGCCGGTGACAGCACCCAGGTGACCCGCCCCGAGCAGGCCCTTGCCTGGGGCTTCGGCCTCGCCGTGGCACAGGAGCACCCGGAGCTGCGGGCCACCCTCGTCGACCTCCCGCCGACCGACGGCACCGACGCCCTGTGGACCCAGCTGCGGGGCGCCGACGACGAACGGCTCGTGGCGCTGCGCGGTGCCGGACGGCTGGTACCCCGGCTGACCCGCACCCGCCCGGACGACGGCGGCCACGGTGCCGTCACCGCCGACGGCGTGTACCTGATCACCGGTGGTCTCGGCGGCCTCGGGCGCGTCGTCGCCGAGCGGCTGGTCCGCCGCGGCGCCCGTCGGCTGGCCCTGATGAGCCGCGGCACACCCACCGGGGACGCCGCGGACTGGATCCGGGATCTCGAAGAGCGGGGCGTGACCGTGCACTTGGCGCGCGCGGACGTCGCCGACCGCGCCGGCCTCACCACCGCCCTGGACGCCGTACGGCACTCACTCGGCCCGATCACCGGCGTCGTCCACGCGGCCGGTGTCCTGGACGACGCCACGATCGCCAACCTGACCGACGAGCGCGTCCTGCGCGTCCTCGCCCCCAAAGTCCTCGGCACCACCCTGCTCACCGAACTCACCCCGGACGCGGCGGACTTCGTCCTCTTCGCATCGGCGGCGGGCCTGCTCGGCTCGGCCGGACAGAGCCCGTACTCGGCGGCGAACGCCTTCCTCGACGCCTGGGCCCACCACCTCTCCCGCACCGACCGTCGGGCCCTGAGCCTGGACTGGGGCGCCTGGTCGGGCGTCGGGATGGTGGCCGGGTCCGGCGCCCGCGACAGCGAGACCGCCCGCTCGGGCCTGGTCGCCTTCTCCGCGCAGGACGGCGGCGAACTCTTCGAACGCGTCCTGACCACCGACCGCCGCCAGCTCGCCCCCCTGGCCCTGGACTGGGAGCTGCTGTCCCTCGACCCCGACGCGGCCCGCACCCGCCCGATCCTGGCCGACCTGATCACCGTGCCCACGGGCAGCCCCGGCACGGACGACCTGGTCAAGAAGGTGTTCGCGGCGACGTCCGACACCGAACGGGCCGTACGACTGGAGGCATACGTACGCGCCCGGGTCGGCGAGGTCTCCGGCGGCGCGGTACAGGTCTCGGCGACCACGGCCCTGAAGGAACTCGGCCTCGACTCCCTGATGCTCGTGCGGCTGCGCAATGCCTTCGCCCGTGAACTGGGCGTCGAACTCCCCGCCGCCACCGTCTTCTCGGCCGCCGACATCCGCGGCCTCGCCCAGGCCCTCGGCACGGCCCTTCCCGAACAGGCGACCACGACAGCGGAACAGCCGGAGCGCACGGCGGACACCCCGGTGACCGAACAGCACCCCGCGACCCGCGATGTCGTACGCCTGCTGCGCAGCGCCGGACCCGGTATGCCGGACGCCGCCCACGCCGTGGGCCTGGCCGTGCGCCTCACCACGCCGACCACCCGCGAGACCCTCACCGGCATCATCGCCCGCCTCACCGCACGCCACGCGGCCCTGCGCACCGCGATCGTCACCGTGGACGAGGGCGGACGGCAGCTGAGCGTGAACCGCGAAATGCCGGAACCACCGCTGCGATGGACGGTCCTTCCGCAGAGCACGGCCCTCGACGCGGCCGACCGGCTGCGCGAGCTCCTGGAGCCCCCGTTCGACCTGACTGCCGCACCCCTGTGGCGTTTCGAGCTGCTGGACGGCGGCGAACGGGGACAGATCCTGGTCTACGGCGCCCACCACGCCGTCAGCGATCTGCAGTCACTGCTGCTGGTGGCGGGCGAGATCGACACCGAACTGTCCGGCGACACGCTCGGCGACGGCGTCACCAACCGCGACGTCCACCTGCTGATCGAGGCACAGCGGACCGACGAGCAGACGGGCGGAAGCACCGACGCGAGCGAGTGGCGCGAGGCGTTCCGGGGCAGCGGGCGCCTCGATCTCACCCTGAGCCGATCGCGTCCGCAGACCCGCTCGTACCGGGCCGGCAGCGTCACCGTGCCGATCCCCGACGGGCTCACGGACCGGATCTCGGCCGCCGCGAGCCGCCTCGCCGTGACCCCGGCCGCCTTCTGCCTCGGTGCCGTGACCGTCCTGCTGGCCAGGCGGCGCGAGCGGGAGCGCTTCGTCCTCGCCGTGCCCGTCGACACCCGCATCCACGCCGACGCCTACGACGCGGTGGGCTTCTTCGGCGTGCCGGTGCCCTTCCCCGCCGAGGCGAACGCGGGAGAGCGTGTCGAGGAGGTGCTGCGCCGCACCGACGGACGTCTGCAGCGGGTGCTGACCAAGGGCGCCATGTTCTCCGACGTGCTGCCGGTGCTGGCCGGACAGGGCCTGTACCGGGCCAACGCGCCGCTGGTGGAGGTGTACTTCAACTACGTGCGCGCCGCGCGCGGGCTGACCGGCCTGGAGGTGCTGCCGGCGGGGACCGGCTACTCCGACCTCGACCTGATGATCACCATGACCCCGGACGCGGGCCGCGTCCGCCTCGACCACAACCTCGACATCCTGGACGCGGCGACGGCCACCGAGCTGGGGGAGGAACTGCTGCGTCTGCTCGCGGAGACGGCGGAGGATCCGTCGGGGCCGGTTCGTACGACGCCGACCGGACGGGCCGGTGAGGTCAGTGCGGGTTCGCCCGCCGAGGAGCCTGAGCCGCGGCAGCCGCTCACCCACACCCTCGCCCTCGCCGCCACTTTCGCCCTCGGCAACCTGCCCCTGATGTGCGAGACGGCGGTCGGCGAGTCGGCAGGGGACGGCAGCGTGACGACCGTCGCGGAGGCCCCGTACCACCACGTCCTGGCAAGCCTGCGCGACCCGTCCGGCGTGTTCACCGACCCGGCCACCACGGCGGGCGTCGTCCTGCTGCGGGCCGCGGACCTGCAACGCTTCGGCCCAGTGGACGACGCGATGCTCGCCGAACTGCGCACCGCCTACCCCGCCGCACTGCGCACGGTGGCCGACCGCACCCGCAAGCCGCTGATCGTCGGCTTCCTGCCCACCGCACAGCACGAGGACCGCCTCGGCCGGTGGGAGCAGGAGATCGCCGCCGAACTGGCCGACGTGCCCGGCATCGCCGTGCTCGGCCCCGGCGACTGGACCCGCCGACACCCCGTCGAGCAGCCCTTCGACGAGCGGACCGAACGCCTGGCCCACCTCCCCTTCACCCCGCACTTCCAGGCGGCCGTGGCCCTGCGCCTCGCCGAGGTCGTCCGTGCGGCCCGGCGTCCCGCGCCGAAGGTGATCGCGGTGGACGGCGACGAGACCCTGTGGGGCGGCGTGGCCGGGGAGATCGGCCCCGAGGCCGTCGACCTGACCGGCCCACGGGCCCTGCTCGCCCGCCGGCTGGTGCGGTGGCGGGCGGCGGGTGCGCTGCTCGTGCTGGTCAGCAACAACGACGAGGACACGGTCCGCGCCGTACTGGACCGCGCGGACAGTCCCCTGGACGCCGAGCACTTCAGCGTGCTGTCGGCGCAATGGGGCCCGAAACCCACCCGCCTGGCCGAGGCGGCCCGCACACTCGGCCTCGGTCTGGACAGCTTCCTGTTCCTCGACGACAACCCGGCCGAGATCGCCAGGATGCGGGCCGCGCTGCCACAGGTGCTGTCGGTGACCTGCCCGCCAAAGGCCGAACTTCCGGAGTTCCTGGACGGGTTGTGGCCGCTGATCCCGGCGGCGGCCACGGCCGAGGACGCGCTGCGGGCCCGGTTCTACGAGCAGGAACGTGAGCGGGACGCCGTACGGGAACAGGCCGGGTTCGAGGAGTTCCTGGACCAGCTGGAACTGGAGGTCGACATCCGGACCCTGTCGTCCGACGCCGATGTGCGGCGGGCCGAGCAACTCGTGCGCCGCACCAACCAGTTCACGCTGCGCGCCCGCTCCGCCGACGGCGGCGACGTCGCCCGGTGGCGCGAACGCGGCGAGGTCTGGACGGCGTCCGCCCGGGACCGTTTCGGCGACTACGGCCAGATCGGCCTGCTCGCCGTGCGCCGTGAGGGCGACCGACTCGACGTCCTGGCCTGGCTGATGAGCTGCCGCGCGCTCGGCCGGGGCGTCGAGGAACGTCTGCTGCAATGGCTGGCCGACCGCGCCGAGGAACTGGACTGCGCCAAGATCCGCCTGACCGCGGAACGCACCCCGCGCAACACCCCGGCCCGCCGTCTGCTGGCGGCACTGGGCGGTGGCGACCGGGACGACGAGCGGCTGGAGGCCGTGGTCACGCCGGAGCACCTGAGGACGTTCCGGTCCTGGCGGCGGCCATGACGGCACGGGGGCAGCGCCGAGGACGCGCGGACAAGCAGTCATGGGCGGACGAGCAGCCATGGGCGGACCAGCAGCGATGAGCGGACAAGCAGCGATGAAGGGACCGGGCAACACCGTGAAGGGCTCTCATGCGTGACGTGAACGACAACGGGTCGGCAGCCGCCGACCAGCGGGCGACCGCCGAGGCGATCGAGCGGGGCGGCATCGGCCTGACCGTGACCGACCTGCTGGCCAGGGTCGCGGGGCCGGCCGAGCTGGCCGAACGGCCGCGTGACCTCGGTGGACTCGCCGCCGCCATCGCAGCCGTGGCGGGCCGTCACGTCCCCGCGGGACGGCTGGCGCCCGACGCCGACTTCTTCGACGCCGGGGGCACCTCCGTGAGCGCCGTTGAACTGGTCTCGGCGCTGGAGGCGGAGCTGGGCGTGTCGGTCGACCTGGACGAGGTGTTCGCCGACGCCCGGCCGGTCGCCCTGGCCAGGCGCCGGCTCGGCAGCGCGGAAGCCGCGACCGTCGCACCGGAACCGGCTGCTCCTACGGCACTCCAGGCTTCGCCGACGGCCGCCCCGAGCCTCCTCAGCACCCCACCGGACTCCACCGCCCGCCCCGAAGACCTCACCCAGATCCTCGCCGACCTCGCCCTCGCCGACCGCCTCCCCTTCACCGCCTCGCCCGACCCCCTCCCACCCCGCCGCATCCTGCTGACCGGCGCCACCGGATTCCTCGGCAGCCACATGCTCCTGGACCTGCTGCGCCACAGCGACGCCCACGTCACCTGCCTGGTCCGGGCCGCCGACGAGGAAGCGGCCACGGCCCGGCTCGGCGAGGCGCTGAGGGGCTATGCGCTGCCCTGGTCGTCGGAGGTCCGCCGCCGCATCACCGTGCTCCCCGGCGACATCCGCGACCCCCACCTGGGCCTGTCCGACGACCTCTGGAACACCCTCGCCCACGAACTGGACAGCGTCGTCTCGGTCGCGGCCGCCGTGGACTTCCTGCGCGGCTACCAGTCACTGCGCGGCAGCAACGTCCTCGGCGCCCTCACCCTCGCCGAACTCGCCGCGACCGGCCGCCCCAAGCCGCTGCACCACATCTCCTCCATCGCCGTCTTCAACGAGGTCGGCATCCCCTCCATGGGCGAGGACGACCCCCTCGCCCACATCGACCGCCTCGTCGCCGGCTACGACCAGACCAAGTGGGCCGCCGAAGTCGCCCTGCGCCGCGCCCGCGACCACGGCCTGGTCGTCACGGCCCTGCGGCCCGGCGGCATCGGCGGCCACACGAAGACCGGCGCCTACAACGCCCAGGACCTCAGCAGCGGCCTCATCTCGGCCTTCGGCCGCTTCCGCACCGTCCCCGCGTTCCGCCAGCTCAACGCCGCCCCCGTCGACTGGGTCAGCCGCGTCGCCGTCGCCGCCATCTGCGAACCCGACGCCTGGGGCTTCGACTACAACCTCACCGGGGTGTCCAACACCCTCGACGACGTCGTCCGCGACATGGCCCTCGGCGGAATGCACGTCCGCGTCCAGGACTGGGACGAGTGGCGCACCGACGCCCTGGCCCGCCTGGAGGCCGACCCCGTCCCCGAACTGGGCTTCCTCACCCGGGTGTTGCAGAGCCCGACGGCCCTGAAGCTGTGCGAGGCGACCCTGAAGGGCCCGGCCGCCACGGCCGACCGCACGGCGGCACTGGTGGAGGCCCTCGGTCTCACGCCCGCCGCCCGCTACGACGCCCGCGCCCAGCTGAAGACGTTCGAGCGCCTCGCGAACGACGGCCTGGCCCGGCTTCCGCACAAGGACGACCAGCCCTACCTGTGGTTCACCGAGACCACCGAAGGCAGCGTCGGCCCCGTCGAAGCCACTCCCGACACCCCGTGCTCGATGTCCCTGACCCTCTCCATCGCGGGCATGCACCAGCTGGTCACGGACCGCCGCATCGACGTCCGCGGCGAGGTCACCTGCCCGGCCCTGCACCCCGCCCCGCTGACCGTGGAACGCGGCGACATCTGGATCCGCCCCGAGGAAGGCATCCCGCACCGGCACGGACTGCGCCATCAACTCCTGCGCTACCGACTGGAGTTGACCGACCTGGACGGCGGACGCTGGTGGCTGGAAGGCCACAAGTACGCCCGCGCCCGCCGCGACCTCTGGCGCCAGACCCGCGCCCTGACCGTGGAGCTCGGCCGCGAGGGCGAACCCGCGAGCCTGGCGGGCGAGGTCGTCGTCCCCGCCGACTCCTACGTACGCGACCAGATCGACGGCATCAAGGTCGACCCGCGCCTCACCAGCCAGGAGAAGCGCGCCGCCAAGCTCACCTGGCTCGCCTGGTTCGGCCTGGAGATGGGCCGCGGACTGCTCGGCCCCTTCGCCCGGGCCACCGCGGACCTGCTCGACCTGCGCCGCACCCAGACCCCCACGGAGCACCACCGATGATCTTCCGCACGACGAACCCCAGGACCCCGGCCCGGCCCGCCCTGCGCAAGGTCAGGACCACCACGACCCTGCGCCCCCTCCACCACCGCCTCGACCCGGCGAAGGTCGAGGAGATCCCGTTCACCGCGAGCGACGGCGTACGCCTCGGCCTGACCCGCATCGACCCCGGCGCCCGCGCCCGCGACCGCGACCGCCCCGCCGTCCTGCTCCTGCACGGACACACCGCGTCCGCCGACATGTTCCTGCTGCCCGAGACCCGCAACCTGGTCGACGTCCTCCTGGACGACGGCTACGAGCCCTGGCTGCTCGACTGGCGGGGCAGCTGCCGGCTCCCGTACAACGAGACGGGCCGCCGCTACACCTACGACGACGTCGCCCTCTACGACATCCCCGAGGCCGTCCGCCACATCCGCACCCGCATCGGCGACCGCCCCCTGTTCGTCGTCGCCCACTGCATCGGCTCCCTGACCCTCTCCCTGAGCATGACGGCGGGCCTGGTCCCCGGCCTGGCGGGTGTCGTCTCCCAGGGCGTCTTCCTCACCCCGAAGCTCGCGGGCCGCACCTCGCTGCGCATGACGCTGGCCGGGGAACTCCTCAAGTCCCGTATCGACCACATCCCGGTCGACTTCCGCAAGGTCGGCCTGCGGTCGAAGTACACCCCCCTGTTCGCCCTGGCCTCCCGCAGGGCGACCTGCCCGGACCCCACCTGCCAGATCCTGCACAACTCGGCGTGGGGGACCGGCGCCTCGCTCTTCGTCCACGAGCATCTGACCGACACCACCCACCAGCGCCTCGCCGAACTCCTCGGCCCCGCCCCGCTGTGGATCCTGCCGCACCTGCGCCGCATCGAACTCGCCCGCACCGTGGTCCGCTGGCACGACACCGACCACCGCTACCGGGCCCTCCCGCGGAACGCCCTCGACGCGGCCGCCGCCATCGACACCCCGGTCCTGCTCCTGTCCGGCAGCGAGAACGGCCTCTGGCTCGACTCCCAGCAGCTCTGCCGCGACGTCCTCGCCCACCGCCAGCCCCAACTGGACGTCACCTACACCGAGATACCGGGCTACGGCCACCTCGACACGTTCCTCGGCCGGGGGGCCGCCCTCGACGTCTTCGGGCACATCCTCGACTTCCTGGGCGAACGCCGGTGACGGCAGCCGGTGCGGCCGGTTACCGTACCGGTCAGTAACCAGAATCGGTGACGAGAACCCGCACTCCAGGAGGCCACCATGCCGCAGCTCGAAGTCGACGGCGCAGCGCTGACGTACGACGACGAGGGCCCGCGCGACGGCGACGGTGTGCCCCTGGTGTTCGTCCACGGCTGGACGGCCGACCGGCACCGCTGGGACCACCAGATGGCCCACTTCTCCGAGCAGCGGCGGGTCGTCCGGCTCGACCTGCGCGGGCACGGGGAGAGCACCGGGGCGGGAGTGCGGACGGTCGGCGCCCTGGCGGCGGACGTCCTGGCCCTGCTCAACCACCTCAAGATCGAGCGGTTCGTGATCATCGGCCACTCGATGGGCGGCATGATCGCCCAGACCATCGCCCTGGCCCACCCGGAGCGGGTCGAGCGCATGGTGCTGGTGAACTCCATCGCCAAGATGGCCTTCAGCCGCGGCCGGGCCCTGCTGATGTCCGCCTCGACACTCGCCCCCTTCAAGCTGTTCGTCGCCGCCAACATCCAGCGCGCCTTCGCCCCCGGGCACCCGCGCGAGGAGATCCGCGAGTACATCCGGGCCTCCGCCGACACCCCCCGGGAGGTCGTCATGACGCTGTACGGCGCCATGCGGGCCTTCGATGTGCTGGACAGGGTCGGCGAGATACGGACGCCGACCCTGATGGTGCACGGCTACCACGACATCCAGCTGCCCGTCTCCCAGATGCTGCGGATGGCCAAGGCCTACCCGGACGCGGTGATCCGCATCGTGGACGCCGGCCATGAGCTGCCGGTGGAGAAGCCCGCCGAACTGACGACGGCCCTCGACCGCTTCCTCACCGACCATGGGTGAGCAGTCGTAGAGCGGCGTCCTGACCGACCCCGGGGCACGTGTCCGGCGCGGCACCTTCTTCCGCCCGCGCCGGACGCACCGGCACCTGCCGCTCAGCCCACCCGCAGGGTCCGCTTGGCGAGTTCGTACGCCGGCAGCATCTGCTGGTGTTCCTCGGTGTCCATCCCGCCGAGGTGGATGACGACCGGACCCTTCTTCGTGGTGACGGCCAGGGCGGACTCCTCCTTCGTCTCCTCCAGCAGCTTGCTCGTGAAGAGGTACTTCACCTCGACTCCCGAGACGCCGCCCGTCTTGAACGAGCTGTACTTGGCCTTGCTCGTGTTCTTCTCCGCCGCCACGAAGGCCTCCAGCACGGCGCGTGCGTCGTCGTCGCCCGGCTTGCCGGTCCAGATACGGAGGAAGCCGATGTTCCCCGCCGGCTTGGCGTCCACCTCGCACGCGGCCGTGACCGGGCCCTGGTGCAGGAGCGCGTCGGCGATGTCCTCGGCCAGCTCTGCCTTCTCGGGATCGGCCGAACCGCTGTCGCCGTCGGCCGCCTTCTCCTCGTCCGCCCCGGTCTCGACGGCCTCCGCCTCCCAGTACTGGGCGATGTCGAACGTGACCGGCAGCTCGCAGGCCGACCCGGCGCCGCCGATGGTGCCGCCGCTCTTCACCGCCGCAGCGCTGTCACTGGCCGCCTCGGCCGACGCCGAAGCACCGGCCGACGCCTTCGAGTCGTCCTCCGCCGCCTCCGAACAGCCCGTCAGCACCCCGGCCAGCAAGGCCACCTGGGCCAGCCCGCACCGGACTCGTCTCGCCCCCACCAGCATCGTGATCTCTCCCCACCCCTGATTTCTGATCTTGCTCAGCGGTATACGGTATCCGAGGCCACCGACAAGGCGGTTGGGTGCCCTGCGGCATCATGAGGCGATGACCTCGCTGACCTTCGACCGCCACTGCGAAGAGATCGTCACCCAGACCGAACGGCTCACCGCCCATGTACGCGGCGCGGACATGACCGCGCCGGTGCTCTCCTGCCCCGGCTGGAACCTCGGCCAGCTACTGCGGCACGTGGGCGGCGACCATCGCTGGGCCGAGGAGATCGTACGGACCCGGGCGACCGGCCCGGTCCCCGACGACCAGGTGAACGACCTGTCCGCCTACCGCAGTGAGGACGAGTCCTTCCTGATCCCCTGGCTCCTCGAAGGCGCCGAACGCCTCAGCGACGCCCTGCGCACCGCCGGACCCGGCGCCCACGCCTGGAACCCCTCGGAGGACGGGTCCGCGCCGGTGGCGTTCTGGGCCCGGCGCATGACCTACGAGACCGTCGTGCACCGCGCCGACGCGGCCCAGGCGACCGGAGCTCTGTTCGCGCTGGAGAGCGACCTCGCCGCCGAGGCGGTCGAGGAGTGGCTGGAGTACTCGACCTTCCCCGAGGCCTTCGAGCCCCGGCCGGACCTGCCCGACCTGCTCGCCCCCGACCGCACGCTCCACTTCGACGCGACCGACGCCGGAGCATGGCTCGTCGACCTCACCGGCGAACGCCCGGACTGGCGCCCCGGTGCCGACCACGCGACCGCGACGGCCCGCGGCTCCGTCAAGGACCTGCTCCTGTACTTCTACCGGCGCCCCGCACCCACCATCGAGACCCGGGGCGACACGGCACTGCTCGACCTCTGGCGCACCCGCGCGGGCTTCTGGCTGGAGGCGCCCGGGGAGTGAAACAGGCCGGTCACTGCCGCATCCTCGGGTCCTGGGTGGGGTCGGCATACATACGCGGGCAACCACGATCGATCGCATCGGTGCGCAGTTCGTAGTGCCAGGGTTCGTTCCGGTAGATCTGGCACAGCCCGTACTCGGCACCATGGTCGGACAGCCACACCGTGGCATTGGATCCCCCGATGTCGATCGCGTCTCCCGACACGTGAGGGGACGTGTCCGCGGTGGCCACCCATCGGGCGGCTTCGTCCTCCGAGCCGTACTTCGAGACCGCCTCACGAAGAAGCTGATCCTGGCGCTCCGGGGAACGCCAGCCGCTGTTGACGTAGAACTTGACGCCGTCCTCAGCGGCGTCCCCCGCCGCTGAGCGCAGGGCCCGGAGCAGATCGGGGCGGAGGTTGGCCACGGCGGGATAGCCGTCGTCGAACACCGTCACACCGTCGGGGACGGCACCGCCGGCCTCGCCGAGCGAGGGTGCGGCCGAAGAGGATGGTGACGGGGGCGAGGAGGACGAGGCACTCTGCGACCGGAAGCCGAGGGCTGCGGTGATCGCTGCTACGACGCACAACAGGCCGACGACGCATAACAGGCCGAGGACAAGGAGCCGGCGAATCCGGCGGGGCGTCTTGGGTGCGAATCGCGGGGTTCGAGGCATGCTCTCAGGCAAGGCAGAGCAGCGTTGCCAGCATGTATGCGGATTTCGATACGCCGACGATATGCGTCGGCTCGTAGCATCGGCACCATGCGTGTGTTGGTCGTCGAGGACGAGCCCTATCTGGCAGAAGCCATCCGAGACGGCCTGCGCCTGGAAGCGATCGCCGCCGACCTCGCAGGTGACGGCGACACCGCTTGGGAACTGCTGAGCATCAACGCCTACGACATCGCCGTCCTCGACCGCGACATCCCCGGACCGTCCGGTGACGAGATCGCCCAACGCATCGTCGCCTCCGGCAGCGGTCTGCCGATCCTGATGCTCACCGCCGCCGACCGTCTCGACGACAAGGCCTCCGGATTCGGACTCGGCGCCGACGACTACCTCACGAAGCCGTTCGAGCTGCAAGAACTCGCGCTCAGACTCAGGGCACTCGACCGCAGACGCGCGCACAACAGGCCGCCCGTGCGGGAGATCGCGGGTCTGCGGCTGGACCCGTTCCGCCGCGAGGTCCACCGCGACGGCCGCTACGTCGCGCTCACCAGGAAACAGTTCGCCGTGCTCGAAGTCCTCGTCGCCGCCGAAGGCGGCGTCGTCAGCGCCGAAGAGCTGCTGGAGCGGGCGTGGGACGAGAACGCCGACCCGTTCACCAACGCCGTGCGCATCACCGTCTCGGCACTGCGCAAACGCCTCGGCGAACCCTGGATCATCGCCACCGTGCCGGGCGTCGGCTACCGCATCGACGCGCGAGCGGAGGCCGGACGCGAGGGAGGAGACGGTGGATAGGGCACCCGGGGTGAGCGTTCGCTTCAAGCTCACCCTCAGCTACGCCGGATTCCTCATCGTCGCAGGTGCCTTGCTGCTCGCGGCGGTGTGGCTGTTCCTCCTGCGTTACGTCCCCAACAGGGCGATGCTCATCAACCCCGACGACAAGCCCACCAACGGCGTTTTCCCCGTCCGGTCCGTCCTGCTGAGCGTGTTCGCTCCGAGGGCGGTCGCGGTGATGGCGTTCCTGCTGGTGTTCGGCCTCGTGGGAGGGTGGATCCTCGCCGGCCGGATGCTCGCCCCGCTGAACCGGATCACCCACGCCACACGTACGGCGGCGAACGGATCACTTTCCCACCGGATCCGGCTGCCGGGCCGCAGGGACGAGTTCCGTGAACTCGCCGATGCCTTCGACGCCATGCTTGCCCGGCTCGAAGAACACGTCGCCGAGCAGCGGAGATTCGCGAGCAACGCCTCGCACGAGCTGCGCACCCCGCTGGCGGTCTCGAAGGCACTTCTCGATGTGGCCCGCGCCGATCCGGCACACGACGCCGGCGAAGTCATCGACCGCCTCCACGCCGTCAACAGCCGGGCGATCGTCCTCACCGAGGCGTTGCTCCTGCTCAGCCGCGCCGACCAGCGGTCCTTCACCCGAGAACACGTCGATCTGTCCCTCCTGGCGGAAGAAGCCGCCGAAGCGCTCGTCCCCCTCGCCGAGAAGCGCGGCGTCACCCTCGAAACCTCCGGCGACATCACCCCCACCATGGGCTCGCACGCGCTCCTGCTGCAGCTGACGACGAACCTCGTGCACAACGCGATCGTCCACAACCTGCCTGAACAGGGCGCCGTGTGGGTGCATACGAGCGTCCGCGCCAAGACGGTGGCGCTCACTGTCGAGAACACCGGTGAGAACCTCACCCCAGAGCTGGTCTCGACACTCACCGAACCGTTCCGGCGTGGCACCGAGCGCATCCACACCGACCACGCAGGGGTCGGCCTGGGCCTGGCCATCGTCAAATCCATCACCCAGGCACACGACGGAACCCTCACCCTCACCCCGCGCTCGGCCGGCGGGCTCCGCATCACCGTGGAACTGCCCGCGGCATCCCCGACGCTCGGGCCGTAGCGCGCCACCAGGGGCGCGAGGCCAGGGCGGCCAGTACGGCGCCGGCGGTGTTGAGCAGCACGTCGTCCACGGATGACACCCGGTCGAGCCGCAGTACGTACTGCGCGGTCTCGACCAGGACCGAGCAGCCTCCCGCCAGCGCCAGGATCCGCGGCAGTGACGTCAGCGCCCTGAACCGCAGCGGGGCGAGGAACCCCAGCGCCGCGAACACCAGCAGATTGCCGACGATCTGGCTGGTCGCCATCGTGAGCAGGTCCCGCAGTGGTACCAGGCTCACCACGGCGCCGTCCTCGTCGCCCGGCAACATGATCATCCACACCCATGGCACCGTCCCGTAGACGATGCCGACCTCGGCCAGCGACATCCGCCACGCCCCCGTGACGCCGGTGGCACTCCGACGGCGTGCCAGCGCCCACGCCGCCAGCGCGGCCAACGGCAGTGCGGCCACCGTGATGAGCGCCACGCCGTTGAACGTGCCGACCCAGACGTGCCACTCGGGTCTGCGCAGTGGCATGGACAGCATCCGCAGTACGGTGCCGACCGGCCCGAACACGGCGATCGCCGCACCGAGGAGCGCCAGAGCGGCGATCACGATCCTGCGGGTACGACGGGCCGGGGCTGACAGTGATGTGCTGTGGTCCATGCCCGCATTGAAGGCGGGAGGCGATATCGCGGGCGTATGCGTTTCAGCAGTCCTCTGGTCCGTGGCCGCCCGGTCCATGGGCGCCCGGTCCCTCGTCGCCCGGTCCGTGGTCGCAGGCCGCCCGGGCGTTTTTGCCGAACCGGCAAGACTCTTCGCCCCGGTTCGTTCAGTCGCGCACGCTGGCCGAGCGTGGATCCGGTCCCGGACGGGTCCCGCCACGACACCCGCGCGCTCAGGAGGCGACATGACCGAGACCCCCGATGTGACCCAGCCCGCCGCCCTCAGGGCCGCCGAGTTCTGGGAAGCCCGCTACCGCGACGGCGGCCCCCTGTGGAGCGGTCGCCCCAACGCGCTGCTCGTCCGTGAGGCCGGTGACCTCGGGCCGGGCAGTGCGCTCGACCTGGGCTGCGGTGAAGGGGCCGACGCGGTGTGGCTCGCCTCGCGCGGCTGGCGGGTCACCGGCGTCGACATCTCGCACACGGCGCTGGAACGTGCCGCCCGGCACGCAGCCGAGGCAGGGGTGGGCGACCGTACGGTCTGGGAACGTCATGTGCTGGGAGAGACGTTCCCCGAGGGCTCCTTCGACCTGGTGAACGCGCAGTTCCTGCAGTCCCCGGTCGCACTCGACCAGCAGCGGGTCCTGCGGCAGGCCGCGGCGGCGGTCGCGGCGGGCGGCACACTGCTGATCGTCATGCACGCCGGCTGGCCCTCGTGGCAGACCGAGCCGCCCTTCGAGGCGCAGTTCCCGACCCTGGACAGCGTCCTCGACGAGCTCGCCCTGCCGAAGGCCGAATGGACCGTGCGGACACGGGAAACGGTGCGCAAGGCGAGCGTCTCACCCGACGGCGCGGAGGGCTTCCGGGACGACCACGTGTGGCGGATCCGGCGGCGCGCTGACGCCTGACGCACCCCGCCGCCCGCCCCTACAGCTCACCCACCTGAGCCGACAGGTCGCCCACCACCTCGCGCACCGCGTCCAGCGCCGCCGCCCGGTCCGCGGGCACCAGCCCGATCCGGGTACGCCGGTCCAGCAGATCGGCCTCGTCCAGGGCACCTTCATGGCGCACGGCCCACAGCAGTTCGGCTCCGGTGACGGGATGCCCCGGCAGCACGGGTTCGTTGAGCCGGGGATCGCGCGCACCGAGCGCCCGCACGGCCGCTGCCTCGGTGCCGTAGCGCTGGACCAGGCGACGCGGTGCCCGCACGGAGCCGAGGGTGTCGGGCGATGCGGCACCGACGAGGGGGAGGGAGGCGGTCGGGGAGGGGCCGGCGGTGAGGCGGCGGGCGGCGACGGCCGCGTCCACGGCGTCCTCTGCCATGCGCCGGTAGGTGGTGAGCTTGCCGCCGACCACCGTGATCACACCCTCCGACGAGGTGAGGACCGCGTGCCGGCGGGAGATGTCGGAGGTCCTGGGCGCGGCGCCGGAGCCGTCGTCCGGCGCCGTGTCGAGCAGCGGTCGCAGCCCCGCGAACGCCCCGACGACGTCGTCGCGTCGGACCGGTACGTCCAGGACGGAGCCGAGGACGTCGAGGAGGAAACCGATGTCCGACTCGGGCACCTCGGGGACGTCGGGGATGTCACCCTCGACGGGCTCGTCGGTGAGGCCGACGTAGACCCGGCCGTCGCCCTGGGGCAGCACGAGGACGAAGCGGTTGGTCTCCCCGGGGACCGGGACGTGCAACCCTGCGGGCAGCGGGCCGAGGTGCTCGGAGCGCAGGACCAGATGGGTGCCGCGGGACGGGCGGATCCGGATGCCGTCCACCAGGCCGCCGGCCCAGACGCCGGAGGCGTTGATGACGACGCGGGCCCTGATCTCGCCCTCCTCGCCGGTGAGTTCGTCGCGCACGCGGGCGCCGGACGCGGTGAGCTCCAGGGCCCTGACGCGGGTCAGGACGCGGGCGCCCCGGGCGGCGGCGGTGCGGGCGATCGCCGTCACCAGACGGGCGTCGTCGGTGAGCCGGCCGTCCCAGGACAGCAGGCCGCCGCGCAGGCCCTGGGTGCGCAGGGCGGGAGCGAGGTGCCGGGTCTCCACCGTGGAGAGACGGCGCGGGGCGGGCAGGGTGGCGCGGGCCGTGCGGGCGGCCAGGCGCAGCGTGTCACCGGCCCGGAATCCGGCCCAGGCCAGGGCGGACTGGGCGCGGGAGACCAGGGGAGTCAGGGGCAGCACGAACGGCTGGGCGCGCACCAGATGCGGTGCCGTGCGCTCCATCAGCACCCCGCGCTCGACCGCGCTCTCGTGCGCCACGTCCAGCTGCGCAGAGGCGAGATAGCGCAGCCCGCCGTGGATCAGCTTGCTACTGAAGCGGGAGGTGCCGAACGCCAGGTCGTGGGCGTCGACGGCGGCCACCGTCAGACCCCGCGCGGCGGCGTCCAGGGCGGCCCCGGCGCCGGTCGCGCCCAGCCCGACGACCAGGACGTCCACGACCGGACCGCCGACGGTCTCGGCCAGCTCGCGCGAGCGCCGGGCCGCGGACAGCGACGAATCGGAGACCGGGGGAGTGGCAGTGCTCATGGGGTGAGGGTCCTCTCCAGGATGCCGCGCAGTTCCGCGAGGAATGCCTCGCTGCTCAGGTCGGTGTCGTCCTCGTCGGTCATCGTCCGCAGCGAGAGCGTGAAGGACTGGACGATCAACAGCAGGGCCCGCGCCTGCCGTTCGACATGGCCCTCCCGGACGGACCCGTCGGCGTGCCCCTCCCGCAGCGCGTCCGCGAGCAGGGCGAGCAGGGCCTCCTGGCTCGCGCCGCGCCGGTCGAGGACGTACGGAAGGAGCAGTTCGGGGTCGACGTCCACGATCTTCTGGAAGAGCGGGTGGGCACGGAAGTCCTTCGCCCCGGCCACGAGCCCCTCGACGATCAGGGCGCGCGTGTCCGTCCCGGGCCGGCGCTCGGGCATGGCCCCGGTGGCCACCGCGACCCACTCCCGGGTCATCAGGTCCCCCACCAGCGAGCGCACATCGGGCCACCGCCGGTACAGCGTCATCCGGGAGACACCCGCGCGGCGGGCCACGTCGGTCAGCGTCGTACGGCGGACTCCGACGGCCAGGACGCAGTCGCGCACCGCGTCGAGCACCGTGTCGCCGTCCGAGTGGTTGTGACGAATAGGCGTCATGTGTCACAGTGTAACGCCTGTGAGGCCGTGCCGGACACGGCATCGCTCGAATCGACCGGTGAGGACGACCGCCATGGACATGTTGTGGAGCGGCTGGGGCGACCCGGCCAAGGCGGCGGCGCTGCCCGAGAGCGTGACCGGGCTGCTGCGCGATCTGCTCGGCGTCAAGCCGCGCACCGCCGGGCCGGTCGCCCTGGAGGACATCGCCGTACCCGAGCCGGGACTCGAACCCGCCGCACGCCAGGCCCTGTCCGACGCGGTCGGCGGCGAGGAGCACGTCCGGTACGACGCGGAGACCCGCGTCCGGCACACCCGCGGCAAGTCCACCCCCGACCTGCTGCGCATCCGCGACGGCGAGGTCGACGACATCCCCGCGGCCGTCGCGCTCCCCGCCACCCACGACGACGTGCTCGCCGTCCTGCGCGCCTGCGCCGAACACGGCCTGCCCGTCGTCCCGTTCGGCGGCGGCACCTCTGTGGTCGGCGGCCTCGCCCCCACCCGGCGTGGCCCCTTCGTCGCCCTGGACCTGCGCCGCATGGACCAGCTCCTCGCGCTCGACCCGGTCTCCCGCACCGCCACCCTGCAACCGGGACTGCGCGCCCCGCAGGCCGAGGCGCTGCTGGCCGGACAGGGCTTCACCCTCGGCCACTTCCCCCAGTCCTACGAGTGGGCCACCATCGGCGGTTTCGCCGCCACCCGCTCCAGCGGCCAGGCCTCCGCCGGCTACGGCCGCTTCGACGAGATGGTCCTCGGCCTGACCCTCGCCACCCCCGACGGCACCCTCGACACGGGCCGCGCACCGCGCTCGGCGGCCGGCCCCGATCTGCGCCAGCTGCTGCTCGGCTCGGAGGGCGCGTTCGGTGTCATCACGTCCGTCACCGTGCGGATCCGGCCGGTCCCCGAGACCCGGGTGTACGAGGGCTGGCGGTTCGCCTCGTTCGAGGAGGGCGCCGCCGCGCTGCGCCGGCTCGCCCAGGACGGCCCGCGTCCGACGGTGCTGCGGCTGTCCGACGAGACCGAGACCCTGATCGGCCTCGCCCAGCCCGACGTGATCGGCGCCGCTGCCGCAGGTCAGCAGCCCACCGGATGCATGGCGATCGCCGGCTACGAAGGCACGGACGAGGACACCTCGTACCGCAGGGAGCGGGCCCGGGCCGTCCTGCGGGCGTGCGGCGGCACCCCGCTCGGCGAGGAACCGGGACAGCGCTGGGCCCACGGCCGCTACTCGGCGCCCTATCTGCGGGACTCCCTGCTGGACGCCGGGGCGTTCGCCGAGACCCTGGAGACGGCGACCTTCTGGTCACGCCTCCCCGAGCTGTACGCGTCCGTCCGCGACGCCCTCACCGGCACGCTCACCGAGTCCGGCACCCCGCCCCTGGTCATGTGCCACATCTCCCACGTCTACGAGAACGGCGCCTCGCTGTACTTCACCGTCGTCTCCGCACAGGGCGACGACCCGGTCGCACACTGGGAGAAGGCCAAGCACGCGGCCAACGAGGCGATCCTCGGCGCGGGCGGCACGATCACCCACCACCACGGCGTGGGCACCGACCACCGCGACTGGTACGTCCGTGAGGCCGGCCCCCTCGGCATCGAGGCGCTGCGTGCCGTCAAGCGCCGACTGGACCCGGCGGGCCTGCTCAACCCCGGCGTCCTGCTGCCGCTCGACTGACCCGGGCACCAGGACCGCCACCCCCCCACCTGCGCCCCCACACCGGCCCCTACACCTGGGCCCCGCATACGCCACCCCCCACACCCACCACCCGCCCGCCTCCGGCAGCTCCCTCCCGTCGGCCCGAAAGGCACCCCGATGAGACAGTTCACCGCCATCGTCAACCCCACGGCGGGCGGATCCGCCTCAGCCGCCGCGCTGCTGGACGTGGCCCGGCCGCTGCGGGAGGCCGGGGCCGACCTGGAGACCCAGTACAGCCGCAGCCTCGCCCACGCCCAGGAACTGGCGCGGGACGCCTCAGAGCGGGGCCGGGTGGTGCTCGCCGTCGGCGGCGACGGAATGGCCGGCGGCATCGGCGGAGCCCTCAGCGGCACCGACGCCCTGCTCGGCCTCGTCCCGGCCGGGCGCGGCAACGACTTCGCCCGGGCGCTCGGCCTGCCGACCGAGCCGTCGGCGCTCACCGAGGTACTGCTCCACCACGAACCCCGCAAGGTCGACACCATCGAGGTGGAGTCGGCCGTCCACGACCGCACGGTGGTCCTCGGCAGCGTGTACGCGGGCGTGGACGCACTCGCCAACCGCCACGCCAACAACGCCACCCTGCTGCGCGGCGCCGCTTCCTACTACGCGGGCGGCCTGCGCGCCGTCACCGGCTGGCGCCCCGCCCGCTATCGGGTCACCGTCGACGGCCAGGAACACCTGCACACCGGCTACACGGTCGTCGCCGCCAACTCCGGCTACTACGGCTCCGGCCGCCTCATCGCCCCCGACGCCCGCGTGGACGACGGCCTGCTGGAAGTGGTGATGATCCGCGAGGCACCACGACTGCTGTTCTTCGCCCTGATGAACGAGCTCAAGACCGGCGCCCATGTCCACCGCCCCCAGGTGACGATCCTGCGCGGCAAGGAGATCCGGATCGCGGCCGACCGCGAGGTGCCCTACGGCGCCGACGGCGAGGTCGAGGCCACCCTCCCCGTCACGGTCAGGGTCCTGCCGGGAGCGCTGCGCGTGCTGTGCTGAGCCCCCGCGACCGGGACTCCCGGGCTCCGGTGGCGCGACGGTCATCCGCCGTCTAACGGCCTCCTCGGGCGCGCCGCCCTCAGGTGCTCGGACGCCGTGCCGCGCTCGACCTCGTCCTGGAGGAGCAGCGAGAGCAGCGCGGCCACCGGCAGCCCCGCCTCGGCGGGGTGCCGCAGCAGCTTGCCGGGCTCGATCCGGTAGGTGTTGGTGCGTCCATGGCGGATGTGGGACAGATAGCCGTCCCGCTCCAGATCGGAAATGATCTTCTGGACGGCCCGCTCGGTGAGGCGGCAGTGCGCCGCGATGTGCCGAATGCGGATGTTCGAGTTGTCGGCGATGACCGCCAGCACCCGGGCATGGTTCGTCAGGAAGGTCCATCCGGTGTGCGGCTCAGGGGCTGCATCCATGGTTCAACACTACGACTGACCATTCACGTATACAAAAACACGTACTGCATTTCATGTATCTGTTGACGTGTTCGGTGGTCCGGGTTCAGTCTGGTACGGACTGATACGGAGACGAGGAGCATCCGAGGGAGAGGCGGTCATGCCCGAACTCGTGTCCCCCACACCGGAGGCGAGCCCGCTGGTGACATGCCTGCGCCCTGACGGCGACCGGGTCATGGTCACGGTCCGCGGAGATCTAGACCTCGACACCAGCGAGCAGTTCCGAAAGGTCCTGCGGGAAGCCCTGAACCGCTCGGTCCACGGCATCCGTCTGGATCTTGAAGGCGTCCCCTTCTGCGACTGCTCCGCCCTCAACATCCTGCTCACCCTGCGCGACCGGGCCCTGGCACAGGCCAAGACGGTCTCCCTGCACTCCGCCAGTACCGCGGTCGAGCGTCTCCTCACCTTGACCGGCACACGGGCGCTGTTCGCAGACGGCGCCGAAGCCGACGGCTGCGAACCCAATCGCGCCGAAGCCAACGAGTCACAAGGCAACGGCTTGGAAGGCAACGGCTCCGAAGGCAACGGCTCCGAAGTGACCGACGGCGATCTGAGGATCGAACTCGCCCAGCTGCGCCGGGCCATGCAGACCCGGCCGACCATCGATCTGGCCCGGGGCATCCTGATGGCGTCCTTCGGCCTGAGTACCGAGGAAGCCTGGAAGGTCCTCGTCACGGCCTCCCAGAACACCAACACGAAACTGCACTCGCTGGCCGGAGAGGTGGTCACCGCGATCAAGGGCGACCCGCTGCCCGACTCGGTGCAGGAGCAACTGTCGTCCGCGGTCTCCAGGGTCACCTCCTCCTGAGCGCCCGTCAGCCGCCGGAGCGCCCCGGTTGCGCCGATCGGCAGCGCGACGGCAGGGTTCGGGTGTGCCTACCTTGCTGATCGTCCATCACACCCCCTCGCCGAACTGCCAGGCCATGCTCGAAGCCGTCGTCTCCGGCGCCACGGACCCGGACATCGAGAACGTCGACGTCGTACGGCGTCCGGCGCTGTCGGCCACCGCGAGCGACGTACTGGCCGCCGACGCCTACCTCCTGGGCACCCCGGCGAACCTCGGCTACATCTCGGGGGCCCTCAAGCACTTCTTCGACCAGGTCTACTACCCGTGCCTGGACGCCACACGGGGGCGGCCCTTCGGCTACTACGTGCACGGCGGCAGCGATGTCACCGGGGCCGTGCGGGCGATCGACTCCATCACCACCGGCCTCGCCTGGCGACCCGCCGCGCAGCCGGTCACCGTGACGGGCGAACCCGGCAAGAACGACATCGAGGCGTGCTGGGAACTGGGCGCGACGCTGGCCGCCGGCCTCATGAACTGACCGTTGCGATAAGAAATTTCTGTGAATTCGTGAGGCGTTTGAACACGATGCGGCCCGCCTCCGTATAGGACCGGGGGATTTTCATGCCCTGACCGACCACGAGGCGTAGGAGTACTTCCTTGGGACGCAGCACGCGAAGACGCCCCACGGGCGCACGGCGAGCGACCTTTGCAGCGGTCGCGCTGATGTTGGGCGGCGGCGGCCTGGTTGCGGCCAACGTCTACGCCTCCGCGACCGAGGGCGGCGGGACGGAACAGGCCCAGACCCTGTCCTCCCCGTCCGGCACCATCGACTGCCCGGACGTGGGCACCAAGCTGACGGCCGTACCGGAGGGGGCGAAGGAGGACGTCGCCAAGGAACTCGCCCTCCTGGACCAGCAGATCGCCGACGCCTACCAGCGACTGACGGAGTCCGCACAGGCCATCCAGCAGGACGCGGGCTTCGCCGACAACGCGATCATGAATCCGCTGAAGGAGAAGCGCGGCGCGACGATCGAACGCATCGCTATCGCCGTAGACCGCGAGGGGGACCGGCCGCAGGGCCTGGAGTCCCTCGCCTCCTGCACGCTGCGCGCCAACGACAGCGGTGACGGCGACAAGGGCGACGGCGGCCAGGCCGACGGCGGTGACGACCAGGCGGGTGCCGAGCAGGGCGCCCAGCAGCCGGGCAACGGCGGACAGCAGCCCGGCAACGGCGGCCAGGCGGGCAACGGAGGCCAGGCCGGGAACGGCCCCGTCGCCGCGGACTACGTGGACATCAAGTCCGTCCAGCCGAACGTGCCGAGCCCGGCCCTGCAGTCGGACGCCTCCCGCGGCACCTTCGCCACCAGCTGCGGAGTGAACGAGAACGGCCTGTTCAACTCCGACAACGTGATCGTGGCCCCCGGTGTCTCCAACGGCGCCCACCACTTCCACGACTACATCGGCAACCAGTCCAACACCGCCTTCGCGAGCGACGAGGACCTGGCGAACGCCGAGACGAGCTGTGTCGACCAGGGCGACAAGTCCACGTACTACTGGCCCGTGATCCGCCTGCAGAACGGCGGCCAGGAACAGGACGCCAACTCGCCCGGCGGCGGCATCGAGGGCAACGCCGGCGAGATCGTCACTCCCAAGGAAGTGACGCTGAACTTCGTGGGCAACCCGCGCAGCAAGGTCACCGAGATGCCGCGTCTGCTGCGCATCATCACCGGTGACGCCAAGGCGTTCGTCAACGGCACCGCCAACGCCAACGCCTCCTGGAGCTGCACCGGCTTCGAGGACCGGCAGCTGAAGGACAAGTACCCGCTGTGCCCGCAGGGCAGCGACGTGGTGCGTAGCTTCAAGTTCCAGAGCTGCTGGGACGGCCAGAACATCGACAGCGCCAACCACCGCGCCCACGTGGCGTTCGCCGCGGCCGACGGCAGCTGCGCGAACGGCTTCAAGGCCATCCCGCAGCTGGTGCAGCGGATCGTCTACGACGTCGACGCGCCGAGCCTGCAGGACGGCGGCAGGACGACCCCGCTGTTCGCGGTGGACTCCTTCCCGGAGCAGCTGCACAAGCCGGTCACCGACCACGGCGACTTCATCAACGTCTTCAGCGAGGACCTGATGGGCGAGATGGTCGACTGCATCAACGAGGGCCGCAAGTGCGGCGCCGGTGCCGACGAGGGCGGCGACCCGGGCCAGGAGGAGCCGACCGAGCAGCCGACCGAGGCCCCCACCACCCCGCCGGCCGGTGACGACAAGCCGGAGCAGCCCGGCAACGGAGGCGGCGACGAGCAGACGAAGCCGCCGGCGACCGACGACCCGGCCACCGAGGCCCCCGAGACCGAGGCTCCGGCGACGGAGGACCCGGCGACCGAGGACCCGGCGACGGAGGACCCGGCCGACGAGGCTCCCGCCACCGAGGCTCCCTCGGACGGCAACGCCGGTGACGACGCCGGTGCCGACTACCCGTCGAACGACGACAAGCCGACCGTGTCCAGCACGGTCGCGCCCAAGTCGTACGGCACTCCGTCGGCCGCCGCGGGCGACGACCAGGCGCAGGGCGGCTCGGGCGACGACGAGAACGCGGGAGGCGCCGCAGCTCAGACGCAGCCCGCCGGCGACGACACCGAGGACAGCCTGGGGACGAAGCCGCAGGCGGTCGGGGGCAACCTCGCCGAGACGGGCACCACGCTGTGGCCGGCCGCGGCCGGTGCCGTCCTCCTCATCGGCGGTCTCCTGGTGCTGGTCCGCGCCCGGCGCAGCGCCCGGTAGAGGTGACGACGCGAGGCAGCGGCGCGTGAGGCGGCGCTGACGTTCGGCAAGGGCCCGGACCGGTCAACCCGGTCCGGGCCCTCTCGCGTTCTCCGCCGCGGCCCGTTGTCGAGGTCGTACCGGAGGACGTAGCGGCCTCGCCGAGCTTCGGATTTCGCCAGCCGAGCGGGTCATGGAGTGGGAATGCCCGCCGGGCGCGCGGGCCGGCCCAGGCGGACCGGTACGCCGGGGGAGTACAGGACGCTCACCGGGGCGGCGCTCGGGGCGGGCAGGCCGGCCGCGGCGATCAGGTTCTCCTCGCAGGCGATCAGCTCGGCGCGGTACAGGGGCCAGCGCGGGTGGTCGTTGGGCAGGTACGCGAGCGGCTCGGGCCCGCCGAAGAAGGCGTTGTGCATGCCCCAGCGTGCGGTGAGGAAGTGCTCCAGCTCGGTGGGTTCCTCGATGCGTTCACCGGTGCGCACGCTGATCCGGCTGGACGCGCCGCGCGGGCCGGGCCAGCGCCGGGAACTCGTGTAGGTGACGGTGTCGCCGTCCGCGCGCACGGTCATCCGCGACCACAGGTACGGCAGCCGGAAGCCGACGCGCCCCATCACGACCGGGATCAGCCGCGACGCGTCCATCGACCGGAACACCACGCCGCGCCGCCCGTGCGCGTCCACGGAGTACAGGCGCACATTGGTCTCGGGAAAGGTCCCGAGATACGGCACCCCGGGCAGCCGCAGCCAGCCGACCCGATGCATCCGGAAGGCGACGAGCCCGACGTACGTGACCCCGTCGTGCGTGTCCGGAACGGTACCTCTCGGCAGCAGCCCCGCCACCGCGTCCGGTTCGACGGCCCAGTGGATGAAGGCCAGGTCGAGCCACTGCTGGGTGAGGAGCGGGGCACGTATGAGGGCGGGCGCGTCCGGGGTGACAGGCGTGGGATTCGGCACGCCGCCCAGAATGGCAGAGCCCGGATCCGCCCCGCTGCGGGCCCCGGGTCAGCGATAGCGCGCGGCGATACCCGTGAGATACCCGCGCAGCATCAGAGCGGCTTCGCCCAGGAGTCCCGGATCGCCCGCGGGGTCGCGGCGGAACGCCTCCTGAGCGAGCGCGTCGGCGGCGAGCACCGCGGCGTGGCAGGCACGGGTGAGTGCCTCGTCGTCGTGGGCGAGGCCGAGGACCAGCAGGATGCGCCGGACCCCGTCCGCCATACGGCGCTTGTGCTCGCGGTCCGCCGCGCGGGTCTGCTCGGTCAGGCCGCCGCCGAACCACAGCGCCCGGAAGCCGTGTTCGGTGCGGTAGATCGCGGCGTACGCGTCGATGAGGACGCCGACGGGGTCGTCCCACTGCTCGGCCCCGGCCACGGCGACGAGGTCGTCCATCGCGGCTTCTAGGCGGGCGAGATAGCCGGACGCGAGGGCGTCGATGATGGCGTCGCGGTCAGGCAGGTACTGGTACAGCGAACCGACCGAGACGCCCGCCTCCGCCGCGACCCGGGTCGTGGTCAGCGCCTGCACCCCCTCGCCGACCAGCACACGCTCGGCGGCCTCAAGGACCCGGGCCAGCCGCGCTCTGCTGCGCGCCTGCTGGGGAGTGCGACGCAGGGGGACGGGCCAGCCGCCGCCAGGTTCCGCGGCCGGATCACCCATGCACGACCTCCAAAGCTGAACGTGACTTTGTTTCAGGTTTACGTTACCGTCGCGCGCATGACAGGCTCAAGCTCGGTGCTGGGTCAGGAACGCGCCGCCGTGGCCGAGGCGTGCCGTCGGCTGGGGGCGGAGCGGCTGCTCATCGGCACCGCCGGCAATGTCAGCACACGGGTGGACGACCGGGTCGCGATCACGGCGACCGGCGCCGTGCTCGCCGAACTCACGGCCGACGAGGTGACCGTGGTCGACCTCGACGGAAACCTCGTGGCCGGGACACTGGAGCCCACCTCCGAACTCGACCTGCACCTCGGTGTCTACCGTCGCTACGGCGCGGGCGCGGTCGTCCACACCCACGCCCCGCTTGCCACCGCACTGTCCTGTGTGCTCGATGAACTGCCCTGCATCCACTACCAGTTGCTCACCCTGGGCGGCTCGGTGCGCGTGGCGCCGTACGCCACGTTCGGCACCCCGGAGCTCGCCGAGTCGGTCCTCACGGCGCTGGAGGGCCGCAGCGCCGCGCTGATGGCCAGCCACGGCGCCCTCACCCACGCCCCGACGCTGGACAAGGCCGTCGAACACGCGCTGCTGCTGGAGTGGGCGTGCGGCGTCTACCGGCACGCGGCCGCCCTCGGCACACCCCGCGTCCTCGACGAGCGGCAGCAACTCGCGGTGATCGAGGCCGCGATCGCCCGGAACTACGGCACCACCCACCCCGTACCACCCGTGCAGGAGGGAAACCGATGAAGGTCGTCACGATGGGCGTGCACGTACTGGACGTGCTGGTGCGGCCGGTGGAGGCGATACCCGAGGGCCAGGGCGCGACACTGGTGCAGGACATCAGGATGACCGCGGCCGGGACGGCCGGCGGGACCGCGCTCACCCTCGCCAAGCTCGGCGCGCTCGTCCGCAGCGCCGGCGCCATCGGCTCCGACCCCACCGGCGACATGCTGGTTCAGCTCCTCGACACGGCCGGCATCGACACCCGCTTCCTGGTCCGCCGCACGGACACCCCCACCTCGGCCAGCGTCCTGCCCATCCGCCCCAATGGCGACCGCCCCTCGCTCCACCTCCTCGGCGCCAACATCACCTACGGCCCCGACGACGTGCCCTGGGACGCGCTCGCCGAAGCGGACCACCTCCACCTCGGCGGCCCCGAGCTGATCGGCGTCGACACCGCCGCGCGCATCCTGGCGTACGCCAAGGAGCACGGCGTGGTCACCTCGGTGGATCTGCTCGCCCCCGGCGCGCTGGGCAGCTTCGAGCAGATCGAGGCAGCGCTGCCCTACGTCGACCACATGCTGCCGAACGAGGACCAGGTCCTCGGCTTCACCGGCGAGACGGACCTCGTCGCGGGCGCCCAGAAACTCCTCGCCGCCGGAGCCGGCCTGGTCGCGGTCACCCGCGGCGGCGACGGCGCGCTCCTGGTGACCCCGGACGGCACCGAGAAGGTGCCCGCCTTCGCGGTCGACGTGGTCGACACCACCGGCTGCGGCGACGCGTTCTCGGCCGGCTTCGTGCGCGGCACGGGCCTGGGCCGCACCCCGTACGACTCCGCCGTCCTCGGCTGCGCGGCGGCGGCCCTGGTGGCCCAGGGCCTCGGCAGCGACCACGGTGACTTCGACCTGGCCGCCGCCGACGCCTTCGCCGCGGCACACGAGCCCCGCTCGTAGGCCTGCCGAGCTACCCGTGCAGCTCGCGGTAAGCGAGCACCGCCCCGGGATGCAGCGGCACGGCCCCCGTGGAGATCAGGCTGCGGACGTCGAGGAACTGGGTGCCGAGGGCCGTGGCGGGGACCAGGTGGGTGGCCCGGCGTACCAGGACGTCGGTGAGGGCGGCGGCGACGGATGCGGGCAGGTCGGGGCGGCACAGCAGGAGGTTGGCCACACCGATGGTGGTCACCTCGGGAGTGCCGCGATACGCCCCGGCCGGTACCGTCACCGCTTCGAGACCCGGCCCGGGGCTGCTCCTACCGGCACGCAGCCGGGGGAGCAGGTCGGCCAGCGGCAGGAGACGGATGCCGCTTCGGGCGTCGAGGCCGGAGAGCGTCGGCAGCGGCAGGCCGCCCGACACGAGCAGGGCGTCGATCGCACCGTCCCGCATCGCCCGTGCGGCCTGCGGCAGCAACAGGTGGCGTACGCGGACATCGGCGCCCGGGGTCAGGCCCGCCGCGCGCAGCAGCCGGTCGCCGAGTACGGCACCGCCGGATGCCGGGGCGCCCAGCGAGACGGTGCGGCCCGCCAGTTCGGCGACCGTGCGGATCGGGGCCTCGGCGCGCACGGCCAGCTGCAGGTAGTTCTCGTAGACCCGGCCGATCGCACACAGCGGTATCGGGCGGCCGAACGGTGCCGAGCCCCCGTGGGCGGCCCACGCGATGTCGGACAACGCCAGCGCGACCTCGGCCCGACCCGACTGGAGCAGCCGGATGTTGGCCACACTGGCCTCGCTGTTGAGCACCTCGCAGGACAGCCGGGGGTAGACGGCCCTCACCTGGTCGGCGAGCAGTTGACCGAATGCCGCGTAGAAGTTGCCGGACTCGCCGGTCGCGATCCGCAGCCTGCCCTGCGGGCCACGGTCCGCGTGCCGGGCGTCGGCCGTCGCGGCGGCCGCCACCAGCCCGGTGCACGCCGTACCGAATGCGGCGCGCAAGGCGGTGCGGCGGGTGGGACCGGTCATGCCGTAGCCCCCTTCGGACCGGATGCCCCGTGATCGGCGCGGGGGAGCACGACCCGGACGAGCAGGCCGTGCGGGTCGGCCCTGGCGAACTCGACGCGCCCGCCGTGACCGGCCACCAACTGCTCGGCGATCGCCAGGCCGAGTCCGCTGCCGCGGACGTCGCGATGGCGTTCCGAGCGCCAGAAGCGGATGCCCGCCTGGCTGAGTTCGCCGGCGGCGAGTCCCGGGCCGTCGTCCCGTACCTCGAACACCGCGTCCGGGCCGTCGGCGAAGCAGCGCGTCTCGACCCGGGCGCCGCTCCCGGCGTACTTGATCGCGTTGTCGAGCAGGATGTCGGCCACCTGGGCCAGTTCGCCTTCCGCGCAGGCCATCAGGACGGCGGGACCCGGGGCGAACTCCAGCCGGACTCCCTCCTGTTCGGCCACCGGCCACCACAGCTGGGCCTGGGCCGCGGCGACCGCCGTCGCGTCGCACCATGCCTGCCGTTCGCCCGTCACGGCCAGCTCCCCGGCGCGGTGCTCGGCGTCGGCGAGCGCCAGCAGGTCGTCCAGGAGGTGCTCCATGCGTTCCAGCTCGGCGGTCACGCCCGTGTACGTACGAGTGGCGGAGGCGGGCAGCCGCGGCTGGAGCGAGTCGATGCGCAGCCGCAGCGCGGCGAGCGGGTTGCGCAGCTGGTGCGAGGTGTCGGCGACCAGCCGGCGCTGCTGCTCCAGCGCCGTGGTCACCGCGTCGGCCATCCGGTTGAAGCCGGTGGCCAGCTGGCGCAGCTCGGGCGGACCACCGGCCCGGGCGTGCTCGGCCGGCAGCCCGGCGGCCAGCGCGCCGACCGCCCGGTCCAGATGGTGCAGCGGGCGTACGACCCACCGTGTGGCGGCACGGCCGAGCAGCACGCACGCCACCGCGATCAGCCCGGCACCGGCCAGGACCAGCGCCCAGCGCAGCGCGATGTCGTCGGCGGCGTCCCGCACCGACGCCCGCAGCACGACCGCCCCGGTCACCCGGGTGCCGGTGCCCACCGGGCGGGCCAGCAGCTTGTCGCCGCGGGACCAGGGGCGCAGGGTGCCGCCGGGGGACACGGGCTGGTTGCGCAGCGCCGCGTCCACGAGGCGGGTGACGGCCGGGTCGGCGGCCCGGATGCCGCCGGTCTGCACCACCGGGGCGCGACGGGCGTCGACGACCACGACCGCCTCGCCGTACAGCTCGGTGTACCGGGTGACCTCGGCGGTCAGCGCGCCGGTGTCGCCGCTCTCGGCGGCCTGGTCGGCCAGCGCCGCGAAACGGTCGAGGTCCGCGGTGCGGGCCGCGACGAGCTGCTCGGTGCGCTGCGTGGCGGTGACACCCAGCAGCGGTACGGCGAAACCCGCCACCGCGAGCACCGCGAAGGCCAGGACGACCGTCAGGACCCGGGTACGCATGGGCGCGGCTCAGTCGCCGAACCGGTAGCCGAAGCCACGGATCGTGATCAGGACGTCGGGGCGGCCGAGCTTGGCCCGCAGCTGCGTGAGATGGACGTCGAGGGAGCGGGACACCGCCAGATAGGCGTCGCCCCACACCTCGTCCATCAGCTGCTGGCGGCTGACGGCCGTGCCCGCCCGGGCCGCCAGCGCGGCCAGCACCGCGAACTCCTTGGTGGTCAGCCGCACTTCGGCCCCGCCGACCGTCACCCGGCGCGCGTCGAGATCGA
This sequence comes from Streptomyces sp. NPDC059010, assembly GCF_042740355.1. Classification (NCBI taxonomy): domain Bacteria; kingdom Bacillati; phylum Actinomycetota; class Actinomycetes; order Kitasatosporales; family Streptomycetaceae; genus Streptomyces; species Streptomyces sp. NPDC059010. The sequence continues at coordinate 100,602 of NZ_JBHYJA010000023.1, forward strand.
CCTCCACATCACCGGCGCGGACCGTCCGCGGCGCCGGAGCGGCCGGTGCCGTGGCGCGGCGGGTCACGGCCTCGATACGGGCCAGCAGCTCGGCCAGCCGGACCGGCTTGACCAGATAGTCGTCGGCACCGAGGCGCAGACCGCGCACCACCGACCGCTCGTCGCCCCGCGCGGTGAGCACCACCACGGGCAGAGCGCTCACCGCGCGCAGCTTGCGCAGCACCTCCAGGCCGTCGAGGTCGGGCAGCCCGAGATCGAGCAGCAGCAGATCGGTCTGGCGGTGGCGGGCGAGGACGTCCTCGCCGCGCCGCACCCGGGTGGGCAGATGACCGTGCTCGTACAGGACCTCGGTGAGCGCACCGGCCACACCGTCGTCGTCCTCGGCCAGCAGCACGCGCACGGTCGCCACCCTCCCACTCAGTCCCGAGCCTCGCTCTCCAGCGGCGATCCGTCCGACGTCTCGCGCATCCGAATGTAGACGAGCAGCGAGACCAGGACACAGGCGGTGACGTAGTAGAAGTACCAGGTCTCGTGCCCGGCGTTCTTGAACCAAAGGGCGACGTACTCCGCGGTCCCGCCGAACAGGGCCACGGTCAGCGCGTAGGGCAGGCCGACGCCCAGCGCCCGGATCGACGTCGGGAACAGCTCGGCCTTCACCACCGCGCTGATCGACGTGTACAGGGAGCTGACCGCCAGCGGGCCCACCATGAGCAGGAACGCGTACACGGGATCACTGGTGTGGGACAGCAGGGTCAGCGACGGCACCACGACCACGGCGCCCAGCACCCCGAACGCGATCAGCATCGGACGCCGCCCCACCCGGTCGGACAGCAGCCCCATGACCGGCTGGAGCAGCACGAACACCAGCAGCGCGAAGAAGTTGATCCAGGCCGCCGTCGGCTTGGCGATACCGCTGGTGTTGACCATGAACTTCTGCAGATACGTCGTGTACGTGTAGAAGAACAGCGTGCCGCCCATGGTCAGCCCGACGACCACCAGGCACTGCCGCGGGTAGGACAGCAGCATCCGCAGACTGCCGCGGGCCGGCCCGCCGTCCTTGCCGTCCCCGTCCTCGGCCGCCGCCCGCTCGAAGCTCTCCGACTCGTCCATGCCGCGCCGCAGCCACAGCACCACGATCGCGCCCGCCGCACCGACGACGAACGCCACCCGCCAGCCCCACGCCTCCATCTGCGCGGCGCTGAGCACCTGCTGCAGGATGATCTGCAGGCCGAGCGCCGTCAGCTGCCCGGCGATCAGCGTGACGTACTGGAAACTGGAGTAGTAGCCGCGCCGGCCGGGCGAGGCCACCTCCGACATGTACGTCGCCGACGTCGAGTACTCGCCGCCGACCGACAGCCCCTGCAGCAGCCGCGCGGTCACCAGCAGCACCGGTGCCGCGACGCCGATCGCGCCGTACGACGGGGTCAGTGCCACGATCAGCGAACCCGCCGCCATGAGCGTCACCGACAGGGTCAGCGCGGCTCGCCGGCCCCGGCGGTCGGCGTACCGTCCCAGCACCCAGCCGCCGATGGGGCGCATCAGGAAGCCGACCGCGAACACCGCGGCGGTGTTCAGCAGTTGGGCGGTCTGGTCGCCGGACGGAAAGAACGCGGCGGCGAAGTACACGCTGAACGCGGTGTACGCGTACCAGTCGTACCACTCGATGAGATTGCCGATCGATCCGCGCAGGATGTTGCTGACGACCCTGCGCTCACCGCGACGCGACTCCTTCGCGCCCACGGCCGTGGTCTGTGTGGCCATCGAAAACTCCCTTGTCTGTGGCCCGGGGAGCACACAGAGTCGACGCCACGACAGGGCCGTTCAACAGCGGGAACGAAGACCTAACAGTCCCTTAGGGCGGTGGGGGAGCGGGCTAGCGGCGAGCGGGCGGGCGGCGGCACTCGCACAGCGCCGTGCGGACGGCGGCCCGCATGTCGGCGCTCTGTGCGTCGGGGCCGCCCGGGCCGAGGTTCACCATGATCGTCGCCTGCCGGCCGTCGAGTGTGGCACCGCCCGCCGTCTCGAATCCGGGGAAGTCGCCGGTGTGCCCCCAGTAGCGGCCGCCGCAGGGTAGCGGCCTGCTCTCCAGACCGAGGCCGTACGCCCGCCCGTCCGGGCTGCCGGTCGGCCGGGTCCGCATCATCTCCCGGAGCTGGGCGGGGCGGAGCAACTCGCCGCGTACGAGCGCGTCCAGGAACCGGTTGAGGTCGCTCCCACTGGAGATCATCCCGCCGCCGGCACCCCCGACCGAGGGGTTGATCGCGGTGACATCGACGAGCGGCGCGTCCTCGCCCGGCCGTGCGTACCCCCGCGGATGCGGTCCGGGGATCGCCGGGTCGTCACCCGGTACGTAGGTCTCGTGCAGGCCGAGCGGCACGATGATCCGCCGGCGGATCTCCTCGCCGTACGACCGGCCGGTCACCCGCTCGATGAGCATTCCGGCCAGCAGGTAGCCCGTGGTGGAGTAGCGCCAGCCGGTGCCCGGCTCGAACGTCGGGGGGTGCGCGAGTGCGATGTTCACGAGGTCGCGGGCGTCGCGGTGGGCCAGCGGGTCCTTGAGGATCTCCGCAGGGCTGAGATGGTCGAGGACGTCGGGCACGCCGCTGGTGTGCTGGAGCAGCTGACGGACGGTGATCATCCGCCCGTCGTTGCCGTGTCCGCGGACGACGCCGGGCAGATAGCGCTCCACCGGGGCGTCGAGTACGACGCGATGCTCGCCGACCAGGCACAGCATGACCGTCGCCACGAACGGCTTGGTCATGCTGCCGATCCGGAACCTGCTGTCGGGGTGCACCGGGGCGTGGCTCGTCACATCGGCGACACCGCTGGTCAGAACGGTGCTGCCGTGCCGGTCGCGCACTTCGAGGAGGGCGCCGGGGGCGCCGTCGGCCGTGGTCAGCCGGTGGAGGAGCTCGCGGAGCCGGGCGTGGCCTCCGGGGTCACCGGCCTTGACCCCGGCGGCAGTGTCCCGCCACGGCACATCAGCGGCCGTCGCCTGGCCCACCGCGACACCCGCCGTCACGGCCAGGCCGAACAAGCCGCCCAGTACACCCCTGCGCTGGATCACATCTGCCCCCTCGGCCGGACCTGAGGCGGACGCCCTGGCCGCGGAGAGACCCCAAGTCGCTGTATGAGCCCACCATGTCCGCAGCGGGCCCGCCCGTGCGATGGGGCAGCCATCAGGATCGACGGTGGGGTCAGCACCCCGTTCCCGGCGGGGTCCATGCGGCATGTCGCAGCATCGCGCGGACGGTCACGCGCGCGGGGGCCAGCCGCAGGGCGGTGTTGCGTACGGCGACGGCCAGGGGGTGCGTCAGCTGTTGCCCCATCCGGCCGGCCTGGCGGGCGGCGCGTGCCACGGACTGGCTGCGCGGACGGCGCTCGGCGTCGTAGCGGGCCAGCGCCGAGGCGACGGTGGGCTCGTCGGCGAGGGCGGCGGCCAGCACCGTAGCGTCCTCCAGCGCCTGGCAGGCGCCCTGGCCGAGGTGCGGGGTCATGGCGTGGGCCGCGTCACCGAGCAGGGCGATCCGGCCCGCCGTGAAGGACGGCAGCGCGGTCGCCACCTCGTGGATGTCGTGGTGCAGCACGGCCTCCGGCTCGGTCGCCTCCAGCAAGGCCGGGATCGGATCGTGCCAGTCGCCGAAGCGGCGGCGCATCGCGGCGAGGGGGTCGGCATACCGCACGCCGGGCGGCGAGTTGAGCACCGCGTGCCATTCGGCCCGGCCGTCGGCGAACGCGATGTGGCCGAACTCGGCGCCTCTGCCCCAGGTCAGTTCGAAGTCCGTCGCCAACCCGACCGGCCGCCCGGTGACGGCACGCAGCACGGTCGACCCGCTGTAGGCCGGGCCGGGATGCCCGGGAAACAGCCGAGCACGCAGCCGACTGCCCGCCCCGTCCGCGGCCACGACGAGATCCGCCTCCAGGACGGCGTCCCCGACCGGTATCCGCACCCGGCCGGGGACGGAGTGGTCGACGGACGTTACCTCGGTCCCGACCACCAGGCACCCGGACGGCAGCGCCGCACGCAGCAGTCGATGCAGCACGGCCCGGGGGACACCGACGATCGGCGTGCCCAGCTCACGCTCCAGTGCCGCCCCGTCCATCCGGGCGAGCCATCCGCCACCGGGGACACGGGTACCCCCGGTGTACTGCGGCCGCGCGGCCGCGCGCACGCCCTCTCCGACACCGAGGACGTCCAGCGCACGCATGCCGTTGGCGTGCAGGGAGATACCCGCGCCGGCGTCGGCGAGGACGGGGGCGCGTTCGACGACCGTCACCTCCCAGCCGATCCGGCGCAGACCGATCGCGGCGGCCAGCCCGCCGATGCCTCCGCCGACCACCACAGCGCTGCCGCCGCCCATGCCGGGCCTCCCTCGTCCGTCCCGTCACCCGGTTTCTACATCTGTAGAAACCCGAGGAAGAGTACCCCGATCCTCTACAGGTGTAGAAAGGGGTATGCCCGCAGACCGACGTACCGTCCTCGCCGACGCCGCCATCGACGTACTCGCCGAGGCCGGAATCCGGGGACTGACCCACCGCGCGGTGGACCGGGCAGCGAACCTGCCGTCCGGCACCACCTCCGCCTACTACCGCACCCGCCAGGCCCTGCTGACCGCCCTGGTCCGCCGCCTGGGCAACCTCGACCAGGCGGAACTCCAGGCGATCGGGGCACAGACACCGGTGCCGCGCAACGCCGACGAACTGGCGGCCGGGATCGCCGCCTTCGTCGAGCGACGGCTCACGGGCGACGGACGCCGACGCACCCTCGCCCGCTACGCCTGCGCCATCGAGAGCGTGCACCACCCCGAACTGCGGGAGATCCTCGTGCCGCGCCACAACGCGGGACGACAGGTCGTGCACGACTTCCTGACCGCGCAGGGCGTCGCGGACGCCGACGACCGCACGATCACGCTGCTGACCTGCGTGGACGGACTGGTCTTCGACCGCCTGGTGGGCGGCGGAACCGTGTCCGACCAGGTGATCCGGGGGCTGGTCGCGGCGGCGCTCCGATAACCCGCCGCCACCCTGCCGTACAGGGCGGGCCGCCCCGCCCCTTTCCGCCCCCTGCGCCCTCCCGCGCGGTCCGCTCCGCGTGCCGCCTCCGCCGCGCGGACGTACCGTCCTGATATGGGCGGGAGGGTGTGTCCCACGTGACCGGGCGCTCCGAGGAATCCGCCGATGCCGATCCGCTGGGCGGGGCATTGGCGGCGGCGGTGCACCGTACGGGCGCCGTGGCCGGGGGCGTCTATCTGGCCGACCCCGAGGGGACGGTACTGGCCCTGCACGCGATCTGCGGGGTGCCGGTCGAGGCGGTCGAGCCCTGGTGGCGGGTGACGCTGGCCGCCCCCGGTCCGGCCCAGGACGCCGTCCACGAGGAGCGGCTGGTCTGGGTGAGTTCCCAGGAGGAGCTGGCCCGGTCGTACCCGCGCGCGGCGGCGAACATGCCCTACCGGGTGGCCTTCGCGATCACGCCCCTCACCGGCCTGCGCGACAGCCGGGGCGCGCTGATGCTGATGTGGCGGTCCGACCGTCCGGGCCGGCTGACGCTCCGCGAGCGCGGCGGCATCGCCCTGAGCGCCCGGCGCGTCGCCCGGGTCCTGGACGCCGCCCGCCCCACGGCCGTACCGGACCGGCCCCGCTTCGTCCCGCTGCGCCCCCGGGAGGTACGACGCGTACGGCCGGCGCTCGCCGCGACCGAGCTGACCGAACGACTCACCCTCGGCGCCCTCGCCCTCGACCGGGAGGGCCGGATCACCTTCACCAACCCCGCGGCGGACGAACTCCTGGGCCGGCCCGCCGAGCAGCTGCTGGGCACCCAGCTGTGGCAGTCGCTGTCCTGGCTGGACAACGTCGCCTTCATGGACGCCTACCGCACGGCCCTGATCAGCCACGAGCCCCTCGCCCTGACGGTGCTGCGCCCCTCCGTCCAGTGGCTCAGCTTCCGTTTCGACGCGGACGCCGGCGGCATGAGCATCCTCATCACCCCGGGCGACCCCGTCGGCCCGCCGGTGCGGCCGGCCGACACCCAGCCCGTCCACATCGACGCCCCGGCCACCAGCCGCATCCACCTCCTGGTGTACCTGGCGGCCTCGCTGACCGAGGCCGTGGGCGTGAAGGACGTCGTCGACCTGGTCGCCGACCAGATCCTGCCCGCCTTCGGCGCCCACGGCATGATCATGTCCACCGTCGATGCCGGCCGGATGCAGATCATCGGGCACCGCGGCTACACCCCGAACACCATCGAACAACTCGACGGCCTGCCCGCGGACGCCGACCTCACCCCGGCCGGCCGTGCCCTGGCCACCGGCAGCTCCTCCTACTTCGCCGACCGTGCGGAGCTGGCCCGCGCCTACCCCAAGGCGCCGCAGATCAGCGACAAACACGCCTGGGCGTTCCTGCCGCTGATCACCTCCGGACGCCCTCTCGGCTGCTTCGTCCTCGCCTACAACCACCCGCACGCCCTCACCGCCGCGGAGCGCTCCATCCTCACGCCGCTCGCCGGTCTCATCGCCCAGGCCCTGGACCGTGCCCGCCTCTACGACGCCAAGCACAGCCTCGCCCACGCCCTCCAGCAGACCCTGCTGCCGCGCACCCTGCCGACCGTGGCCGGACTGGACGTCGCCGCCCGCTATCTGCCCGCGAGCCACGGCATGGACATCGGCGGCGACTTCTACGACCTCATCCGGCTCACCGAGACGACCGTCGCGGCCGTCATCGGCGATGTGCAGGGCCACGACGCGACGGCGGCCGCCCTCATGGGCCAGGTCCGCACCGCCGTCCACTCCCACGCCACCGCCGGCGCCAGCCCCGCGCAGGTCCTCGCCCGCACCGACCGCGACCTGGCCGACCTGGAGGCCGGCCGGTTCGTCTCCTGCCTCTACGCCCACCTCGACCTGGCCCGCCACGAGGTGACCCTCGCCAGCGCCGGCCACCCACCCCCGCTGCTGCGCCACCCCCACACGCACGCCCACACGGTCGACATCGACCCCGGCCCGCCCCTGGGCATCGGCATGGGCATGAGCACCACCGCCTTCCCACCCACCGCCCTGCCCCTGACCGAAGGCACCCTCCTGGCGCTCTACACCGACGGCCTGGTGGAGATCCCCGGCGCCGACATCGACCAGACCACCGCCGAACTAGCCCACCACCTCGGCGAGTCGAGCGACCTCCCCCTGCACCACCTGGTCGACCACCTCGTCCACCACACCCGCCCCACCGACCGCCACCACACGGACGACGTCGCCCTCCTCCTGCTCCGCCCGACCCGCCCCGCCGGACCGGCACGGCGATGAGGCGACGCCCACCGAAGCGACCAGCACATCCCGAGCACCACGAGCCACGACTACGGGGATCACAACCACGGGGATCACGACCACGCGTCTACCTGTCGTGGGGCACGGTGGACGACGCCGGGGACTTCACCATGTTCCGCCGGGCCAAGCTCATGCTGGACGCCGTCCCGGCCGAGGTGCTGGACGGCGTCGTGGCGGGCGGCCTGCTGGTCGGACGGCTCGGGCTCACCGATGCGCGGGGCGGCCCGCTGTGCGCGCGGGTCCGCGGAGCGTGCCCCGCGCCCCTGACCCGCGCTGACCGCACCGAACCCGCGGGTCGAGGCAGGTCAGGGCAGCAGTCGGCGTTCCTTCGCGACGGCCACCGCGCCCGCACGGGTGTCGACGCCGAGCTTGTCGTAGATGCGGCGCAGATGGGTTTTGACGGTGGCCTCGCTGATGTAGAGCGCGCGGGCGATGTCCCGGTTGCCGATGCCGCGGGCGAGCTGGGTGAGGATGTCGCGCTCGCGGTCGGTGAGGGTGGGCCGGGGCCGGCGCAGGTTGGCCATCACGCGGCCGGCGACCGGCGCGGACAGGGCGGTTCGTCCCTCGGCGGCGGCGTGGATCGCGGCGAACAGTTCGTCGGCGCGCTCGGCCTTGAGCAGGTAGCCGGTGGCGCCGGCCTCGATGGCGCGGGTGATGTCGGCGTCGGTGTCGTAGGTGGTCAGGACCAGGACGTGAGGAGAGGCGCCGGGGCCGGGGGAGGAGGTGAGGCGGCGGGTGGTCTCCACGCCGTCGATGCCCTCGCCGAGCTGCAGGTCCATCAGCACCACGTCCGGGGTGAGTCGCGCGGCCAGTGCGAGTGCTTCCTCGCCGGTGCCGGCCTCGCCGACGACGTCGATGCCGGGGGCGCTGTCGAGCAGGGCGAGCAGTCCGGCCCGTACGACGGTGTGGTCGTCGCAGACCAGGATGCGTACGGGAGCGCGGTCGGTGCTCATCGGGGTGTCTCCAGGGGGAGGGGCACGGCGGCGGACAGGACGGTGCCCTCGCCGGGGGTGGACTCGATGGTCAGGGTGCCGCCGAGGGCGCGCAGCCGGGCGTGCATGGCGGGCAGCCCGTGCCCGCGTCCGCCGTCGGGGTCGCCGGGTGGCGCGGCGGCATCGAAGCCGTGGCCGTCGTCGGAGACGTCGAGGACGACCTCGTCGTCCAGGAGTGTCAGGGTGAGGGCGGCGGTGCGGGCACCGGCGTGTTCGCGGACGTTGGCCAGGGCGCCCTGCGCGATCCGCAGCAGGGCGGACTGGACGCGGTCGGGCAGCCGGGGGAGACGGCCGTCGCCGTCGGTGTGGACGCGGACGGTGAGCTGCGCACCGGACTCCCGTGCCGCCAGGGCACGCAGCGCCTCGTCGAGGCCGCCGCCGCGGGCGAGGTCGGCGGGGGCGAGGTCGTGCACGAAGCGGCGGGCTTCGGCGAGATTGTGCTCGGCGACGGACGCGGCGGTGCGGACATGGGCGCGGGCCTTGCCCGGTTCGGTCTCCCACACCCGGTCCGCGGCCTGGAGCAGCATCTGCTGGCTGGACAGGCCCTGGGCGAGGGTGTCGTGGATCTCCATGGAGAGCCGCTGGCGTTCGGCGAGGGTGCCCTCGCGGCGTTCCGCGGCGGCGAGTTCGGCGCGGGTGCGGAGCAGATCGTCGATCAGGACGCGCTGACGTGCGGTGTGCCGTTCCATCTGCAGGAAGACGGCGGTGGCGAGCGCGGCGACGGCCGGCGGGGCGAGGACCAGGTTGGGGTCGAAGCGGCCGACGAGCTGGACCTGCGCGGCGACGACGAACACGGTCAGGACGGCCACGAGAACGAGCGCCGCACGCGGCGGCAGGGTGCGCAGACCGGTGTAGAAGAGGGGCACCGCGCACCAGGCGAAGCTGGGCGCGAGCACGACCAGCACCATCCACACCACGACGACGAGCGCCAGCCACGCGGTGTGCCGTCGGGTGGGCCGGGCGCCGGAGTCACCCGCCCTGGGGCCCAGCAGGTGCAGTACGGCGAGCACGACGCACAGCGCGATGATCCAGGGGGTGCGTGGTTCGCCGGGGTGGCGCAGCAGGAACCGGGCGAGCGCGCCGCCGAGCAGCAGGAAGAACGCCGCGTGCATCACGACGCCGAGCCACCGGGCGTCCACGGTGCCCGCTTCGTACGACCGGTTCCCCATCCGGGGCCGCCTCCCTTCCCACACGCATGCGCTGAACTGGGCAAACACCTCCATTGTGACCCGGTGTGAGGGCCGGGAGGGTCAACCGATCGGATGACCCCGGTGTCGTCCGTAGTGCGACGGGGAGGCAGCCGGAACGTCGACGGCCGGTGCCTGGTTCCGCACGGAGGGTGGAGAGCGGACACAGCAGGGCGGCAACCGGGCCGCCCCGCCCATCGAAGGAGTCGACCGACCCATGAACCGAGTGCGCAAGTCCTTCTCCCGCCGTGCCCGCGTCGCGACGGGCGGCGCCGTGCTCGCCGTCGTCGCCCTGGCGGGCTTCGGCGCGGTGTCCGCGAACGCCTCGGCCCCGGCCACCCCGTCCGCCGCCGCGGCCTCGGCCGCCGCCCCTGCCCGGGCCACGACCACCTCCACCCACCTGACGATCGACGCCGCCACCGAGGCCGCGCAGGCCGCGCTCGACGCCGCCGAGAAGGAGAACCAGCGCGTCACGGTCGCCGTGGTGGACCGCAACGGCAACACGATCGTCACCCTGCGCGGCGACGGCGCCGGCCCGCAGTCCTACGAGTCCGCCGAGCGCAAGGCGTTCACCGCGGTGGCCTGGAACGCCCCCACCTCCCAGCTGGCCGAGCGCCTGGAGCAGGCCCCGAACCTGAAGGACATCCCCGGCACGCTGTTCCTGGCGGGCGCGGTCCCCGTCACCGCGGGCAACGCGCCGATCGCCGCCATCGGCGTCGCGGGTGCTCCGTCCGGCGCGCTGGACGAGAAGTTCGCACAGGTGGGAGCCGAGGCGGTGGCTCGCTAGCCGTGTACTGCGCAAGCGCCCCAGCTCCCCACTTTCGGGAGATATGACCCCTATTGTTCCCGTTGGTGCAAAGGTCTCTGCGGACGGGAGGAGCTGGGGCGGTGGCGTTCGCGGAGCCGGCCGACGGCGGGCGGTCCAAGCCCTCCGGCGAGGAGACCCCGCAGCCCGAGCGACGGGCCCAGCCCTGGGCGCCCCTGCTGGCGGTGTGCGCCGGGTACTTCATGGTGATCCTGGACGTGACGGTCCTCAACGTCGCCGTACCCGTGATCGGCCGCGAGCTGTCGGCCTCCCTCACCGGCATCCAGTGGATCACCGACGGGTACACCCTGGTCTTCGCCGGGTTCCTGCTGACCGGTGGCGCGCTCGGCGACCGGCTGGGCAACCGCCGGATCTTCTGCTCGGGCGTGGCGGTGTTCACCGTGGCCTCGGCCGCCTGCGCGCTCGCGCCCGGGACGCTGTTCCTGGTGGCGGCCCGGCTGGTGGAGGGCCTGGGCGCGGCACTCATCGTGCCCGGCTCCCTGGCCCTGCTCCAGCAGGCCTACCCGGAGCCGGAGGTACGCTCACGGGCCTTCGGACTGTGGGGTTCGATGGCCGGCATCGCGGCCTGCGCCGGACCGCTGCTGGGCGGAGCGCTGGTCTCCACGGTGGGCTGGCGCTGGGTCTTCCTCATCAACCTGCCCGTCGGAGTGGCCTGCACACTGCTGACCCTGCGGTACGTCGCACGCTCGCCCCGGCGAACCGGCCGGGCCCTGGACTGGCCGGCGCAGTGCGTGGTCGTGGCGACGGTGGCGCTGCTGACCGCGGCACTCAACGAGGCCGGACGGCGCGGCTGGTCGGATCCCGCCGTGCTCGCCGGGCTGGGCCTGGCCGCACTGACCACCACGGCGTTCGTGGTGCGCGAACGGCTGGCCCGCTCTCCCGTCCTCCCACTGGACCTGCTCCGCTCCCGCGAGATGAGCGGGGGAGCCGCCATCGGCCTGCTGTTCAACTTCGGCTTCTACGGCATAGTGTTCACCGCCAGCCTCCAGTTCCAGCACCAGCGCGGCTACAGCGCCCTCGGCACCGGGCTGGCGCTGTTCCCGGCGGTGGCGATGACCATGTTCGCCTCCGTCCTCTCCGGACGGCTGACCCGCCGGACCGGTGACCGCCCGCTCGTGATCTCCGGGATGCTCCTGGCCGCCCTCGGACTGACCGGCTGGGCCGCGGCCGGGGCCGATCCCGCCTACGCGCTGCTGGTGGCCCCCATGATGGCCGTGGGCTTCGGCACGTCCTTCGCCCTCACCGGCTCGACCGCCACGGTGATGGGCGCCGCACCCCCTGCCTACTCGGGAGCCGCGTCCGCCCTGTTCAACACCACCCGCCAGATCGGCAGCGCCACCGGCGTGGCTCTCGGCGGCACCCTGCTCGCCACAGCCACGGACTACGACGCCGGGCTCCGCCTCAGCATGACGGCGGGCGCGGTCGCGTATCTGATCGCGGCGGGGCTGGCGTGGCGGTGCGTGCCGGCGCGGACGGAGGGGGCGTAGCCAGGCGTGTCGAATACACCCGTTCCCGATCGACGTGAGAGTGAAGGCAGCGCACCCCAGCACCCAGGAGTACTCATCGTGACCGTGACCGCGGATCTGGCCATCTCCCTGGACGGCTACGTCGCCGGCACCGACGTCGGCATCGACAACCCGGGAGGCGACGGCGCCGAGCCGCTCTTCGAGTGGATCCACGACCTGGCGAGCTGGCGGGAACGCCAGGGCATGACGGGCGGGGAGGAGAACGAGGACTCCCGGCTGATGCGCGAGTGGTTCGACGCCACCGGGGCGGTGGTCATGGGCCGCATGATGTACGACACGGGCGAGGAGTTCTGGGGCGACAACCCCCCGTTCCGCACACCGGTCTTCGTCCTCACCCACCGCCCCCGACCGACCCTGGTCAAGGAAGGCGGAACCACCTTCACCTTCGTCACCGACGGCATTCACCGCGCCCTGGACCGGGCGCGCGCCGCGGCCGGCGACAGGAACGTCGACATCGCGGGCGGCGCGAGCACGGTGCGGCAGTACCTCGACGCGGGACTCATCGACGAGCTGCAACTGCACGTGGTGCCCGCACTCCTCGGCGACGGCCTGCGGCTCTTCGACGGCCCGGGCGCACAACGACAGAACCTGGAGCCGGTCAGGATGGTCGCCACGCCCCTCGCGACCCACCTGAAATACCGCTTCGTGAAGTGAAAACTGAAGGTCCGTCAGGTGATCACGCACGCTCCGCCCAGGATGGATGGGAACAACGCATGCCCGCATCGGCCGACTCCGACCCACTGCCGAAGGCGCTGATCGCGTTGACCGCGGTCACCGGGATCGTCGATGCGGTGGCGTTCCTGGGCCTCGGGCAGATCTTCACCGCCTTCATGACGGGCAACATCCTTTTCCTCGGGTTCGCCTTCGGGGGCGGCGAAGGGCTCGCCCCCCTCGGTTCGCTCACGGCACTCGCCGGGTTCACGGTCGGTGTCGTTGCCGGCAGCCGCCTCGGCGCCGCCACGGCCGCCCGCCGCCGTCGATGGCTGCTGAGCTCCGCCGCCATCGCCTCCACCCTGCTGGTGGCCGCGGCATTGACGGCGATCGGCCTGCGGGCGGCGGCGGGTCACCCGCTGCCGAGGCACTATGCGGTGATCGCGCTGACCGCGGCGGCCATGGGGGTTCGCAGCGCGACGATGTGGCAGCTCGGGGCGCAGGTGAACACCACGCTGGTGACCGGCACCCTCATCACCTGGATCAGGAAGTCGGCGGTGGGCGGCGGCACGTCGGATGCCTCCCAGCCCTTCCGCGGAGCCGCCCTGCTGGCGGTCCTCGCCGGAGCGGCCATCGGCACGCTGTTGCTGCGTGCGGGCCTCACCGCGGCGCTGCTGGTCGCCGCGGCGGGCGTACTGGCCGCCATCGGGAGCTATGTCGCCCATCCGGCATCCCGACGGGCGCCGAGCGCCTGAGCCACCGGCTCCGGTACGGGCGATGCGCCGGAGCCGCCTGCGCGGTGGCCGAGGACTTGGCACCCAGGACCGTCCCCGCTGCCGCATCCTGCGCTCTCCCCGCCGCCGCACCCTGCACCGGTATCAGCGGCCCGTGCTCGGCTGGGCCTTGACGGCCACGGTCTCCTCCGGCATCGGCGTTGCCCGCAGGTCCGGCCCGCGACCGGTGAAGCGCATGGCGACGCATGCCCCCAGGTACAGGGCGGCGACGATCAGCAGCAGCGCCTGATAGCCCGTCATCAGCGCCAGGTATTCGAGCGCGCCCCCGGTCAGCGCGCCCAGCAGATTCGCGCCGAACGCGGAGGTCGGGTCGGGGGCCAGCGCGAGACGGTCCGAGAAGATGAGGTTGGCGCAGAAGATCGGCGCGAAGGCCAGCGCGATCGCGGCCGCGAGCCGTCCGGCGAAGGGCAGCGCGAGCACGGCCTGCGCCGGAACCAGCCAGGCCGCCGCGAGGGAGCCGAAGAGCAGCAGTTGCAGCACCAGTTGGCTGACCCGCCGCAATCTGCGTCGGACCTCGACCGCTGCGAGGACGGAGAGCAGGACACCGAAGAACACGAGGGCGTTGACCAGCCAGGTCGTTCCGAAGAAGAGCGCGAAGCCGATCACGTTCTTCGTTTCGAGCAGCATGAAAGCCGCGCCCAGCAGAAACATGTCGGTGTAGCGGAGCGTGCTCCGGATGCGAACCCCGGTCAGGCGCACCGACAGCAACGTCACCAGCAGGATCGCGCCCAGGGCGCCCAGGTAAAGCGTGGGGATGGTCCGGTGCAGCAGATACGGGAAGGGGTGGTCATCGGTCGCGGCCGCGGGGACCGGCCCGCTTGCCCGCCAGATCTGCTTGCATGCCTGGTCGGCGGGGGTCATCCCGGCCACCAGCACGGCCGCGTTCCGTTTGAACGTCGTCATACAGGGGGCGTGGCCGTAGAGGTCGTCGAGGTCGCCGGCGAAGCGGTCGACCAGCCAGCTCTTGCGATAGTAGTTGTACATGGCGAACGCGCCGTCCGGCGTCAGATGATCGCGGGCGGCTTCGAACGCCTGACGGGTGAACAGGTAGCTCTCCAGCCGCAGATTGCTCGCGCCCGACACCAGCGTCAGAGAGTCCGGGAGCGCCAGAATGATCAGGTCGTACTTGGCCTTCGTCCGTTCCAGGAACGCCCGCCCGTCGTCGATGTGGACGTGCACTCGTGGGTCGTCGTACGGCCGGGCGGGGTGCAGGTGTGCACCGATCTCCTGCAGGCGCGGGTCGATTTCGACCGCGTCCACGTGCTCCGCTCCGTGCGCCAGCGCGACCGCGACGTCATTGCCGTTACCGGCCCCGATGACCAGCACGCGCTTGTGCGGGTTGCGGGGCGTCTGCTCGTACGCCTGCCGATAGGGCGAGTTCTCCCGCATCAGCACCGGCAGCGGCGCGGTGCTCTGGTGCGGGACGCCGTTGGCGGAGATGTAGTAGGTCCGGGTGGCGGTCGGTGAGGCTTTGAGCTCGATCTTGTAGTAGGGCGACCAGGACATGCCGGCCGTCGTCGTCTCCAAGAACAGCGCGGCGACCATCGCCGTGAGGGGGATGCCGTACAGCAAGGTGTTGCGGCGTCCGCCGAGGATCAGCAGGGCCGCGGCGGCGCATACGCCCCACACGACCGACGGGGCGCGCAGCCAGGACAGTACGGCGAAGGAGACCGAACCGGTGATGCTGCCGAGCAGGTCGTAGCGGTAGGCATCGAGCGAGGGGAGTTGGCGGAAGAGGTCGGCGGTGATCTTGCCGATGCCGGCCATGATCACCGCGGTCAGCAGGAAGATGGCCGGCAGCGTCACCCACTGGGGCAGGCCGGTGGTCTTCACGGCCGTGAAGTAGATGACCTCACTGCTGCTCTGACGCACCTGCACCGGGTACGCGCGCACGAAGACGACGAGAAGCGCGAGGGGGATGGGCGTCCAGCGTTTGAGCCACTGCCCGCGATCCGCCGGGATCAGGAATCCGATGCCGATGCCGAGGAACGATCCCAGCAGGATGAAGTTCGAAAAGTAGCTGAGATGGACGACGTTGGCACCGGCCCATCTGATCAGCGCCAGCTCGACGAAGAGCATGGTGGTGCTGGCCAGCACGAGCCTCCATCGCACCGATGTCATGGTTTGCCCTGTTTTGGTCAGCTCCATGCGTGTGTACGGTGCCAGTTTCAGGGCGTTGACGCGAGAAGCCTTGCCGGATTACTGGTGCGAATATCGAGGACGATGCTTTTTCCGTGTCATGGCATCGACGTCCTGCCGTCGGAGCCGTCCCACAGCCGGGAACGGTGAGTACAGATGAGCCCGAGTTCCGCCCAGGCCCCGAACCCCGGATCCGGCGATGTCGGCAACGGTCCTGCCGTCTCCCGACGGGAGTTCGACGCACTCTTCGAGGCGGTTCGCACCTGGGGCCGGTGGGCGCCGGCCGACCGCGGCGCCTGGAACCGGGTGACCGCGGAATCCGTACGGCGGGCCACGGCCATGGTGCGGTCCGGGACCGTCGTCCCGATGTCACTGCCCTGGAACACCCGGCCCGGCCCCGACAACCGCAGGCCCGCCCTGCACCACATGACCGATCTGGGCGATCGGGAAGCCCCGGAACCCGCCACCTACAAGGACTTCATTGCCGCCGACTACCACGGCAAGGGTGTCACCCATCTCGATGCCCTCAGCCACATCGCCTACCGGGGGCACCTCTACGACGGCCGGGCGGCGGACGAGGTCGTCGACGCCGCGGGCGCCCGCTTCGGCGCGGTGTCCGCGCTCGGCCCCCTCGTCACCAAGGGGGTGCTTCTCGACCTGCCCGCCGTCCTCGGTATCCGCTGGCTGGAGCCGGGGCAGGCGGTCCATGCGAAGGACGTCATCGCTGCCGAGAAGGCACTCGATGTGGCGATCGGCGAGGGCGACGCGGTGCTGCTGCGTTCCGGACATGCCCGCCGCCGCGCGGAACTCGGTGCCTGGGATCCCGACGAGGCGAGCGCCGGGTTCCATGTGGACGCGCTGCCCCTGCTCGGCGAGCGCGGCATCGCGCTGCTGGGTGGCGACGGCGACAGCGATGTGCGGCCCTCACCGGTGGAGGGTGTGCACTCGCCGGTCCACGCCCTGGCCGTGGCCGCGATGGGGGTCCCGCTGCTGGACAACCTCGACTTGGAGGCGCTCTCGGCGGCGACCGCCGAGGCGGGGCGTTATGAGTTCCTGCTGGTGGTGGCGCCGTTGAACGTTCCCGGCGGGACCGGCTCACCTGTCAGTCCGGTCGCGGTCCTGTGACTGCAACCCCGTCCGGTCACCATGCGTGAGTGATCTTGTGGATCGTGACTCATGTCTTTGATTTCCCGTATTGTCGTTAATGCTGGGTATTTCCGAAGATGGGTTACAGAAAGCACGAGTGAGGCGAAGCGTGGTTCGGTCCGGCGGGGAACCGATGTCGACGGGGCGTGCGACAGGCGGCGCAGGGCCCGTACGCTTCCGCGAGCGGTTTCTGCAGGGTGAGCCGGTCGAGACGGGCGTACGGACGTCCATCCTGAACTCGTGGCAGCGCTGCCGGTCCCTGGATCTCTCGCCGGACCAGGCCGACCTTCCCTTCCGCGATGACTTCGACCCGGACGGTCCGATCGTCCACGCGGCCCTGCCCGTACTCGACCGCCTGCAGTCCCGGTTCGACGGCACCTCGATGAACATCTCCGTCGCCGACGCGGGCGGGACCGTTGTCCTGCGTCGTTTCGGAGAGGCGTCGCTGGCCAGAACCCTCCCGGCGATCCAACGCGTCCCGGGATTCGTGTTCGCCGAGCACGTCGCCGGTACCAACGGCATCGGTCTCGCGCTCGCGGAGCGCCGGCTGATCCGGGTCTACGGCGCCGAGCACTTCGCCGAGCGTTCCCAGGGGAGCGCCTGCCGCGCACTGCCCGTCCGCGACCCGCTCAGCGGCCGTATCGAGGGTGTCCTGTGCTTCGGATATCCACGCAGCGCCGAGGACCCGGCGCTGGACAGCGTGATACGCAAGGCGGCGGAGGCCATCGAGCGGCGGCTCCTCGGACAGAGCTCCGCGCGCGGGCGCGCTCTGCTGCGGGCGTACCTGGACGCGGGAGCGGGCACCGCGGCCGGTCTCCACCGCGGCATCGGGGTGGACGAACTGGCCCTCGAACTGCACCCCCGGGACCGGTCGGTCCTGGTGGGCAAGGCCGCCGAACTGATCGCCCTGGGGATACGGGCCGCCGTCGACGTGCACCTGTCCGACGGCCGCCTGGTCACGCTCGTGAGCCGTCCGGTGACGACCGCTTGCGGAGTGGCGGGCATCGCCATCGAGGCCGTACTGCCCGGCCTTTCACCCGGAAAGATCCTCGCCGCCGTGCCACGCCAGGTCGACGAGCCGCTGGGCCTCCCCGTCGAGCGTGCCGCCGCCCCCGACGGTCCGCAGCCCGAGGCCGCGCATGCCGCCCCGGCGCCCGAGCGGGCCACCGTCACCGTGTCGTCCGGGCACCTGGCCGGCGCCGGCCAGGCACGGGGCGGCATGAGCGTCGCCGCCGACGGAGCGACGGATCATCGCCCCGGCTCCCCGCCCTCGCAGACAGGGCTCGTGATGGTGGGGGAGCCGCACGTGGGGACGTATGCGCTGGCCGCGCGGCGCCGCCTGGAGCTGCTCTCCGAGGTCAGCGCCCGCATAGGCACCACCCTGGACGTGCGCCGCACCGCACAGGAACTCGCCGAGACGGCGGTGCCGCGACTGGCCGACTTCGTCACCATCGACCTGCCGGAGGCCGTACTGCGCGGCGAGGAGTCCGCCGATCCCGGCAGCGACCTGCGCCGTGCCGTGGTCCACGGGATCCGCGACGGCCTGCCCTTCTCACCGGTCGGCAAGCGGGTCGACTACGGCCCGACCACGCCCCAGCTGCGCTGCCTGGCCAGCGGACAGGCAGTGCTGGAACCGGACCTGAGGGCGGCGGCGGGCTGGCTCGCGCAGGACCCCGAGCACACCGGGCAACTGCTGGGCCACGTCCACTCCCTCATCGCGGTGCCCCTGGTCGCCCGCGGTGTCGTGCTGGGCATCGTCGGCTTCTACCGGGCACAGGACCCCGCACCCTTCGGTGACGACGACCGTTCGCTGGCCCAGGAACTCGCGAACCGAGCCGCACTCTCCATAGACAACGCCCGGCGCTACACCCGCGAACGCACCATGGTCCTGGCCCTCCAGCGCAGCCTGCTCCCGCACGGTCTGCCCGATCAGGACGCCGTCGAGGTCGCGCACCGCTACCTGCCCGCCGAATCGGACGTGGGCGGGGACTGGTACGACGTCGTCCCCCTCTCGGGAACCCGTGTCGGCCTCTTCGTCGGCGACGTCGTCGGACACGGCATGCTCTCCGCCGCCACCATGGGCCGACTGCGCACCGCCGCGCGCAGCTTCGCCGAACTCGACTTCCCTCCGGACGAAGTCCTCACCCACCTCGACAGCCTCGTGCAACGCCTGGACCGGGACGACCCCGACTCCGACGGCGCCGGCATCATCGGCGCGACCTGCCTGTACGCCGTCTACGACCCGACCTCCCAGCGGTGCACCATGGCGCGGGCTGGCCACCCGCCGCCCGCGCTGGCCCACCCCGACGGCACCGTGTCCTTCCCCGACCTGCCCGCCGGGCCCCCGCTCGGCCTGGGCGGTCTGCCCTTCGAATCCGCCGAGGTCCACCTCCCCGAGGACAGTCGGCTCGTCCTCTACACGGACGGGCTCATCGAGGACCGGCAGCGCGACGTCGACGAGGTCCTCGACCAGCTCCGCGGAGCCCTGGCCCACCCGGAGCGCACGCCCGAGGAGACCTGCCAGGTCATCCTGGACACCGTGGCGTCGGCCCACCCCGGCGACGACATCGCCCTGCTCGTCGCCCGCACCCACGCCCTGCCCCCCGACCGGATCGCCACCTGGGATCTGCCCGCCGACCCGGCCCGGGTCAGCGAGGTCCGCGCCGCCGCCGTCCGCAGGCTGGCCGAGTGGGGCCTCGACGAGGCCGCTTTCGCCGCGGAACTGATGCTCAGCGAGCTGGTCACCAACGCCATCCGGCACGGGGCGGGGCCCATCCGGGTACGGCTGCTGCACGGCCGCACCCTGATCTGCGAGGTCTCCGACTCCAGCAACACCGCCCCGCACCTGCGCCGGGCGGCGAGCACCGACGAGGGCGGTCGCGGCCTGTTCCTCGTCGCTCAGCTGTCACAGAGCTGGGGTACGCGCTACATCCCGCAGGGCAAGGTCATCTGGGCCGAATGCGGCCTCGCCGGGGTCTGACAGGCGCGGCCACACACCACTTCGGAATGCCTGAAATGTCATGATGTGACCCGCTAATATCCGTCATGGCAGTCGGGAAGAACCTGAAGCACCTGCCGGCCGACCCCGGGGAGATGTCCGTGTACGACGCCCCCGACACCCCCGACAAGGCAATGCCGCCCGGCGGAGCGGAACCCCTCGTCCGCGTCCGAGGACTCCGTAAGCGGTTCGGCGGCACCGTCGCGCTGGCCGGGGTCGATCTCGACATCCACGCAGGCAGCGTGCTCGCCCTCCTCGGGGCCAACGGCGCCGGAAAGTCCACGCTCATCAAGGTGCTCTCCGGCGTCCACCACGCCGACGCGGGAAAGATCACCGTGGACGGGCACCCCCTGCGCAGTCAGTCCGCCTCCCGCAGCATGTCCTTCATCCACCAGGACCTCGGTCTCGTGGAATGGATGACGGTCGCCGAGAACATCGCCCTGACCACGGGATACGCGCGCCGCGCCGGACTGATCTCCTGGCGGCGCACCCGCGAGCACTGCGTCGACGCCCTGCGGATCGTCGCCGCACACCTCGACCCCGACGCACCGATCGCCCGCCTCGCCCCCACCGAGCGTTCCCTGGTCGCCATCGCCCGAGCCCTCGCCGCACGGGCGAAGCTCATCGTCCTCGACGAGCCGACCGCCCGCCTCCCCGCGGCGGACTGCGCCCGGCTCTTCCGCGTCCTGCTCACGCTGCGCGACCGGGGACACGGCATCCTCTACGTCAGCCACCGCCTGGACGAGGTGTACGAGGTGGCCGACACCTTCGCCGTTCTGCGCGACGGCCACCTGGTCGGCCACGGCCCGCTCGCGGGCCACAGCCCCGCCCGGCTGGTGCACGACATCGTCGGCGAGGAACTGGCCGACCACCGCCCCGCCCGCACACCCGCCGCCGGCCCCGCCGTCCTCACGCTCGACCGGGTGCGCACCGCCGCCGCCGGACCGGTCAGCCTGGAACTCAGGGCCGGAGAAGCCCTGGGCCTGGTCGGCCTCTCGGGCGCCGGCCACCTGGACCTGGGCCGGGCCCTGGCCGGCTCCCGGCCCGTCCTCGCCGGAAGGGTGCTGCTCGGCGGCCGATCGTACCGCCCGCGTACGGTCGCGGACGCCGTCGGCCTCGGTGTCGGCCTGGTGCCGGGGGACCGGCAGCGAGAGGGCTGCCTCGCCGAACTGACCGTACGGGAGAACCTCCTGGCCAACCCACGCGCCGGGAGTCCTCCCACGCCGCGGTGGATCAGCCCGCGCCACGAACGAGCCGAGGCCACCACCCTGATCGAACGATTCTCGGTGCGTCCCCGCGACACCGAGGCCCCCATCGCCGTCCTGTCCGGCGGAAACCAGCAGAAGGTGATGATCAGCCGATGGCTCCGGGTGGGCCTCAGCCTGCTGATCCTTGAAGAGCCGACCGCGAGCGTGGACGTCGGCGGCAAGGCCGCCGTCCACCGGCTGCTCGACGAGGCGCTCGCCGCCGGCCTCGCGGTCCTGCTCATCTCCACCGACTTCGAGGAGGTCACCGGCGCGTGCCGGCGCGCCCTGGTCTTCGTCGGCGGATCCGTGACGACCGAGCTGAGCGGCCCGGCCCTCACAACGGCCGCACTCACCCGGGCGGCCTCGGCCATGCCATCCTCCGGAACCGCGACGAATCCATGACTCCCTCGCCGGCACCGTCCTCGCCCCGGCCCCGACCGGGCGGGCACCTCATCGGCGCGTACGGCCTCCTGGCCCTCACCGCCGTACTCTTCCTGATCTTCTCCCTGGCCCTGCCCCGGACCTTCCCCACCCTGGACACCGTCGACTCGATCCTGTCCAACCAGTCGATCCCCGCCGTCCTCGCCCTCGCCGCCATGGTCCCCATCGTGACCGGCGCGTTCGATCTCTCGATCGGCTACGGCCTCGGCCTGGCGCACGTCATGGTGCTGGAGCTCATCGTCAACGACGGGTGGCCCTGGCCGCTCGCCTGCCTGACGGTGATCGCCGGGGGAGCGGTCGTGGGCGTCCTCAACGGCGTCATCGTCGTGTTCGGCCGGATCGACTCCTTCATCGCCACCCTCGGGACCGGCAGCATGCTGTACGCCGTGACCGGCTGGATCACGGACGGCGGCCGGATCGTCCCCGGACCGCAAGGCCTCCCGGCAGCCTTCACCGACCTCTACGACTCCGCCTTCCTGGGCCTGCCGGTCCCCGCCTTCTACGTCCTCGCACTCACCGTCGCCCTCTGGCTGGTCCTGGAGCGGCTCCCGCTCGGCCGCTACCTGTACGTCATCGGATCGAACCCGCGCGCCGCCGACCTGATCGGCATCCCGACCCGCAAGTACACCGTCTACGCGTTCACCGCGTCCGGACTGATCGTCGGCTTCGCCGGCGTACTGCTCGCCGCCCAGCAGCAGATCGGCAACCCGAGCGTCGGCCTCGACTACCTGCTGCCCGCCTTCGTCGGCGCCCTGCTCGGCGCCACCGCGATCAAACCGGGCCGGCCCAACGCCGTGGGCACGGTCGTCGCCGTCGCCGTCCTGGCCGTCGGACTGACCGGCATCGGCCAGCTGGGCGCCGACTTCTGGACGGTCCCGCTGTTCCATGGCGGCACCCTGCTCATCGCCGTCGGCCTGGCCGGCTACGCCGCCCGCCGCCGACTGCGAACCGGATCCGTCGCGTCCCGCGATTCCCCCGCCCCGCCGCAGAAACCGCCGACCTCCCCGCACCAGGACGATGGCTCCACGGGTCACCGGGACGATGACACCGCGGGTCACCAGGACGAAGACACCACGCGGCGCCAAGACGATGAGACCACGGGGTACCAGGACGATGGCTCCGCGGGCTCCCCTCCCTGACCCACACCACGGGCACCACCTCCACGCCCGGCCGCACCCTCCCGCTCACGCCTCCGTGAGGAGCTCTCGTGCACGGCACCCGCAACGCCACCACCGGCGTCCCCAGGGCCCGGCTCGCCACCTGCGTCCTGCTGCTCACCACGGCAACGGTCCTCGCCGGCTGCGAACGCGGCTCGCAGAGCGGACCGGAGGAGTCCACCCCGGGCCCGAACGGCTGTCCCGCGGTCCACGCCCGTGCCCAGGCCATGGTCAGCCGGGCGGAACTGACGGACGTCTCATGGAACGGGCCGACCAGCGGCCCCCCGGCGGTCTCCGGCAAGACCATCGTCTACGTCGCCCAGACCATGACCAATCCCGGAGTCGCCGGCGCCGCGGACGGCGTGCGGGCGGCCGCGCGGGTCATCGGATGGAACGTCCGGGTGATCGACGGCGGCGGCACCCCGGCCGGCATCCAGGCGGCCATGAGCCAGGCCGTCGCCCTGCGGCCCTCGGGCATCGTGATCGGCGGCTTCGACCCCAACTCGACGCTGCAGCAGGTCTCCAGGGCCAACGCGGCACACATCCCGCTCATCGGCTGGCACGCCGTCGCCGCCCCCGGGCCCAGCCGGCGGCCCGAACTCTTCACCAACGTGACCACCCGGGTCGAGGACGTCGCCGACATCAGCGCGCAGTGGATCATCTCGAACTCCGGCGGCCACGCCGGAGTCGTGCTCATGACCGACGCCTCGATCCCCTTCGCCAAGAACAAGTCCGAGCTGATCAAAGAAGAACTCGCCACCTGCCCGGGCGTGGAACTGCTGGCCTACGAGAACATCCCGATCCCCGACGCGAGCAGCCGCACCCCCCGGGTGATCGCCTCCCTCCTCTCCCGCTTCGGCACCACATGGACCCACTCCGTCGCCATCAACGACCTCTACTTCGCCGACGCGGCCCCCGCATTCCGCGCGGCCGGCAAGAAGGGCTCCGGCCCACCGTTCAACATCGGCGCCGGCGACGGCGACCCCTCCGCCTTCCAACGGATCAACAACAGCCAGTACCAGTCCGCCACCGTGCCCGAGCCACTGTCCCTGCAGGGCTGGCAGATCATCGACGAATTCAACCGCGCCTTCTCCGCCCGCCCGGCCAGCGGCTACGTGGCCCCCGTCCACATCACCACGACCGACAACAGCCACGGGGCCACGGCCTGGGACCCATCGGGCTACCGGGAGGCGTACCGGAAGATCTGGGGAAAGTGACGAAGCCCCACGAGTCCCCGAATTCCCCGCCCGCCCGCCCGCCCGCCTGCTTGCCCGCCCGCGCGATGGCCGCCTGCCACGACAGTCCGAATGTCACTACGGTGCAGTCGTGATCGGCTCTACGCTGCCCCTTCTCTTCCTCGACGTCGATGGACCTCTCATTCCCTTCGGAGCGACACAGGACGAATTCCCTACGGGCTATCCGACGTTCCAGACCGGGCGCATGCCACCAGAAGCCGACGCCAACCCGCTCATCACCAGGATCAACCCCGCCCACGGGCCCCGGCTGCTGTCGCTTCCCTGCACCCTGGTGTGGGCCACGACCTGGATGTCAGAAGCGAACGACGCCATCGCCCCCTGGCTCGGTCTGCCGGATCTGCCCGTAGTGGACTGGCCGGACCCCACAGACGACGATCCGGCGGACGGACTCCACTGGAAAACCCGCCCCCTCCTTGACTGGGCGGGGGAACGCCCCTTCGCGTGGATCGACGACGAGATCACCCTTCATGGAGGCGTTCCGTGAAGGCGACAGCGACGGCGACGATGACGATGAGGACGCCGAGCCTTTGCTGGGCACGTGCGATCAGAGTGATCAATGCTGCCGGGCGCTGGAGATGGGCCTATGCAACGCCGCCCCGGGGAGGATACGGAAATGTCCCATCGTCAGAGCCGCTGAGAGTCCGCGCCGGTGCCAAGGAGGTCGAGTCGCGTCAAAAGGAGGGCATCGGTTGCCTGGCCGAACTGGCCGAACTGGCCGACCTGGCCGAACTGGCCGGCCTTGGTCGGCTGACTCCGCCCGCACCACCGGCAGGCACACGCCGCGCCGCTGCCCGAACCCCTTGATATGGCCCGGCTCGCCGCCCAACCACCC
This sequence comes from Streptomyces sp. NPDC059010, assembly GCF_042740355.1. Classification (NCBI taxonomy): domain Bacteria; kingdom Bacillati; phylum Actinomycetota; class Actinomycetes; order Kitasatosporales; family Streptomycetaceae; genus Streptomyces; species Streptomyces sp. NPDC059010. The sequence goes on from NZ_JBHYJA010000023.1 coordinate 125,107, forward strand.
AACAGGCCAACGGCACCGCTTCCCCCTACCTGGTAAGGAACCCCGCCATGACCGCCCCGCACGTCTTCCCCTTGGAGCCCACCCCTGTCCATGTGCCCGACGAGGTCCTCGAAGACCTGCGCGCCCGTCTCACACTGACCCGTCCGCCGGTGGACGAGGGGAACGGTGACTGGTCCTACGGCGTCCCGGACAGCTATCTGCGCGAGCTGGTCGCCTACTGGCGGGACGGCTACGACTGGCGCAAGGCCGAGGCCGCCATCAACGCCTACGAGCACTACCAGGTGAGCGTCGCCGGTGTCCCGGTGCACTTCATGCGCAAGCCCGGCAGCGGCCCCCGCCCGATCCCGTTGATCCTCACCCACGGCTGGCCGTGGACGTTCTGGCACTGGTCGAAGGTGATCGACCCGCTCGCCGACCCGGCCGCGTTCGGCGGTGATCCCGCCGACGCCTTCGACGTCATCGTGCCGTCCCTGCCCGGCTTCGGTTTCCCCGGCCCGCTCACCGGCTTTCCGGACGTCAACTTCTGGAAGGTCTCCGACCTCTGGCACACCCTGATGACAGAGACCCTGGGATACGAGAAATACGCCGCTGGGGGCTGCGACATCGGCGGGATCGTCTCCAGCCAGCTCGGCCACAAGTACGCCGACGAGCTGTACGGCATCCACATCGGCTCCGGACTTCCGCTCGACTTCTTCACCGGCCCCCGCGCCTGGGACTTTGCCCGGAACCGGCCCCTCACCGACGACCAGCCTGCCGACGTCCGCGCCCGCATCATCGAACTGGACCACCGCTGGGCGTCCCACCTCGCCGTGCACATGCTCGACGGCGCCACCCTGGCCCACGGACTGAGCGACTCACCGGCCGGACTGCTCGCCTGGTTGCTGAAGCGCTGGGATGCCTGGAGCGACAACGGCGGCGACATCGAGTCCGTCTTCACCAAGGACGACCTGCTCACCCACGCCACGATCTACTGGGTGAACAACTCCATCGCCACGTCGATGCGTTACTACGCCAACGCCAACCGCTACCCCTGGACTCCCGCCCACGACCGCACCCCGGTCGTGCAGGCCCCGGTCGGCCTCACCTTCGTCACGTACGAGAACCCGCCCGGCATCCACACCGCCGACGAGCGCGTCCAGGCATTCAAGACCGGCCCGCAGGCCGACTGGTTCAACCACGTCAACGTCAACGCCCACGACAACGGCGGCCACTTCATCCCCTGGGAGAACCCCGACGCCTGGGTGAGCGACCTGCGCCGCACCTTCCACGACCGCAGGCCCTGAACCCCCCTGCGGGCTCGCCCGGCGACGGTCCAGACGTCGGTCCAAGCCCGACGGGGCGGTGGATCAGATCGCCCCCAGTCCGGTCGGCCACGGACTGCTGGTCGCGGCCACCGGTGTCGCGGCCCGGTGGATCTGGTTCCCTCCGGGGGCGAGGAGGAACTCCTCGACTGCCGCAGCGGCATGGACGGCACGGACGGTGTCCAGGCCACGACGGGGTGTACGGCGTACGGGATCGGGGGTCTCCGTACGAGCCACGGTTCGCCGACGTCGAACTGGTCGAGGTACTGACGCGGGACCGTGAGGTGGCGGATTCGTTCGTGTCCCGCACGCTGGGTGACCTGGCGCTCGCGGACCGCACTCTTCGCCAGACCCTTCTGACCTATGTCCAATGCGGCTTCATTGCGACTCGCGCCGCCGCCTCTCTGCGCATGCGTACCGCAATGCCGTCGAGCGCCGCATTACCCGCGCCGCGCCGACTGCTGTCGGCCACGAAACTCAGCGACAATCCGGCTCGGCCGGCGGCGGCTTTGTCGGGCGGGTGCTCGGGTTGTGTGAATTCGGCGTGGGTGGGGACTTGGCGTTCAGGCCGGGTCGGCGGCGTTTCCTCTAGGGGGCTGGCTCGGTCAAGGCTCCTCAGGTTCTGACCGTGTGCCCGGGGGGCCGTTCCCCGTGGCTAGGTGAGGCTGCCGTGTTCGCAGATCTGGCGGGCCACGTCGCGGAGTTTGATGTTGTTCTCTTGTGAGTAGCGGCGTAGCACGTCGAAGGCTTGTTGTTCGGTGAGGTCGTGGCTGCCCATGAGGATGCCCATGGCTTCGCCGATGGTGTGGCGGGTGGCGACGGCGTGTTCCATCTGGGCGTGGGTGCGGGCGCTGGAGAAGGCGACGGCGGCGTGGGAGGCGAGGAGCCAGCCGGCGAGTTCGCTGGCCTCGGTGAATGCGCCGGGTCGGTGGGAGTAGATGTTCAGTGCGCCGAGGTCTTCGTCTTCGGTGTAGAGGAGGAAGCCCATCATGCTGCCGATGCCGAGCTTGTGGGCCTGGGGGGCGAAGGAGGGCCAGCGGGGTTGTTCGCGGGTGAGGTCCGAGATGCGGAAGACGCGTTCGCCGACTTTGGTGAGGGCCGCCTCGAAGCATGGTCCTTCGTGCAGGTGTTCCTGGAGCCGGTCGCTGTCGGTGACCAGTTGGTGGGTGGCGGCGAGGGTCTGGACCTCTGTGCCGTGCAGTACGAGGATGCCGGCCGCGTCGCAACCCTCGACCTGTTCGAGGGCCGAGCCGGTGATGCGTTCCAGTGTGGTGCCGACGGTGTCCTGTGCGAGGAGTTCCCGTGCCATGGATGCCATCTGCTGTGCGAAGCGGGCCCAGTCCATCGTGTCCTCCACCTCTGTTGGCCTCGCTCAGGTCGCGTGTCCAGCATTTCACGTGAGCGGGGCAGTGTGTGCGGATGGAACGCCGTCTGTGGGATGAGGGGGGTGACTGAGCGCGGGGGCGCAGTCGAATGAAGTTGACGGGGCTGCGGGGGGAGGTTGTTTCGCCTCTGTCACCGCGTGCCACGGTGTGATGGGCTGCCTGTGCTGCGGCTGCCTGCGCCGCGTGCCGGTGCCGACCACGGGCGCTGGCTCCTTCCCGTGGGGGCCGGTCCTGCGGTGGTTGAGTGGACACCGGCGCGGCTCGGTCACGCGATCCGTCGGACGCGCCTCAGGCCGTGTGAACCGGTGAATCGCCGTGCCGCACGGTGCTGTGGAGGTGTCGCTCCTGCACGGCGGTGACGGCGCGGACGACGAGGATGCCGGCCACGGCGGCGCCGATGACGGCCGCGTCAGAGGCGAGCAGCATCCACGGGTCCGTGTAGGCGCGGGCGATGAGCTGGTCCGTGTCGTCGCTGTACAACAGGCCCACCCCGCTGAACAGCCCGATCAGCCACAGGCCCCACCACACGTTCAGGGCGCCCGGCAGCCGCTGGCCCGGGGCGCTGTCCTGGTGGGCGTCCGCGATGATGCTGCGCGGGATCCACAGGTTGGCGACGGGGATCAACCAGCCGGCGTAGAGCCAGAAACCGGAGTACCGCGGCCTGTGCCCGGACAGCGCGCGGGCGTTGTCCCGCACGTTGTCCAGCCACAGCAGGAACACGATCGCGCAGATCAGCACGGTGGCGGCACCCACAGTGCTGACCAAGTGGTACGAGTTCTCCAGCGAGGTCAGCGGCCGGTGCACGCCCTCGCCCTGGTCCGGCGGTCCGGAGGCGGGTTCCCCGGTCACGGCGAGCCGGATCTCCCAAATGGCCCGTACGACCCAGACCGCGCCGGCGAGGGCGAGGCTGGCGACCGCGAGCCGGGCCATGCCACGGACAGGGCGCAGGGCGGGGGCCGGGGCGGGTGCGGGTATGAGGGGTGTGGTGTGGTCGTTCACCGGGGCATCTTCGCCGACGACGAGCGCCGGCCGCCAGACAGCACGCCCGGACTGCGGGGCCCTTCACACCTCGCTTGCACCCCGTACGCGCGCGACGGGGTCGCAGTTCCCTGCAACTGCGACAGGCTCTGCGGATCAGCCCACCAGAGCCGGTCCAGGCCGGTCCAGGGTTCACGGGCTCGGAACCGTCGCATGCCGTCGGAAACCGTCGGACAGGTTCTAGTGTGCTGCCGTGCGCGATGACACACCTGACGTGACGCGCCGTGTCCCCCTGAGCCGGACCTTCGACGAGGACGCGGAGCTGTACGACCGGGCCAGGCCGGGGTACCCGCCGGAGCTGTTCGACGACCTCGCCGATGTGGCCGGTGTCAGCTCCGGCTGCCGTGTCCTTGAGGTGGGGGCGGGCACCGGAAAGGCAACCCTGCCTCTCGCTGAGCGCGGTTGCCGGATCACCGCCGTCGAGCTGGGCTCCGGCATGGCCGGCGTCGCCCGGCGCAACCTGGCCGGGTTCGAGGCGGTGGAGATCGTGACGGCGGACTTCGAGACCTGGCCGCTGCCGCGGGAGCCGTTCGACGCGGTCGTGTCGGCGACGGCGTTCCATTGGATTGATCCGGCGGTGCGGATGGCGAAGGCCGCCGATGCGCTGCGGCCCGGCGGTGCCCTCGCCGTGATCGCCACGCAGCATGTGGCGGGCGGCAGCGAACAGTTCTTCGTCGAGGTCCAGGACTGCTACGAGCGCTTCGATCCGGCCACGCCTCCGGGGCTGCAGCTTCCTGCCGCCGAGGACGTCGACACCTCGGATCACACGGATGAGGTCGCACGCAGCGGCCGGTTCGGCCCTGTGGTCTTCCGGCGTTACGAGTGGGACCTGGCATACACCACGGCGGAATACCTGGAGGTGCTGCGGACCTACTCCGGCCACCGGGCGCTGCCGCCGGAGGCCAGGGAGGGACTGCTGGGGTGCATCGCCGGCCTCATCGACAGGCGATACGGAGGCCGGATCACCAAGCGCTACCTCACGGAGCTGCGGGTGTCGCGAACGACCCGTGTTCTTCGGTAGGGGACACCAACGGACCTTGGCCGGGTTGAGGTTGTCTTTTCCTCGCTCCGCTCCTTGCTTCGTTCCTCATTTCACTCTTGGTCTCTTTTGTTGTTTGCGTGTGTTTTTGTTAGAGGTTGGATTTACTCCAGGTGAGGATGCCGTCGGTGAATTGGAATCGGGCGTAGGGTGCGAAGAGGCCGGTTTTGTTGGTGCAGACGTGGAGGACTTGGTGTCCGTTGGTGGCGGGCCAGTTGGGGTAGGACTCGTCCCCTATCGCGCAGGAATCCGGTGACACTACTGCCCATAGTTGCGCTTCGGTCATGCCCAGGCGTGTGCGGTTGTACTGGGCGGTGGTGATGGACGGCTTCTTGGGTTCGTGCAGTTGATCTTGAAATTTGCGGTAGAGTTTGCCGTCGGTGGTGAAGTTGAAGCCGCCGTAGGGCGGATAGTCGGCGGATTCGGCACGGCAGCTCATACTGGTGGCGCTCACGGTGCAGCCGGGGGAGTCGCCGGTGATGGCGAGGACTTCGGTTTTCGTCATGCCGAAGTGGATGCTGTCGTACTGCTCGACGGTGAACCACGGTTCCGTGGCTCCCGCGCTGCCGGCTGTGCCGACGACTGCCATCGTGGCCGCTGCCATTGCGGCTGCTGCGCTGCGGATGCTGAGCATGAAAGGTTGGATCCCCTCTGTCGGCGCCTTGTCGTTCTTGCGCTGTCGAGGGTCCATCCTCACTGCCCGTCCTCTCTCGGTGGTCTCGAATTGCCCCTGGAGTGCTCTCAGGCCGATGCGTCGGTAAAAGGAGCGTGCGCGGGCGGCGACCTCCCCCGTTGGCAGGGTGATCTGGGCGATTCCGATGCGGCGGATTTCTCGTACGTAGTCGGCCGGGCGCGGGCGCATGCGCCGCAGAGGCACACGCCACCCTCTGACGTGGCAACGCAGCAAGAACACCCCTCGGCGAACACCCCCGGCGCCCCCCGGTGAGTGCCCCCTGCTGGGTCAGCAGCTCGTGATTGGCAGGTTGTTGTCGGAAGCACGGGGAGGGCCGTGGCCGCGGTCTGGTCCGGAATGGCGGGCAACTCATTGGAGGCATAGGCGTCGCCATCCATCGGCATCGCCGTCGGGTTCGGTGGAGTCGGTGCCGACGAGGGTGGTTCCTCCGGCAACTCGTGGGTTCGTGTGGGGAGATGGGCTGCTGTGTCTCCCTGTTATGGTGCGCCGATGTCAGTGATCAGGAAGTTTCAGGTGACCTTCGACTGTGCTGAGCCTGAGCGTGTCGCTCGGTTTTGGTGTGAGGTGCTGGGGTACGTCGTCCCGTCGCCGCCGGAGGGGTTTGCGACGTGGGACGAGTTCGAGCGTTCCCAGTCGTCTGGGGACCAGGGTTCGTGGTTTGCGTGTGTTGATCCTTCGGGCGTGGGTCCGCGGCTCTACTTCCAGCGTGTTCCGGAGGGGAAGGTCGCCAAGAATCGAGTGCATCTCGATGTGCGGGTCGGTACCGGGCTTGTGGGCGAGGAGCGTCTGGCTGCGCTTGAGGCCGAGTGTGCGCGGCTGGTCGCGCTCGGTGCGGTGCGGGTGCGGCTGCTGCGTGCCGATGGCGTCAATGAGTCGTGCATCGTGATGCAGGACATCGAGGGCAACGAGTTCTGTCTCGACTGAGCGGCCCTCCCGGTGGTGGTGCGCACGGTCCCGACCCGAGCCGTGTGACGGTGACCCCGGCGGTTGTTTCGAGGGGGTTGGCCTGTCCGCGTGCAGCGCGTCAAAGAACGGCGGTCCTGGCCGGCAGTGCCGGGCGCTCGTCCCTGGTTGCCTGTTGCGGATGCAGCGCGCCCTGGGTGGGCTGCCGTGGCTGGCCGCGAGCGGGGTGGTCGGTGACCGTCGGGCGGAGCCGGTCCCGGTCTGCCTGCCGGCGGCGGCTGCCGGGGCGCCGGGCGATGCCCAGGCTGGGGAGGCGGGACGGCGGTGCGGGCCCGCTGCGTCCCGGGTCGGGCCGGAGTATCCGTCGGGACCGGTCTGGGCTCGGCTGTGGTGGGGTGTCTGCTCGCTGCCCTGGCCGGTGGCGTGTGTCCTGTGGGGTGCTGGGTGGTTCAGGCCGGTGTGGCGTTGTCGGATGCTGGGGTGGGCGGGACCCGTGCCGTCGGTGTCGCGGCTGGGCGGGGAGTGGAGGGTGTCGCGGTGCGGCGGCTGGGTCCCGCCGGTGGCTGTGCCTGAGCGGTGTGGCTCAGAAGGCGTACAGCGCTGCGCCTCGGGTTTCCTTGAGGCAGGAGTTGGCGAAGGTGTGCTCGTAGTTCACGCGTGTGCCGCGCCATACGCCTTGTAGCGTGACGGTGATGGGGCGGTACTCCTTTGTGCAGGGCTGTCCCGTCGCGTTACCGCGGAGTGTGGCGAGGCGGTCGAGGTTGCCGTTCACGCGGTCCAGGTCCGCACAGGCCTGCCGCGGATCGGGGTGGGTTCCCGATGTGGTGTAGGCGCAGTTCACTGTGACGGCGCGCTCGGGTGTGGTGGTGGCGGCGTTCTCGCCGTGGCCGGTGGTGAGGACCAGGGCCGAGGGGGCGTACAGCGAAGCGGGAGCGCTGTGGGCGGGCATGCTCAGGGGGCCCGCCAGGGCCACGGTGATGAGGGCTCCTGTCATGGCCCGGCGTGTCATTGGCTGCATGGTGTATCTCCTTTCTGTTTGTGTGCTCGGTGCGTTGAAGTACCCGCTTTGTTGCTCCCGTTGCAGGGTGAGGAGCCGGAGTCTTTCCCGTCGCTTTGGTTTCGGACCAGTTTGCCTGTTCAATGAGTGGCCGGATTGACTGAGTGGCTGTCAGGAGGCGAGGAGGTGGGCGGTCTTTCCTTCTGTTCGCCGGTTGGCTCCGTGGCCGACGCGGACCGGGTGCGAAATGGCCTGATTCTTTGCGAGTGTGCCTATCGATGCCGGTGCGCCGGGTGCGATTTCTCGGGTTGGTATCGGCGGTGGCGTTCTGGGGTGGGATGTTGCGGGGCCGGCCAGTGAGGTTTTCTCAGTGGCGAGATTCTTCCCCTCCCGTTTGGCGCTGATCGTCGCGATGTCTGCTCCACCGCTGACTGGGAGCGACATGTCAACGAGCAACGCCCCTGCCGTCGGGCAGGACGTTGCGCGAGATGGTCTGTTTCAGGATGCCGTTTGGTCGGCGGCCTTCTCGATCTCGGTGGTCACCCGTGCCCCTCGGAAGAGCACCGGGAGCCACAGGAGACATGCCAGCAGGGGGACCGCGGCGTAGGTGGCCATGCCCACACTGGAGCCCAGCCCGTCCATGAGCGCGCCGAGGACGAGATAGCCGATGCCGATGAGCGCCGATTCCACGAATGCGATCATCGACAGCAGGCTCGCCCGGTGGCGCGACGGCACGGCCTCGTTGAACACGTTGTCCACGATCACGGCGCTGATCTCGGGAATCCCGACCAGGACCAGGAACGCGGCGATGGTGACCCAGACAAGACCGAGGCCGCTGAAGCCGAGCGCCGCGGCGAGCGTCAGGAGAGACACCGGGACCACGACCCGATACCCGATGCGCCGGTCCGCGCGGTCCGACAGCAGCGGAGTGAGCCCGCCGGCGAAGAATCCCGCCGCTATGACCACGCTGACCAATGCCGTGCCCGCTCCCTGATCGGAGAGGGTCTTCTGCGTAAAAATGATGTACGGCGTCAAAGTCGCATGCATCAATCCGGACACCACGACAAGCGTCACGAGCGCAGGCGTGGCGACCCGAAGCATCGCCCGCCATGCTGTGGCGTCGCCATGCTCCTCGGCTCCGTCCTGCTCGTCCACCGCGTCCGCGCCGCGGATCTCGGGCACCCGTGACATCAGCACCACCACGGCCAGGACGAGGCACGCCGCCGAACCGACGTAGACGACTCCCCAGGAAAACTGCTGCAGTTGGCCGCCGAGGACGATGGCAGCTCCCGAGGTGACCGTCCCGAGCATGGTGAACCGGGACTTGATCTTGACGTAGACGGCTGTTGCACCTCGACGTACGAGCAGGTCGTACAGCAGGGCGGTGTCCGAACCGGACACACATGCCATGCCCACGCCCTGCCCGATGAACAGCGCCAGGAACATCCAGTAGTTGGAGAACGCCACCTGACCGAGCAGACATCCAGCTATCAGGATCTGGCCGATCACGATGCTGGCACGCCTGCCGATACGGTCGGCGATGACTCCCGTCGGCAACTCCGCCAGTCCGCTGACAAGGTAGAGCAGTGTCTGCAGCAGAGCCACCTGCCCGGCGGAGAAGCCTCGCTGCTGAAGGAAGAGAACGAATACGCCACGCTGGAACAGCGTGTTGGCGAGCACGGCGTATACGTAGAACGGGCGCGTGACGCTTCGTGCTGCATCGTCGACTGCAGCCGACCCGCCAAAGGCCTCCGTGGTGCCGGTCATGCTGCGGGCTCCCCCTGGTGACTCCGGTGATCATCGGTGTTGGGCCTCCGCCGCCGACCGGAGCCTCCAGTCCATACTTCGCGCAGGATATTGGGCCGGCCATCCGGGAACCGTTGCCAGCGCCGCGGCCATCCTCGGTGGAGGTGTCAAATGCTGGAAACAGTAGCTCCATTGGAAGACCCGCACGCTGGCGGACTGGGCCGCCGGCCGCACCTTCATCTGGGTCGACGACGAAATCACCGACCCGCGGTAAGGCCTCACGGACACCGACTCCGCCGCCCTCGACCAGTGGCTCCAGCTCCACCAGGGCTGACTACCTCACAGCCAGGTCCAGGATCTCCCCAGAGGAAGAGCTACACCTTTCGAAGAGCGCCCCAAGACGGCACATCTAGCGTTTGACGCGACTGCGGATGGCAAGGTCGGCGAGACCGAGGAGGACGGGTTCGGTGAGCCGGGAGGCCATTTCGACGTAGGTGCCGGCTGTAGTCAGTCCTGGCCGGAGGATCGGAAGACGACCGAGTTGATCAGCACCCGCAGCGCCTTCTCGAACCACTCAGTGGTGACGTGCTCATCCAATGGCCCAGTGGCCCCCCCGTCGGTTCGCCGCCGAACCTCCTTCGGAAAGCGCGAACCCACGTCCTTTCGCCATCTCCCGCAGCACCACCAGCAGGGTCGGCAGATCACGGATGTCGTCCCTGCACCGGATCTGTTGCCCGTGAGCGTGGGTGAAGAGCTGCGGCAACGGAGCGAACATCCCCAGATGGCCTGGCAGTTCCGCCAGGCAGACGTCCGGGTTGTTCGCCCGCATGCGTCGTGGGGGACCGGTGCCTGGCTGGCCAGTACCGGGCCGCGGGCGGCGGGCTGGATGAGCCCGTCGAAGAAACGAGAACGCTCTCGTCCGGCAGGTTCAGTCCATGCGTCTCGACGGGGGAGCAGCCGCGTCCAGAGGCGGATCGCAGTCGAGCCGCGGTGCGTGGACCGTGCCGTCGCGGTGGACCACGACGGGCAGGAGGTGACCGGCCGAGCAGATCGAGCACCTAAGGGTGACGGGGGCTATGGGGTCGTACTTCGTCGTTGGCCGTCTGCGCCTGCTTCTGCGTATCGGCCCAGGTCGCCAGCAGGGTGAGACCGTCCGCGCTGGGGGTACCGGGATCTGCGGTGTAGGTGGTGATGGAGACGTGCGGGTCGCCGGGTAGCGCGAAGTCGTCGTAGGCGAGGTCCAGCCTGCCGACGGCCGGGTGGTGGACGACCTTGCGTCCGCGCGAGTGGCGGCGCACGTTGTGCTTGGCCCAGCGGGTGCTGAAATCGGTGCTGCGGGCGGAGAGTTCGCCGATGAGTTCGCTCACCTGCTTGTCCAGCGGGTCGCGTCCGGCGGTCGCGCGGAGTATTGCGACCAGCTGGGTCTTCGCCTCGTCGATGTCGGCGTAGAAATCTTCGGCACGCGGGTCGAGGAACACGTACCTGGCGATGTTCGGTGGCTGCTGGGCCATGGTGAAAAGGTCGGCGTACAGAGCGCGGCCCAGGTCGTTGGCGGCGAGGAGGTCGAGGCGGCCGTTCTGTACGACGGCGGGAACGCTCATGGAGTCGAGGACCTGCTGCACCGATGCGGTGATGGGGGAGGTGCGCTGGGGGCGTTTGCGGCGTGCGCCGGGTGCGACGCTGCGTGCCAGGTCGTACAGGTGGGCGCGCTCGTCGTCGTCGAGTTTCAGGGCACGGGCGATCGCGTCGAGGACGCTCTCGGACGCGCCACCGAGCTGGCCGCGCTCCATACGGGTGTAGTACTCGACGCTGAGGCCGGCGAGCATCGCGACTTCCTCGCGCCGCAGTCCTTTGACGCGGCGGTTGCCTCCGACGTAGGGCAGCCCGGCCTGCTCGGGCGTGATCCGCGCCCTGCGGCTCATGAGGAAGCCCCGGATCTCCTGCTGAAACTCCATGGCTTCCAGGCTAGGACGCCTGTTCCTGGTGTGGGGGTCCCTGAGAGTGCCTGGCAGGCATCCGCGAGGCGAGGCACGGTGAGGAGCAACCCCAGAAAATCTGTGTGAAAAGGAATGCTGCAAGTGCGTGGAGCTGTCATTCATGCCCCGGGTGATGTCCGGGTGGAAGAGCGTGAGAACCCCACGATCGTCGCGCCGACGGATGCGATCATCCGGGTGTCGGCGACCTGCGTGTGCGGTTCGGACCTGTGGGACTACCGCGGGATCAACGACGTGACACAACCGACCCCGATCGGGCACGAGTACGTCGGGGTGGTCACCGAGATCGGCGACGAGGTGAAGAACATCGCGGTCGGTGACTTCGTCGTCGGTTCGTTCTTCGCCTCGGACAACACCTGTGAGATCTGCGAGGCCGGCTACCAGTCACGGTGCGCTCACGCCGAGTACGTCGGTGCCGGCGGGGCACAGTCGGAGTACCTGCGGGTGCCGCTGGCCGACGGCACCCTCGTCGCCACCCCCGGAATGCCGGACGACGATCTGATCCCCTCGCTGCTGGCCGCCTCCGATGTGCTGGGGACGGGCTGGTTCGGCGCCGTGGCCGCTGAGGCCGGGCCGGGCAGGACCGTGGCCGTGGTCGGTGACGGAGCCGTGGGCCTGCTGGCCGTTCTGGCCGCGAAGCAGCTGGGCGCGGAGCGGATCATCGCGATGTCGCGGCATGCGTCGCGGCAGAGGCTCGCGCGCGAGTTCGGCGCGACCGACATCGTCGCTGAGCGCGGCGACGAGGGCGTGGCCAGGATCAAGGAGCTCACCGGCGGATACGGCGCCCACAGCGTGATCGAGGCCGTCGGCACCCAGGAATCGATGATGCAGGCCATCCGCTCCACCCGTCCCGGCGGACACGTGGGATACGTGGGCGTGGCCCACGGGGTGGAGCTTCCGGGCGAGGAACTGTTCTTCTCCGAAGTACACCTGCACGGCGGCCCCGCTCCCGTGCGCCGGTTCCTGCCCGAGCTGATCCAGCTCATCTGGGACCGCAAGATCGACCCGGGCAAGGTCTTCGACCTCACCCTCCCGCTCGATCAGGCCGCAGAGGGATTCAAGGCGATGGACGAGCGCCGCGCCATCAAGACCCTGCTCAAGCCCTGATCCCTCACTCACCGATCCCAGCCGCCCTCGCCCGGGACCTCGAACATCCCGGGCAGGTGGCGCCACCTCATTTTGATCTCGACGGGAGAACCCCCATGAACCCCACCTACGACTTCTCCGGGCAGGTGGCCCTCATCACCGGCGCCGCCTCCGGCATGGGCCTGGCCGCCGCTCGCGCCTTCGCCGACTCCGGCGCCGCCGTGGTGCTGGCCGACCGCGACCCCGATGCCGTCCACAAAGCAGCCGAAGAGATCACCGGGCGCGGACAGCGGGCGATCGGTGTCGTCTGCGACGTCACCGACGAACAGCACGTGGAAGCGGCCGTGCGGCGCGCGGTGACGGAGTACGGCCGCCTGGACATGGCGTTCAACAACGCCGGCATCCAGGCTCCGCCGACCGACGCGGCCGACGAGACGGCCGAGAACTTCGACCGGGTCAACGCCGTCAACCTGCGCGGCGTCTGGGCGGCGATGAAGCACGAACTGCGACAGATGCGACAGCAGGGCAGCGGCGCCATCGTCAACTGCTCATCCCTGGGCGGGCTCGTCGGACTGCCCGAGCGCGCGGCCTACCACGCCTCCAAACACGGCGTCATCGGCCTGACCCGCAGCGCCGCGGTCGAGTACGCGCCCCGCGGCATCCGCATCAACGCCGTGTGCCCCGGCGTCATCGACACCCCGATGGTCGCCGACATGCTCGAAGGCCAGGCCGAGGCCATGGCCGGGATCCTCAAGGAACAGCCCATCGGCCGACTCGGCAGCGCGGACGAGGTCGCAGCGGCCGTCCTGTGGCTGTGCAGCCCCGGCGCCAGCTTCGTCACCGCAACAGCTCTCCCCGTCGATGGCGGCTTCACCGCCCACTGACGTGTGAGGCCACAGAGCCGGCTCCGTACAGGAGACGACAAGGGGCTCTTCACAATGCAAAGTGTCTTCGGTGGCCGAGGCGTGCACGGGTTCTCCGCCTGACCCCGGTTCGGCAACAGGGGCGTGATCGCCACGCGGCCTTGGAGCGGCCCGGGATCCTATCCAGCAGTCTCGCTGGACCGTACCGGCGCGCACCGGCGTGAGGTCGATGATCACGGTGACGTACTTGTCCCCGCGGCGGGTGTGCCGCCACACGTGCTCATCGACCCCGATGACCTTCACACCGTTCAACAGCTGCACGGGCTCCATGTCGTACGGCCTGATGTCGCGGCCGCCCACCGTCCGCAACGGATCTCACCGAACCCGGGGGCGGTGCCGCCGGTACGGCGGAAAGATCTGAGCCAGTATCGGGTTCAGGCCGCGACGAGCTCCTGCTCGCGGTCCGGTGTCTTGACCTTGGGCTGCTTCTTGTTCGGCAGCGAGAGCCGGACGACCTTGCGCCACGCGGAGAACACCTGCTTGGGCAGCGGCCCGGTGACGTACTCCAGCTCGTACTTCTCGAACAGCGCGCGCACCTTCACCGCGACCTCGGCGTACCGGTTGCTCGGCAGGTCCGGGAACAGGTGGTGCTCGATCTGGTGCGACAGGTTGCCGGTCATGAAGTGCATGGCCTTGCTGCCGCTGATGTTCGCCGAGCCCATCATCTGGCGCAGGTACCACTGGCCGCGCGTCTCGCCCTTGATCGACCGGCGTTCGAAGACCTGCACGCCCTCGGGGAAGTGCCCGCACATGATCACCGAGTGGGACCAGATGTTGCGGACCAGGTTCGCGGTGAACGTGGCGCCGAGCGTGGTGAGGAACGACGGGCCCGACAGCAGCGGGTGGATCACGTAGTCCTTCAGCACCTGCTTGCGGATCTTGCGGCCCACGGCCTTGGCCCGCGCGCGGAACTCCGGGTCCTTGCGGCGGCGCTTGTGCAGGTTCTTGCCGAGCTCCAGGTCGTACGCTGCGATGCCGTACTCGAAGAAGCAGGCGTTGATGAAGTTCCACAGCGGCTGGCCGAGGTGGAACGGGTGCCACTTCTGGTCCTCGTCGACGCGCATGATGCCGTAGCCGAGGTCGTTGTCCTTGCCGATCACGTTGGTGTACGTGTGGTGCAGCTCGTTGTGCGAGTGCTTCCACTGGTCGGCCGGCGAGACGTGATCCCATTCCCACGTGGTGGAGTGGATCTTCGGGTCCCGCATCCAGTCCCACTGGCCGTGCAGGATGTTGTGGCCGATCTCCATGTTGTCCATGATCTTCGCCACGGACAGACCGGCGGTGCCGAGCAGCCACGCGGGCGGGAAGAACGAGAACAGCAGCACGCCCCTGCTGACCAGCTCCAGCGTGCGCTGCGCCGAGATGACCTTGCGGATGTAGGCGGCGTCCTTCTCGCCGCGGCCGGCGATCACCTCGTCGCGGATCGCGTCCAGCTCGCGGCCGAGCTCCTCGATCTGCTCCGCGGTCAGGTGGGCGGTGGGGTCGATGGCGGTCAAGGTGCTCCTACCGTTCGATGTCGCAGGGGCCCGCCGCGGCGGACACGCAGGTCTGGATGAGGACGCCCGGCTCGGCCTCGGTGATCTCGCCGGTGCGCAGGTCGCGGACGGCGCCCGCCTTGAGCGGTGTGACGCAGCCGAAGCAGATGCCCATGCGGCACCCGGAGGGCATGAGCACGCCGGCCTCCTCGCCGACGTCCAGCAACGGCGTGGCGCCGTCCGCGTCGACGGTCTTGCCGGTGGCGCTGAAAGTGACCTCGCCGCGGGCGGCGGGGGGGGGGGGGCGGGGGGGGGGGGGGGGGGGGTGGGGCTTAACGTCCCCCCCCCGCCGCCGGGGGGGCCCACGACGCTGGGGCGGAAGCGTTCCGTGTGCAGGCGCTCTGGGACGCCGTGCTCGCTCCAGTGCTTTTCTGCGGCGTCGAGCAGGCCCGCGGGCCCGCAGGCCCAGGTCTCGCGCTCGGCCCAGTCCGGCACGAGTTCGTCGAGACGGGCGATGTCGAGCATGCCGTCTGTGTCGGTGTGCACCTCGGTGAGCTGCAGCTTCTTGTCCGCGACCAGGTCGTGCAGTTCCTTGCGGAAGATCACGTCTTGCGGCTGCGGCGCGCAGTGGACCATGACGACGTCGTCGAACTCGGTGTCGCGCAGCATGCCCATCACAGGCGTGATGCCGCTGCCGGCCGTCAGGTAGAGCACCTTGGCGGGCTTGGCCTGCGGCAGCACGAAGTCACCGGTCGGCTGGTCGAGCTGGATCAGCGTGCCCGGTTTCGCCCTGCGGACCAGGTGGTTGCTGACCTTGCCGTCCGGGATCGCCTTCACGGTGATCGTGACGCGGCCGTCCCGGCGGTCTGTCGGCGAGGTGAGGGAGTAGGCACGCCACAGGCGCACCCCGTCGACATCGACCCCGATCCGCACATACTGACCGGCCGTGTGGCCGCGCCAGCCCCGTCCCGGCCTGATCACGATGGTCGCGGCGTCACCCGTCTCGGGGCGCACGGCCTCGATGCGCCCACGCAGGTCAGCGCCCGCACGCAGCGGGCTGACCAGGTCGAGGTAGTCCGACGGCAGCAGCGGCGTCGTGACCATCTCCAGTAGCTTCCACGCCCTGCTGCGGAGGGCTGCACTCGTCATGGCTCCAGCTTGATGCGCCTCAGGGCGTAAAGTCCTGTCCGTAGGACGTGAATCTGGTCGGCTTAATTGTTCGCAGGGAACAAAACATGGGGCATGCAATCCGGAGGGCCAGCGAACTGGCCCTGGATGAGACGACGGTCACTGCGATTCGGGCCACGCTGAAGAGCACCGCCGACGAGGTCGTCCAGGCGATCATCGACGAGGTCCCTCCCTACGCCAACGCCCTTTCGGGCCGCATGGGCGGCACCATCCGCCGAGCCGTCCGCACCGCCCTGGGGCACTACCTGGACCTCGCGAGCGGGAACGCCACGGGCGGCGACGCCGGTGACGCGGCCTACGAGCTGGGCCGCGGCGAGGTCCGCGACGGCCGTTCCATGGACGCCCTGCTCAGCGCCTACCGCGTGGGCGCCCGCGTGGCCTGGCGATGCCTGGCAGCGGGTGCCGTACCCGCGGGTCTGCCCGCCGCCGAGGTCGCCAAGTTCGCCGAGCTGACCTTCGCCTACATCGACGAGCTCTCCGCCGCGAGCGCCGCGGGCCACGCCGATGAACTGGCCGCCCGGGGCCGGGCCCACGAGCGCCACCTGGAACACCTGGCCCGCGACCTCCTCGCCGGCGCGAGCCCGGACGTGCTGCTGGCCTCTGTTCGACGGGCCGGGTGGCAGCCCCCGGTTTCGCTGACCGCGGTCCTGCTGCCCGCCGCCCAGGCCCGGCCCGCCTACCGCGTGCTCGACCCGAGCACCCTCGTCCTCGACGATCTGCCGGACGCCACCGGTGTGCTGCTCGTCCCCGATGCCGACCGATCACATCTCTTGCGGCGGCTGACCGATCGCACCGTCGTGGTCGGCCCGGCCCGGCCATGGACTCGTGCGTCCGCCTCGTACGCACGAGCCGTACGCGCCCGCTCCCTCTCCTCCGATATTCGCGACACCGAGGACCACCTGCCCGAGCTGGTGCTGAGCGCCGACGCGGACGCGTTCGCAGACCTGCGGGCCCGAGCCCTCGCACCGTTGCAGGCCTTGCCTGTCGCGACCGCACGGCGGCTGGAGGAAACGCTGCGGGCGTGGCTGCTGCACCAGGGCAGGCGGGACGAGGTGGCGGCGGCGTTGTTCGTCCATCCCCAGACCGTCCGGTACCGGATGTCGCAGCTGCGGGAGCTGTTTCCGGATCTCGCATCGCCACAACGGGTCCTTGAACTGACGCTGGCGGTCGGTCTTCGGGCCGGCTGACGCGTACGTCGACTGTCCACCACCGCGTCCGCGAGCGTCCAGGAACCGTGCCTCGTTCTCGGCGCCATCAGCTGGCCCACGCGGCCCGGGAAGAGCGGCCGACGATCACCCCGCCCACCTGATCGTGTGCGCTGTCTGTCCGACAGTCCCGACGCTCTGAGCATGCCCGGAGCCGACTGCCCGACCTGTGTGGTCCGCCTACTTGCTGCGCTGACCGCTGCTGGGCACGGTGGCAAGGTCGCCCTGGTGGCCGCCACAGGGCCGGACGCTGAGCCCGTACAACCTGACCCCGAGCGATACCGGCAGATGCGCGACGAACACAGCGCGCGTGAGCACCGCTTGGGGCGGTTCAGCGCCAAGCGAGCGGGTCCCGGTCAGGCTGCCGGGGCGGTCAGGACGGCCTGGGCCGCCAGCCGGAGATTCCTGATCATCGGATTCGGGTCGCCCCTGCGGCTGACCAGGACGACCTGGCTCGTGGGAGCGCCCTCGACCGGGACGGTGACAAGGTCGGGACGCAGTGAGCTACGCCGATCGCCGACCGGTAGCACGGCGATCGCCCTGCCGCTCGCGACGAGTTCAAGCTTGTCCTCGTAGCTCTCGATCAGCGGCACGCCGGTCCCGAGGATCCGGTACGAAGTCCAGTCCGCGGTCTCGAACGCGCACGGCGCCGCCTCCTCGCCGGCCAGTTCTTCCGCGGTCACCGACGTGCGGTTGGCCAAGGCATGGCCGCGCGGGACCACGAGCATCCGGGGCTCCTCGTACAGCGGCGTGGTGAACACGTCGTCGGCGGCGAGCGGCAGCGGGGCCCGCGCGATCAGGGCGTCGACGCGCTTGTCGGACAGCGCCCCGACGTCGCGGCAGCTCAGGTACCGGGTGGCGATCTCGGCGTCCGGGTAACGGCGGCGCAGTTCCCGTACGGCGGCAGTGATCACCAAGTCTTCGACGTAGCCGATGGCGATTCGTTCGGTCTCGGCTTGTTCACGCACGGCCAACTCGGCCTGGCGGGCGGCCTGTAGCAGGGCTTGGGCACGGGGGAGGAACCTCTGGCCGGCCGGAGTGAGCCGGGTGCCCTTGGGGTCGCGGTCCAGCAGTCGTGCGCCGAGATGCTTTTCGAGCCGTTGGATCTGGCGGCTCAGCGCCGGCTGGGCCACGTGCAGGTCGGCGGCGGCCCGGCCGAAGTGCTGGTGCGCCGCCACCACGGTGAAGTAGCGCACCAGCCGCAGTTCCAGGTCCTGTCCGAGATCGTTCACCCTTCCAGCGTAGGCGTCATGCCGTTTCGGAATGGGCAGGTTGCCGAACCGGTCTTGGACGGCCGTGCCGTCCTGGACCTTGACTGAAGGAGCAACGGTTTCCCAAGAAAGCGACAGGCGCGATGAAGGCGATCCAGTTCCACGAAGCGGGCGGGCCGGAAGTTTTGCAGTATGACGAGGTGCCGGTTCCCGGGATCGGCCCGGGCGAGGTGCTCGTCCGGGTGCACGCGGCGGGCATCAACCCGCCGGACTGGTACCTGCGTGAAGGGATGAAGGTCATGCCGGCCGAGGTGAGGCCGGCGCTGGAGTTCCCCCTGATCCCCGGAACGGACATGTCCGGCGTGGTCCAGGCGGTCGCTCCGGACGTGCTGGGGTTCGCCGTCGGTGACGAGGTCTTCGGCATGCTGCGGTTCCCCGGATTCGACGGCCGGACATACGCCGAGTACGTGGCCGCGCCGGCTTCGGACCTGGCTCACAAGCCGGCCGGTATCGACCACGTGCAGGCGGCTGGGGCGCCGATGGCCGTGCTCACGGCCTGGCAGTACCTGGTTGATCTCGGCCACGACGTGCCGTCTCCTTTCACCGGCCAGGTGCATCAGCCGGTGCCGATCACGCCGGGGATGACCGTGCTGGTCAACGGGGCCGCCGGTGGAGTGGGCCACTTCGCGGTGCAGTTGGCGAAATGGAAGGGGGCACACGTCATCGCGGTGGCCTCGGGCCGGCACGAGCAGTTCCTGCGCATGCTCGGCGCCGATGAGTTCATCGACTACACCAGGACGCAGGCCGCGGACGTGGTCAGCGATGTCGACCTGGTGATCGACGCTGTCGGTGGCCCGGACAGCTCACGCTTCCTGACCGTGCTCAAGCGCGGCGGCACCATGCTTCCGGTGTTCTTCGCCCAGTACGACCCGGAAGAGACGGCGAGTCTGGGCATCACGGTCTCGAACATTCAGGTGCGTTCCAACGGCCCCCAGCTCGCCGAGATCGGGCGCCTGTTCGACGAAGGCAAGCTCCAGGTCGGGGTGGACAGCACCTACCCGCTGCCCGAGGCGGGTAGCGCACACACGCGAGCCGCGCAGGGCCACCTCCAAGGCAAGATCGTGCTGACGGCGGTCTCGTGACCGCCGAACTCCCGCAGGCGGTGGCGGAAGCGGCCGGACGGCGCCGACTACGACGACGCTCCGCCCATGGCCAGCGCGGTTCGCGCCAGCCCGCGCAGCCAGGCGTGGGCGTGGTCGGTGTCGTAGCGCTGATGCCACGACAGGTATATCGGCGCCGAAGGCAGTTCGAGCGGGAGGGGGAGCACGACCAGGCCGAGGTCGGCGACCGCTGACCGCGTGGTGGCTTCGGGGACGCTGATCAGGAGATCGGAGCCGCGCGCGAACTCCAGCGCGGCGGCCTCCGTGGGCGCGGTCGCCACCACGCGGCGGGTGAGGCCGAGCCGCGCGAGGGCGTCGTCGATCGCATTGCTGAGGTTTCCGCGTCGCGAGACGGTGACGTGCTCAGCGGCGGCGTACCGCTTTGCGGTGACGGTCCTGACCCGGGTGAAAGGGTGCCCTTGCCTCACGACGATGACGAGGCGGGTCTCGCCCACGTTCTCGGCGCGGATGTCCGGTGCGCTCGGGCGATTGGCGTTCGCCTCCAGGTCGACCTCGCCGCGCCGCAACTCGGGGGTGTCGATGCTCGATTCCGCGACGAAGCGCAATCGCACGCCCGGCGCCTGTCCGCGCACGGCCGTGAGCAGTGCGGGGCCGCTCAAGGCGACCAGGGAATCGTGCCAGCGGAGTGTGAAAGTGCGCTCCAGCGTTGCCAGATCGAGTTCACGGCTCGGTGCCAGCACCCCCTGGACCTGGTGCAGCAGCTCGTGCACCTGTTCCCGGACGGCGATCGCATACGGCGTCGGCGTCATCGTGCGCCCGGTGCGCACCAGGATCTGATCCCCGGTCGTGCGCCGGATTCGGCCCAGACTCCGGCTCATCGCGGGGGCGGTGACGTGCAGGCGCGCGGCAGCCCCCGCCACACTTCCCTCCTCCAGCAGCGCGTCGAGCGCGGTGAGCAGGTTCAAATCCAATTGCATGGGAGTAATCCTAGACGTGCTTGACATGCATTTGATGTTAATGAAGGGCCTCTATACCGTCGAGACGAGAGCGCAAGACGGAACGCACAGCTTGCCCCGACCGGCCTCAACACCCCTCCTCACACGGGAGTACTGCCATGTCCGAAACGCTTCAGACCACTGATGTCGCAGCCTCCGACGCCGACCTGCTCGCCCAGACCGCGATCGCCGTGCGCGCGGCCGGTTCGGCGCTGCGCGAGCGCTTCGGCGAGGTGGTCCGCTACCAGACCCGCGAAGAGCTGATGAGCGCGCTCGCCGCCAACGACGACACGGCCCTCGACATCCTGCGCCCCCGCCTCACGCGCCTACGGCCGGACGCCGGCTGGGTGGAGGACGAACTGGGCGGCGGGGCGCTGCCACCCGGCGAATGGTGGGTCGTGGATCCGGCCGAAGGCAACGTCAACCACCTGCACGCCCTGCCGGAGTGGGCGGTGACCGCGACCCTCGTACGTGAGAACCAGCCGGTGCTCACCGCGGTCCACCTGCCGTTGACCGGCGAGACCTACACCGCGCTCACCGGCGCGGGCGCCCACCTCGACGGCAGTCCGCTGCACGTCTCCCGGACCGCGGACCTCGGCCTGAGCATCGTGGCCACCAGCCAGGCCCGGCCGGACGAGGACGAGAAGGTCGTACGACGCGTCGGCTCCTCGATCACCGCGATGCTCTTCGACGCGCTCGTCGTCCGCACCGCCGTACCCGCGACCCTGCACCTGCTGAACGTGGCCGCCGGCCGGATCGACGCCTTCTGGCAGTTCGCCGGCGCCCGCGCGGACCTGCTGCCCGGGGCGCTGCTCGTCACCGAGGCCGGCGGACAGATCTCCGACGCCGAGGGCCGCCCCTGGACCCCGCAGAGCGAGAGCTTCCTGGCCGCCGCGCCCGGCGTCCACGCCGAGGCCGTCGCCACGCTCTCCCGCTGACCGCGCACCACAACCTGCACGCACGGAAGGACCAGATCATCATGACCACGATCGCAGTTCTCGGAAACGGCCGCGTCGGCGGCAACCTGGCCACAGCCCTCACCCGGGCAGGGCATGAGGTGAGGGTGGCGGACCGCGCGCCGGGCGCCGCCGCCGACGCTGCCCGGACAGCCCAGATCGTCATCAACGCCACCCCGGGAGCCGGCTCGCTGGACCGGCTCGTCGCCCTGCGCGAGGAACTGCGCGACAAGATCCTCGTCGACGTCTCCAACGCCACCGTCGACGGACCGGACGGACTGCCCGCCGACCTGATCTACCCCGGCTCAAGCCTCGCCGAGCAACTTCAGGAAGCGCTCCCCGAAACGCGCGTCGTCAAGACACTCAACACCATGCTCTTCCCGGTGATGACCGCGCCGGCCACGCTCACCCAGGCGCCCGACGCCTTCCTCTCCGGCGACGACCCGCAGGCCAAGCAGGCCGTCCGTGAACTGCTCCTCAACCTCGGCTGGCGCAAGGAGTGGATCACTGATCTCGGCGGGATCCAGACCGCCCGCGCCACGGAGGCCGCGATACTTTTCGTACCGCACGTGATTCGGTCCAGCGGATTCGCGCCCTTCGCGATCTCGGTCGCCCGCTGATCCGCACACAGTGCACCGCCGGGGCACTGCATGGCGCAGACGAGGTTCGACAAGCAGGTGGAAGTGACCGCCGAATCCCTCGCGTTCGGTATCGGGCCGGTTCCTGGCCGGGCGCCCCATGGACGGGGCGGGGTGAAGCGGACCGACGCCACGGTCTGACGCTCGGGTACCCGGGTCTTGGCGAAGGCCGAACGCCGCGTGGGGCGTTCCTCCCACCGGGCCGGGTGGCAGCGCCCGGCCTTCCGGATCACTTGGCTCGCAGCGGCGGGGGAGGGCGCCTACCTGGTCGGCAGGCACCCGGACACCAACTGGCAGATGGCCCAGGATCTGCGGGAGAACCGGGACCAGGCCCTCGCCGCGCCGGAGACCGGCGGCATCGGCGTGGCCTCCGCGTTGACCGTGGGGGGTGTCACGTACGGGCTGCTGACGCGCAAGCGCCGGGAGATGATGGCCAAGGCCACCCGCAGGGGTTTCCGGGTCGGCGACGGCTCCGTGAGCGGTGCGACGCCCCCGGCGCGTCCTCGGCAACGCGGCCTTCGCGCCGATCGCCCCGCTAGCCTCCAAGTCGCCCCTTCCGGTCGGGTGCCCGTCCGTCGGCGCAGCAGCACGGGACCCTCAGGGGTGCCCGCTCATGACGCTGCGCAGCAGGTCGACGAGGGGTTGCACAGGGACGGTCGGGTCGAAGGCGCGCTGGACGCCGAGCCCGATGCCGAGGCTGAGCAGGGTCAGGGCGGCGGTGTCGGCGGGCAGGGCAGGTGTGATGCCGAGTTCGTCCGCTTGCGCCCGGATCAGGTCCGCGAGGGTGCGGGTGACGGCGCGCCGACGCTGGGCAAGCTGCTCGCACACCCGCTTGTCGCGGCGGTTGGCGGTGGCGAACTCGACTTCCAGCGAGGTCCACGAGCTGTCGCCGATGGTCTCGTCGGCCCAGCGGGCGAATCCCGCGATCCGGTCCTCGAAGCGGGGTGCGTCGCCCATCGCGGAGGCCAGCTGTGTCACTTGTTCCGCGGCGATGCGGTCGAGCACGGCCAGGCACAGCTCGTTCTTCGTGGCGAAGTTGGAGTACACCGCCCCCTTCGAGTAGCCCGCCGCCTCGGCGACACGCTCCATTGACGTCGCAGTGAAGCCGTCGCCCAGGAAGAGCGTGTAGGCGGTGTCGAGGAGGTGTTCGCGGGTGCGGGCCTGGCTCTCGGCCCGGGTCAGTCTTGCCACCCCCGCAGGATACCGCTAGCTTTCAGATTCCATTGGAATTCCAATACCAGGAGAATCCATGGCGGACTGTCAGCGACGCGGACTGGTCGTCGGGTGCGGCGGAACCCTCGGCTTCGCATGGGCGGTTGCGGCGCTGGCCGCGGTGGAGGAGCGCCTCGACTGGGATGCCCGCACGGCACAGGTGCTGGTGGGGACGTCGACGGGGGCGGAGGTCGTGTCCGTGCTCGGGTCCGGCCGGTCGGTCTCCGACCTGCTCGCGGCACTGCAGGGCCGGTCCGGCGCGGACCCGCTGCTCCTGCGGCACGTCGGCGCGCACCCGGGCGCCCTGCCACCGGTTCCGTGGCCGGGCCTGCCGGGCGCCGGGCTGGCGGCGGCGGCAGCGCGGGGCCGTGTCCCGCTCGGCTCGGGGCTGCTCGGCCTCCTGCCGCGCGGCCGTGGGGATGCGGGGTGGCTGCGGGGCTTCGGCGCCGCGCTGGCGGACGGCCACACGTGGCTCGACTCGTCGCATACGTGGCTGGTGGCGGCCGAGACGCGCACCGGCAGACGGGTCGCGTTCGGTTCGCCCGACGCCCCCGTCGCCGACATCGGCAGCGCGATGGCCGCCTCATGGGCGATCCCGGGGTGGTTCCCTCCCGTACGGATCGGCAGGCGCGCCTACCTCGACGGCGGGGTGTTGTCGCCGACGTCGGCAGACCTCGTTGCCCCGCTCGGCCTGGACGAAGTGGTGATCGTCGCCCCGATGACGACGTCCCAGGACGCGCCCGCCACCGGGCTGAGCCGCCTCGAACGCGTCCTCAGACGCTGGATGACCCGCACCCTCGACGCGGAGGAACACCTGCTGCGGGCAGCGGGGACCCGCGTCGTCCGGATCGAGCCCGGCCCCGAGGAACTGGCCGTCATGGGCTTCAACTTCATGGACATCGCCCGCCGCCCGGCCACCCTCGACGTCTCCCTGCGTACCGCACCCGACCGCGTCCGGCGAGCCATCGACAGGAGCACCACGGCATGAGCACCCATTTCGAGGTCATCGTCATCGGAGCCGGCATCTCCGGGGTCGGCGCGGGGGTCCGGCTGCGCGAGGCCGGGATTCGGGACTTCCTCATCATCGAGGCCGCCGACGACTTCGGCGGCACATGGCGGGCCAACACCTATCCGGGCTGCCAGTGCGATGTGCCGTCCCGGCTCTACAGCTACTCGTTCGCGCCGAACCCGGACTGGGCGAGGGTGTACGCGCATCAGCCGGAGATCCTCGCCTACGTGCAAGGGGTCGCCGACCGGCACCGGCTGCGCGAGCACACCCGGTTCGGCGTGCGCATGACCGAGGCGCACTGGCAGCACGACGCGGCCCGATGGCGGATCGGTACCAGTGCCGGCGAGTTCACCGCCCGGTTCCTGATCGCCGGTGCCGGGCCGTGGAACGAGCCACGCATCCCCGATATCCCGGGCCTTGCGGAGTTTCCCGGCGAGGTGTTCCACTCCGCGCGCTGGAACCACGACTACGAACTGCGCGGCAAGCGGGTCGCGGTGCTCGGCACCGGGGCGTCGGCCGTGCAGTTCGTCCCGGCCATCGCCCCGCAGGTCGACCGGCTCCACCTGTTCCAGCGCACTGCCCAGTGGGTGCTGCCCAAGCCGGACCATCGCATACCGAAGGCCGAGCGGTGGGTGATGCGGCACGTGCCCGGCGCCCGGGCCGCGCTGGCTGCGGTGGAGTACCGGGCCATGGAACTGCTGGGCTGCGGATTCCGCAGGCCTTCGCTGCTACGCGGCGTACAGGCCGTGGCACGCGCACACCTGCGCGCCACCATCCGCGACCGTGAACTGCGCCGCAAGGTGACCCCCGACTACACCATCGGCTGCAAGCGCATCCTGTTCTCCAACCACTACTACCCGGCCCTGACCCGCCCGAACGTGGACGTGCACGCCTGCGCGGTCCGCACGGTGGACGGCAGCACCGTGCTCGGCGCCGACGGCAGCAGCGCCGAAGTGGACGCAATAATCCTCGGCACGGGCTTTCACATCCTCGACATGCCTCTGTCGAACCTCATCCACGACGGCGCAGGACGTTCCCTCGCCGACCAGTGGCAGGGCTCCCCCGAGGCGTACCTCGGTACCGTCACCGCCGGGTTCCCCAACGCGTTTCTGCTTCTCGGTCCCGGCCTGGGCACCGGACACAGCTCCGCATTCACCATCCTCGAAGCCCAGCTCGATCTCGTCCTCGCCGTGATCCGCTCGGCACGCGCCGAGGGGTGGGCGTCGGTTGAGGTACGCCGCGACGTGCAGACCGCGTACAACACCGAACTGCAGGCCGCCCTCGCGGGCACCGTCTACAACACCGGCGGATGCCGCAGCTACTACCTCGACGCCAATGGCCGCAACAGCTTCAGCTGGCCCTGGTCCACCGGCCGGCTGCGCACGCAGGTGGCACGCTTCGACGCCCGCGACTTCACCTTCATTCACCCCACCGACCGGATCGGGCTCGGCGCATGAGACTTTCCGCCATCGACATGCGCGGCGCCGACCACGCAGGGCGAGTTTCACGGCCGTAAAACGGCTGACGGCACTCCAGCGGACGTGAACCCCTGCGCAAGCTGGGCGCCTTCCCCGGCGCGACCGCCCTCGAAGCGGCTCTGCGCGGCCATTGTCGACCGGCTGCCCTTCAACGGCGCCATCATCCAGACCGGCACCGAGTCCTACCGCCTCGCCCATACCAAAGCCCAGGCGGAACGAGCGGGAGCTGGCTGAACCAGGCTTCCACAGGACAAGCCGTCCGATAATTCGCCAGACCGGTCAGCCGACTGGAACCCTCTCCATGACGATCTCCGCGACGCGGGCGGGAACGACATCGGTGGTGTCGATGACCTGGGCTTCCCGACGGAGCCAGGACAGGGCGCGCTGGTACTCGCCCAGGTGATCAAGGCGCCACTGGCGAGCACTGATGCTCTCTGGCTTGGTGTCGGTCTCGATGCGTTCGACCAGCGTGTCCTGGTCCGTGTCCAGCAGGAAGTGGTGCACGGGAACGCCAGCTGCAGTCAAACCGTCATGAATCTCCTGCCAGTACTGCTCGACCAGCACTGTCTGGGTGACCACCAGAGTGCCACCCACGTAGTCGAGAACCTGCCGTGCGGTTTCCACCACGAGCCCTCGCCACGGCGGGAAATCCTGAAAGTCACGTTCAGGGACCCCGAGCACATGCCAGAGCATCTCGCCGACCTTCTCGGCATCGAAGAGCCTGGAGTCCGGAATGCGCGAGGTCAGTTCCTTGGCGGTCGTGGTCTTGCCCGCACCGAAGGTGCCGTTCAGCCAGAGGATCACACATCCAACCCTACGAGGATGGCCTTGCCCAGCAGATGACTTCCGGTCATCCCTCCACACAGCCCAGAACCGAACCCCGGCCGCCGGAGTGGCATCAGAACTTCTCGTCGTCAACTCGACACCACATCCGACTCCACACACGTCGAGCTCATCACCACCGGCCGCCGCCGCTCCCTCCGCCTCGCCAGACACTGGCCCTGGACCGACGTGATCACTCATGTCCTGGAACGGCTCCATGCCCTCCCGAACCCCGGCTGACCAGCAGCGTCCCGTCTCTGCGAACACCACCACCCTCCGGAGCCGTGGAACCCGGCGCCCACCCGACGCGACAACCGGGCCATCAGCCTGCCCATACTCCGAAGATCCTTAACGACACCCACCACAAAGGGCCGTCAGCAAGCCGACGGCCCCTCATGAACGATCGAGTTAGCCGATCACCACTTGTCGGTGCACCACTTGTTCGTTTCCGGGCCCCGGTAGCAGGCACGCATCACGAAGCTGCTGTCCGACCTGGTTTGGACACCTTCGGTGAACACGCTCACCGTCGTGCTGTAGATGGACCGGGTGACCCAGTTCGAGCCGCCGTCGGAACTGGTCTCCAGCCAGATGGCACCCTGCCGGTCCGCCGGGAAGTTGTCCAACTTGGCCCAGCCGTACTGGGAACCGTCGTAGGTGCCATAGCGCAGCTGAACCTGGAACCCGCCGATCGGCGTCCACTCGGCGGTCTTTTTGTCCGAGATCGAAAGCACCTGATCCCGGTTGATCTTCTCCGGCGCGGCGCTGGCCGGCCCGACGGCAGTGGTCATCAGCGTGCCCACTGCCAGTGAAGTGAGCAGCAACAGGCGAAGTGACTTCAACATGGAATCCCCCAGATGTTGATCATTAACGGCTGGACCCTCGCAGCTACGCGTACCAAACGGCGCCGAGGGCGGCGCCGTCGGGGAGCGCGAGGAAGGCGCGGTGCGTCTGCGCGTGATGGTTCGCAGGACCACACCCCGGTTCCCTGCATGGCGCACGTGGCAGGGGCAGAACGAGCAGCGCTGACACAGTCTGAGCCTTTCCTTCTCCCCGGACCTGTCGCGGGGACACACAGGAGGCTCACAGCGGCCCATGACCGTTTCGTGCGGCGAATGTGACCGGACCATGACCGTTCCGCACCAGTGCCCGTCACCTTGATCCATAGCAGCTGACCTCAGGTTTTCCGGCTCCACAGGCACGACATCGCCGACTCACCCACCCCCGTGACGATCATGGTGTGTCGGCTCTGGCGGCGCCGCGCAGGCTCTTGCCGTCCACGTCCACCGCCCGCCGGGTTGTCGGGCCGGGCCCAGTGCGGCGATCGGTCGGCCAGGCGCCGATGCGGTCCACGGACGTCCGTGACACTTGCACGCCGTTTCTGATGGTGGTCGACCTGCGTGCTGGCCAGCATGCGTCTCCTGCTAGAACCCAGCTATGACGTACCGGTTCACCGCTCGTGCAGTGGCGGCAGAGGTCGACCCCGACAACGACGTAATGACGGCCGGTGTTGCCGAAGACGGGGACGGTGAGGGCTTCATCCTTCTGTTCCTGAGCAACATCAGCGAACCCTCCCGTCAGGCCGTGTCGCTCGGGCTGGACACTCATTGCCTTGTGACGCAGGACCAGGGAACGGCCTATGGCTGCGTCCGGGAGATCGCTCTGTCGAACAAGCTGCTCGCCGTGTCGCTAGACCCCGCTTCGTTGGGCGATCTGGGCCTGGACGACGCCGAGATCGAGGCAGAACTCGACGTGCCGGACGAGGACATCGAGCGAATGTGGGAGGTACTTGCCCAAGTGCTGGCGTTCGGGGCGCTGGGCAGGCCTGCCTGATGGCCTTGGTGAAGGCCATCAGGCGGTCACGGCACACGATTTCGGCGCCGGGGTGCTCCTGGATCCAGGCGGCAACCGAGCCGGTGTAGTGGTCGGGCAGGACGTCTACGGGCCTGGAGGTCCCCATGTCGACGAGGACGGTGCCGTAGGTCCGCCCTTTACGGAACGCGAGCTCATCGGTGCCTGGTGTCCGCGGCGCCTGGGCCGCGGTACGGGCGGGGCGACCAGCTGACTCGGCAGAGCAGTTCGTCGGCCCGGGAGCCGCAGCTTCGCGCACAGACGCTGACCCGGGCGCCCACCGAGTTCCATCGCCACGGCCCTCATCGCCGACCCTGCCGCCGGTGAAGAACGGCGAGGCGATTCGGTCAGACCCGCCATCTGCTCCACGAACGTCCGGCGTGGGCACTGGCTTTGATCACGGAGGAACCGACGCATGTGCAGACGGACGATCAACCCCCGCCCGCCGATGGGTAACTCGGATATCTGACGCCAATACCGGCTGTGAGCCCGCGTGGCAGGATGCGTGCACTGCGGACACCTGCCTGGCGGCCGGCATCCCGCCGCGTCGACCGCCAAGTTGCCATCGACGGTCATGAGCTGCCGCACCATGAGATTCAGGCCGGGCAAATGGAGGTCCTCAAGCGTCTCTACTCGCATGACGCAGGGATGCCCAGGTGGAACGGGTCCTGCAGTCCAGGCGCTACCGGCCCGGGCTCTGGCCGGGCCGTCCCTCGGCACCGCCCTGTCCCGTCGGCGTGGGCGGTTGTCAGTCGACGGTGGCCATGAAGTTCAGCATCCTGCGGTTGATCTCCTCCGCGTGGTCGATCTGCGGCCCGTGGCCCGTGTCGGAGATGATCTCGGCTCGGGCGCCGGGGATCAGGCGCGGCACCCGCTCCGCCTGCCGCTGCGGGTGCAGGAGAAGGCTTCGCTTGCCGAGCACCAGATAGAGCGGGGTCCGGATGGTGGACAGCTCCTCCTCGGACAGGGGAAGCGGCGACGGGCGGCGTATGCGGTAGGCGCGCACGGCCGTTCTGATCATCGCGCGCAGTTCCGGCACGACGAGCACAGGCTGTTCCAGCCAGGCCGCCAGCCGCGGGCGGAGCGCCTTGGGCGCGAAGGTCGCGAAAAGGCCGGCGAAGATCCAGACGAAGAAGCGCAGCCCCACCTTTTCCAGGCCGCCGGGGTCGAGCAGCGTGACCGAGGCGAGGCGTTCGGGCCTGCGGTGCGCCTGGTTGAGGGCGAGCCATCCGCCGTAGGAGGAGCCGACGAGATGCACGCGGTCGAGGCCGAGCCCGGCGAGCGTCTCGTCCAGCCACTGTGCGGCGCGTTCGGGTTGGTGGATCGGCTCGCGCTGCACGCTGTGGCCGGGATCACCCGGGGTGTCGATCGCGTAGACCGGGCGGTCCGCGCTGAGCGCGGGGGTGTTCGGATACCACATGGCGGAGCAGGAACCCGCCCCGTGCACCAGGACGACGGGGGTGCGGGATCGGGCGGCCTCGTTCGCGGGGCCGTAGCGGTAGACGTGCGTGGTGCCGAAGGACGTCTCCACGTCCTCTTCCGCGAGCGCGGACGCTCCCAGGGCGTAGAGCGCGTCGCAGGCCGTGAAGTGGCGCTCCCGCCAGGAATCACTCACGTAGCGGCCGACATCGGCCTGGGTTCGGGCAGCGGTCTCGGGCATGGCCACCTCCGGCGTCTCGGTTTCGTGATACGAACGTACCACGATGTTGGTACGGCTGTATCATCAAAAGGTCCTCATGGGAGCGGTAGCAGGAACGACGAGCGGAGAACCGGTCGATGCCCAAGCGCGTGGACCACGCAGAACGGCGCACCGAGATCGCCCAGGCCCTCGTCCGGGTCGCTGGACGACGCGGGCTGCATGCCGTCGGGATGCGCGATGTGGCAGCGGAGGCGGGCGTATCACTGCGGCTGGTGCAGTACTACTTCCAGACCAAGGAAAAGCTGCTGCTCTTCGGACTTGAACTTCTGGCGGAGAGATTCGGCGAGCGGGTCTCCGCCCGGATACGGGCCGCCGGGGACAGTCCTGGTCCGCGCGCGATGATCGAGGCGCTGCTCATGGCCGCGCTGCCGACGGACGACGAGAGCCGCACCTTCCACCACCTCTACACCTCATACGCGGTTCTGGCCGTGAACGACCCGGCGCTCGCAGCCCAGCCCTTCATCAAGAACCCTGATGCCGCCGAGGACGCCCTGACCGAACTCCTCCGGCAGGCGCAAGAGGCAGCTCTGCTTGAGCCCGGTGTGGACGCGCGGTTGGAGGCGGCCGGCCTGCTTGCCATGTCTGCGGGACTCGGCACCAGCATCCTCGTCGGCCAGCGCAGCCCGGAGTCCGCCACCGCAGTCCTGGACCACCATCTGAACCGAATCTTCCGCACCGGTGATGCGGTCGTGACATGAGTGACCGGAGACCAGCAGCCGCGGAGCTGCAGACCGCCCGGCTGTTCCTGAGACGCCCAACCGCAGCCGATGTCGACGCGATCTTCACCGTCCACCGCGATCCTCAGACCTGCACGCACAACCCCTCCGATGCACTCGCCCGGTTTGAGGAAGCAGAGGCGCTCTACCAGCGTTGGGACGACCAGTGGCGGCAGTACGGATACGGGTACTGGGTCGTCCGGCACCACGGCTCCGCTCAGCAGCTCGGATTCTGCGGAATCAAGTCCATGGAACTGCACGGGGTCCCAGTCCTGAACCTCTTCTACCGTTTCGCCGCCTCAGCCTGGGGCCAAGGCTTCGCCGGTGAAGCCGCAGCCGCAGTTGCCACCTGGGCCTCCCATCACCTGCCCGACCTCCCGCTGATCGCCCGTGTTCGACCAGCCAACCTCGCTTCTCAGCGCGTGGCGATGCGCGCCGGGCTCAGCCGAGCACAGCATCTCGACACCGAGGGATACGACGGCTTCGACTGGATCTACATTGCCCAGCACGCGAACAGGGCCACAGACGGCGCGATCACACACCAGGACTCCCAGATCCAAACGAAGTTCCCTAGTTGATGGGCGGCCGCATACCCCCTGTCGAGCCGACCTCACCGCCAAGGCGTAGCCATCACGGAAGCGCGGTCACAGCCAACTGAAGCGGGGACTGAACTTGGTTTGGTATTGTGGGGTGAGTTGGCCCCGCCCGGGCGGGGCATGATGGTTTAAAGTAGGGGGGGGGCTCGCGGGGGTGGACAA
>NZ_JBHYJA010000024.1:0-59210 GCF_042740355.1 Streptomyces sp. NPDC059010
CGGATCAACGTGCTGTTCGCCATGCTCCGCGACGGCACCTTCTACGAACCCCGAACCCCACGCCTCGCTTGACGAAAGACATAGAGGCACCCCCCCCCCAGGAGGAGCCCCACGCCATGCCAGTCAACCACCGGATGGACGGCCCCTCCACCTTCCCCTTCCCCTTCCCCACCATGGGCGGCTCCTGGGCCGAACACTTCGACCTGCTCACGACGTACTGACCACCGTCAGAAATGCACACAGCAAAGGAAGATCCCATGCCGAAGGACCCGGCACCCGCACCCGCATCCGCGCCGGCGGCCACGGACAAGTACGACGACCACGCGTACGACGACCACGACGAGTACGAGGACGATGACGACGGCTACGAGGAGAAGCCCGTCGTCGAGAACGCCGTCGAGGAGAACGGGTTCGGCACGATAGCCGTGCGGCTCGACATGAACGTCGGCGAGGTCACCGTCGAGGGAGAGTCGGTGCCCCGGATCGAACTGCTCCGCGCGGAGGGGACCGAGGCCGAGGACCACATCCCGATCGGCACCCGGGACGGCGGCCTGCTCACACTCACCGTGGACGGCGAGGAGGCCGTCATCGACCCCGCGAAGGGCCGGCTGACCCGCCACTCGTACCGGGTCGACGTCCGCCACGCGGACCACACCTGGCACCTGGTGCCCGACTCCATCCCGGGCAGCCGTCTGCTGCGGGACGAGGAGCACATCGGCGACTTCTCCTCCGACGGCGACGGACGCGTCCTCGCCGAGTGGCGCGAGGGCACCGAGCCGGAGGCCCTGGACGTGGCCCTCGGCTACGCGCTGGCCGCCGCCTTCGGCACGGGCGCCCAGCCCATGTGGATGCTCGCGGTGGAAGCGGCCGGCGAGATGCTCCCCGGCTGACCGCCCCACTTCCTGTCACCCCGCCCGGCACGGCTCCCGTGAACGCGCGAGGGCCCGGAGGTTCGACCGAACCTCCGGGCCCCACACACAACTGACTGCGCGTCAGTCCGTCTGCTTCCGCTTGGGCGGCCGCCACACCACCAGCGCACTGGTCTGCTGCACTTCCTGATACGGCACCAGATCACGCCGGTAGGACGCGTGCACCGCCGCCTCCCGCTGCTGCATCGCCACGGCGGCACCCTCGACGGCGGCCTGGAGTTCGGCCACCCTCGACTGCAGCGCGGCGACCTGGTTCTCCAGCTCGATGATGCGCTTGATGCCGGCCAGGTTGATGCCCTCGTCCTGCGACAACGCCTGCACCTGACGGAGCAGTTCGATGTCACGGGCCGAGTAGCGGCGCCCACGGCCGGCCGTGCGGTCCGGGGAGACCAGGCCGAGGCGGTCGTACTGGCGCAGTGTCTGCGGGTGCAGGCCGGAGAGCTGGGCCGCCACCGAGATGACGTAGACCGGGGTCTCCTCGGTCAGTTCATACGGATTGCGTCGACGGCCGTCCATCTCCATCAAGCTCCCTTCGCGGCCTGGAACAGCTCCGCCCGCGGATCCTCACCCGCGGTCGCCTCGCGATACGCCTCAAGCGCGTCACGAGCCTTCCCCGTCACGTCCTTCGGGACACTCACCTCGACGGTGACCAGCAGGTCTCCGCGGGTGCCGTCCTTGCGGACCGCGCCCTTGCCCCGCGCCCGCATGGTGCGGCCGTTGGGTGTGCCGGGCGGCAGTTTCAGGGTGACCGGCGGTCCGCCCAGGGTGGGAACCCTGACCTCGCCGCCGAGGGCCGCCTCCGTGAAGGTCACGGGGACGGTCACCGTGAGGTTGTCCTCCTTGCGGCCGAACACCGGGTGCGCGTCGACGTGCACGGTGACGTACAGGTCGCCGGACGGGCCGCCGCGCTCACCGGGCGCCCCCTTGCCGCGCAGCCGGATCCGCTGCCCGTCCGACACCCCGGCCGGGATGCGCACCTGCATCGTCCGGGACGACTTCGCCCGGCCGCTGCCCTTGCACTCCATGCACGGGTGCTCGGCGATCAGGCCGCGCCCCTTGCAGTCCGGGCACGGGTCGGTCAGCGAGAAGCCGCCGCCCGAACCCCGGGCCACCTGGCCGGTGCCGACGCAGGTCGGGCACACCCTCGGCGTGCCGTTCTTGTCGCCGGTGCCGGCGCAGGCCTTGCAGGGCGACTGCGAGGACATCCGCAGCGGGACCGTGGCCCCCTCGATCGCCTCGGTGAAGCTGAGGGTGACCTCGGTGTCGATGTCCTGGCCCCGGCGCGGCTGGGTACGGGTCGCGCCCGTGCCGCCCCGGTTGAACAGGCCCCCGAAGACGTCACCGAGTCCGCCGCCGAAGCCGCCGGCTCCCCCCTGGCCCTGGGCGCCGCCTCCGAAGAGGTCGCCCAGGTCGAAGTTGAAGGAACCGCCGCCCGCGCCGCCCGGCCCCGGACGGAAGCCGCCGTTGCCGAAGAGGGCGCGCGCCTCGTCGTACTCCTTGCGCTTCTTGGGGTCGCCGAGGACGTCGTTCGCCTCGGAGATCTCCTTGAAGCGCTCCTCCGCCCTGGCGTTGCCCTTGTTGGCGTCCGGGTGGTTCTCGCGGGCGAGCTTCCGGTACGCCTTCTTGATCTCGGCCTCGGTGGCGTCCTTGGGGACGCCGAGGACCTTGTAGAAGTCCTTCTCGATGAAGTCCTTGGTGCTCATCCTCGACGTCCCTCCTCTCTTGTCGTCAGGTCAACGTCAGCCCTCGTCCGGGCCACCGCTCTCCTTGTCGTCGGCGGCCGCGGCGCTCTCCTCGGACCCTTCGCCCTTGACCGCCTGCGCGCCCGGCTGGGGCTCGGCGACGGCCACCCGCGCGGGGCGGATGGTGCGCTCGCCGATGCGATACCCCGGCTGGAGGATCGCGACGCAGGTCGTCTCGGTGACGTCCGGCGCGTAGCTGTGCATCAGCGCCTCGTGGATCGTCGGGTCGAAGGGCTCGCCCTCCTTGCCGAACTGCTGCAGACCCATCTTCGCGGCGACGGTCTCCAGCGACTCCGCGACGGACTTGAATCCGCCGACGAGTTCGCCGTGCTCCCGCGCGCGGCCGATGTCGTCGAGCACGGGCAGGAGCTCGGTCAGGAGGTTCGCGATGGCGATCTCCTTGACCGTGATCCGGTCGCGCTCGACCCGGCGGCGATAGTTCTGGAACTCGGCCTGGAGCCGCTGGAGGTCCGCGGTGCGCTCTTCCAGTGCCTTGCGCACCTGGTCCAGCTGGGCCGTCAGACCGGCGATCTGTACTGATGCGTCCCCGGCCGGGGCCGCCCCCTCCTGGGGAGCGGCCGCCGACTCGGCGTCTTCAGGGGTGGCGCCGGAGGGGACGTCAGGCTTCTCGTCGAAGCCCGGGGTCTCCTCCGTCACGCGGCACCGTCCTTGCGCTCGTCGTCCACGATCTCGGCGTCGACGACGTCGTCGTCGGCTGCCTTGGCGCCACCGTCGGCGGCACCCTCGGGACCACCCGCGGCCTGACCGGCCTGGGCGTCGGCGTACATGGCCTGACCGACCTTCTGCGAGACGGCCGCGACCTTCTCGGTCGCGGTGCGGATCTCCGCGGTGTCCTCGCCCTTGAGCGCGGTCTTCAGCTCCTCGACGGCGGCCTCGACCTCGGTCTTGACCTCGCCGGGGACCTTGTCCTCGTTGTCCTTGAGGAACTTCTCCGTCTGGTAGACGAGCTGCTCGCCCTGGTTGCGGGTCTCGGCGGCCTCGCGGCGGCGGTGGTCCTCCTCCGCGTACTGCTCGGCCTCCTGGCGCATCCGGTCGACCTCGTCCTTCGGCAGCGAGGAGCCGCCGGTGACGGTCATCTTCTGCTCCTTGCCCGTGCCCAGGTCCTTCGCGGTCACGTGCATGATGCCGTTGGCGTCGATGTCGAAGGCGACCTCGATCTGCGGGACGCCACGCGGCGCCGGCGGCAGACCGGTCAGCTCGAACATCCCGAGCTTCTTGTTGTACGCCGCGATCTCGCGCTCGCCCTGGTAGACCTGGATCTGCACGGACGGCTGGTTGTCCTCGGCCGTCGTGAAGATCTCGGACCGCTTGGTCGGGATCGTGGTGTTGCGCTCGATGAGCTTGGTCATGATGCCGCCCTTGGTCTCGATACCGAGGGACAGCGGGGTCACGTCGAGGAGCAGGACGTCCTTGACCTCACCCTTGAGGACACCGGCCTGCAGGGCGGCGCCGATGGCGACGACCTCGTCCGGGTTGACGCCCTTGTTGGCGTCCTTGCCGCCGGTCAGCTCCTTGACGAGCTCGGCGACGGCGGGCATACGGGTCGAGCCACCGACGAGGACGACGTGGTCGATCTCGTTGATGGAGACGCCGGCGTCCTTCATGACGTTGAAGAACGGGGTCTTGCAGCGCTCCAGCAGGTCGGCCGTCAGCTGCTGGAACTGAGCCCGGGTGAGCTTCTCGTCCAGGTGCAGCGGGCCCTCGGCGGAGGCGGTGATGTAGGGCAGGTTGATCGAGGTCTCGGTGGAGGAGGACAGCTCGATCTTGGCCTTCTCGGCGGCCTCACGGAGGCGCTGGAGGGCCATCTTGTCCTTGCCCAGGTCCACGCCGTGGCCGGACTGGAACTGCTGGACCAGGTAGTCGACGACGCGCTGGTCCCAGTCGTCACCACCGAGGTGGTTGTCACCGTTGGTGGCCTTCACCTCGACGACGCCGTCGCCGATCTCCAGGAGGGACACGTCGAAGGTGCCGCCACCGAGGTCGAAGACGAGGATCGTCTGGTCGTCCTTGTCGAGGCCGTACGCGAGCGCGGCCGCGGTGGGCTCGTTGACGATACGCAGGACGTTCAGACCGGCGATCTCGCCGGCCTCCTTCGTCGCCTGGCGCTCGGAGTCGTTGAAGTACGCCGGGACGGTGATGACCGCGTCGGTCACCTTCTCGCCCAGGTAGGACTCGGCGTCCCGCTTCAGCTTCTGGAGGATGAACGCCGAGATCTGCTGCGGGTTGAAGGGCTTCCCGTCCAGCTCGATCTTCCAGTCGGTGCCCATGTGACGCTTCACCGAACGGATGGTCCGGTCCACGTTGGTCACCGCCTGGCGCTTGGCGACCTCGCCGACCAGCACCTCGCCGTTCTTCGCGAAGGCGACGACGGACGGCGTGGTCCTGGCACCCTCGGCGTTGGTGATGACGGTGGGCTCGCCGCCCTCCAGAACGCTGACGACGGAGTTAGTCGTGCCCAGGTCGATGCCGACCGCACGTGCCATGGTGAATTCCTCCAGCTGACTTGAGTGGAACGGACTCAAGTGTGCATGACGCCCCCCGCCCGGTCAACAGAGCTGAGTCGACCCCACTCAACTCTTATCCGTTCCTTACACGCAACTGACCCGTGACCTGCGTAGATGTGGCATGCGTCGCCGTCCCAAAGGGATCCCCCAAGGGAAAAGAGGGTTGACGCCGAGCCCCGTAGACCTTGATCCGAAGCAGTCCGAGTACGGCGATGAAGGCGGTCGCTCCCACCCAGTACACCCCGGACACGGCCATCCATCCCATGTGCACCAGGACGGCGACGAGCACCCCGGCGAAGGCCGCCACGCCGAGGAGGACCGTCACACCCGGCGGGGTGAGGCCGAGCCGGCGCATCCGGTGGGCGAGATGGTCGGGTCCGCCGCGCAGCAGCGGCCGTCCGGCCAGCCGGCGGGACAGCGCCACGAGGAGCAGGTCGGCGGTGGCGAGGGCGGTGAGCGCGTACAGCACGCCCGCACCCGACACCGGATCGCGTCCGGCCCGGCTCATCACGGCCGACGCCGCCAGCACGAACCCCACGAACAGGGACCCGCACGCCCCGAACCCGATCCGCGCGGGCGGCCAGTTGTGCATGAGGAACCCGGTCAGGGCGGCCGCCAGCACACTCAGCAGCACGGCCAGCGCGTCCATCACCTCGGCCGCCGCGAGCAGACCGACCCCGAAGGCGGTGACGACCCCGACGGTGCCGGCCAGCCCGTCCGCGTGGTCGAGCGACTTGAAGCCGAGGGTCACCAGAACGATGCAGCCGACGGCCGGCACCCCCAGCAGGAAGCCCGTCTCGCCGTACGGCACCACGCAGGCCGCCGCCACGGCCGTACCGCCGACCAGGAACCGCGCCTTCACCCGCCGTACGTCGGCGACCAGCCCGAGCAGGGCGACGGCGCCCGCGGCGATCAGCAGCCGTCTGATCTCCGGGCCCAGCGGGGCGATTCCCGCCCACTCCCAGCCGGCGACGACCAGGCAGGTCGTGAGGACGACACCCGCACCGCCCAGCAACGGCAGGGGCCGCTGCCGCCGACGGTCGATGACGCCGAGGCGCAGCGCGGGCAGCCGGAACAGCGCCGACAGGAAGGCGGCGATGAGGAGGGCGGCGGTGGCGGCGGCGATCCCGTACAACACGGAGCTAGGTTAGTGCCGTATATCCCATTTGGAGATGAATTACACGATCGGATCTTAAGGCAACCCTCAGCGACTCAGATCACTCCGCCCCTGGCTACAGTGCGACGGAGGATGCGGGTACTCTCAGAGGACTGCATTAAGTTACCGCTTAGTAATGTCGAGGATCCCCTCGCACCACCCCTCGCAGGCCCGAGGAGCCCCGAAATGCAACTCGCCGCGATCATCGTGTCGCTGGTGCTGACCGTGGTCGGCGTTGCGCTGCTCGCACGCGCCATCGGCCAGTTCGTCCGGTACTTCAAACTCGGCCAGCCGGTGCCGGCCGGCAGCCGGACCGACAACCCCTACGCGCGCAGCGTGACGCTGGTGCGGGAGTTCCTCGGCCACACCCGGATGAACCGGTGGGGCATCGTCGGCTTCGCGCACTGGTTCGTGGCCGTCGGCTTCCTGACGCTGCCGCCGACCATCATCACGGCGTACGGCCAGCTCTTCGAGGCCGACTGGACGCTGCCGGTCATCGGCGGCTTCCTGCCGTACGAGCTGTACATCGAGTTCATCGCCGCGATGACGACCATCGGCATCGTGATCCTGATGGCCATCCGCCTGCTGAGCCTGCCCTCGCGGGCGGGCCGCAAGTCGCGGTTCGCGGGCTCGAAGATGGGCCAGGCCTACTTCGTCGAGTACGTCATCTTCACCATCGGCCTCGCCATCTACGTGCTGCGCGGGCTTGAGGGCGCGCTGCACCACGTGGACCACTTCGAGGCCGCGTACTTCGCCTCGTACCCGCTGGTCCTCGCGTTCAAGGGCCTGAGCGTCGCCACGCTGCAGAACCTCGTCTACCTGTTCGCGATGATCAAGCTGAGCACGACGATGATCTGGATGATCACGGTCTCGCTCAACACCAACATGGGCGTGGCCTGGCACCGCTTCCTGGCCTTCCCGAACATCTGGTTCAAGCGCAACGCGACGGGCGAGACGGCCCTCGGCGCGCTCCAGCCCATGACGTCGGGCGGCAAGCCGATCGACTTCACCGACCCCGGTGACGACGACGTCTTCGGTGTCTCCCAGGTCGAGCAGTTCTCCTGGAAGGGCCTGCTGGACTTCTCCACCTGCACCGAGTGCGGCCGCTGCCAGTCGCAGTGCCCCGCCTGGAACACGGGCAAGCCCCTCTCCCCCAAGCTCCTGATCATGTCCCTGCGCGACCACGCGCACGCCAAGGCCCCGTATCTGCTGGCCGGCGGCGGCAAGACCATGGAGGGCGAGGAGAAGGCCTCCGAGGAGCAGCTCAAGGACGTCCCGGCGGCCGCCCTCGCGGAGGCCGAGCGTCCGCTGATCGGCACCGTGGAAGAGAACGGCGTCATCGACCCGGACGTCCTGTGGTCCTGCACCACCTGCGGCGCCTGTGTCGAGCAGTGCCCGGTCGACATCGAGCACATCGACCACATCGTCGACATGCGCCGCTACCAGGTGATGATCGAGTCCGCGTTCCCGTCCGAGGCGGGCACGATGCTCAAGAACCTGGAGAAGAAGGGCAACCCCTGGGGCCTGGCCAAGAAGCAGCGCCTGGAGTGGCTCAAGGAACTCGACTTCGAGGTCCCGGTCGTCGGCAAGGACATCGAGGACCTCACCGAGGTCGAGTACCTGTACTGGGTCGGCTGCGCCGGCGCCCTCGAAGACCGCGCCAAGAAGACCACCAAGGCCTTCGCCGAGCTGCTGCACATCGCGGGCGTCAAGTTCGCGATCATGGGCGGCGACGAGAAGTGCACCGGTGACTCCGCCCGCCGCCTGGGCAACGAGCCCCTCTTCCAGGAGCTCGGCATGGAGAACGTCATGGCACTGAACATGGCGTTCGGCGAGGAGATGGACGACGAGGGCAACGTCACGCCCGAGTCGAAGAAGCCCAAGTCGGCGAAGAAGATCGTCGCGACCTGCCCGCACTGCCTCAACACGATCGGCAACGAGTACCCGCAGATCGGCGGCGACTACGAGGTCATCCACCACACCCAGCTGCTCCAGCACCTGGTGGACGAGGGCAAGCTGGTCCCGGTGACCCCGGTCGAGGGCATCATCACCTACCACGACCCCTGCTACCTGGGCCGCCACAACAAGATCTACACGCCCCCGCGCGAGATCATCGCCAGCGTCCCGGGCATCCGCAACGAGGAGATGCACCGCCACAAGGAACGCGGCTTCTGCTGCGGCGCCGGCGGCGCGCGGATGTGGATGGAGGAGCGGATCGGCAAGCGCATCAACAACGAGCGCGTGGACGAGGCTCTTTCGACCAACCCCGACATCGTCTCCACCGCCTGCCCGTTCTGCCTCGTCATGCTGACCGACTCGGTCAACGGCAAGAAGAACGAAGGCAAGGCCAAGGAGTCCATCCAGGTCGTGGACGTCGCCCAGCTGCTGCTGGAGTCGGTCAAGACCCCGGTGGACCCGGAGGACACGGCCGAGACGGAGAGCGAGCCGGAGCCGGCCCCGGTGAAGTAACCGGCCCCGACAGCATTACGGCGCCCCCTGTTCCGTACGGGACAGGGGGCGCCGTGTTGCGGCAGGCTGTACGCAGGACTGATCGGAAAGGACCTACGGCGTGATCATCTTCGGCACCAAGGGCTACCTCTACCAGCTCGCGATACTCACGCTGGTGTGCGGCAGTTGCGGCAACCCCGCCGCGCACACGCTGCGCAAGCGCGTCACGAAGTTCACGTTGTTCTTCGTGCCGCTGTTCCCGGTCTCGACCAAGTACGCGACGCAGTGCACCTTCTGCGGCGCTGAGCAGAAGGTCACCGGGGAGCAGGCCGAGCAGCTGCAGGCGCAGGCCGCGGCCGGTGGGCACGGCGGTCAGCAGTCGTACGGGCAGCCGCAGCAGCCGTACCGGTCCTGACCGGGGCCTGCCCCCCGCGCGCTCGGCGGGAGGCTAGGGCTTCGGGTGCTTGGGGCCGTTCAGCGTGTCCGCCGCGTGCTTGGGGCCGGGCCGCGACGAGAACTGGCCGACAAGCTCGCGAAAGCAGACCAGGGCGGTGATCGGAGGAATCCCGACGATCACCATCGCCAGCAGGGAACCCGTCGACTGGCCGATGCACAGGGCCACCGCGGTGCCGGACGAGATGAACATGACCGCCCAGGACCGCCGGGCGGTCCGGCGCTGAACGGACGCCCGCAGGATGGACAGTCCCGCGAGCAGCCACGGCCCGTACACCGTCAGCGGCCACCAATGCGCCAGGTCCGGCGACACCACGAGCAGCGCGATGGCGCGCAGCTGATCGTACGAATACGAGATGGACCAGGTGAGCATCGTCACCGCACACAAGGTGATGAGTGTGACCAAGACCGAGACCGTGAGGATCCTCGGGTTTCCGGGGAGTCCGCGTGTGCCCGGCTGCGGCCGACGTCTGTGGACCGGGCGAGGCTGGGGCTTCGCGCGGACCGGCGAGGGCGGGGGTGGGGCAGGGTCCAGGCCCTGCGTCGTGCTCAGCATCTGGGCCAGTTCCTCGTCCAGGTCCCAGCCGCCCGTCGTCGACATCGGTGAGTCGGCGACCTGCCAGAGGTTCTGCATATCCAGCTGCTGAGTGTAATGAGGTTGATCGCCTAGCGCGTCATAGTCGGTCCTCATTTCTAAAACTTTTCCCCTTCCATCGACGCCCGGAGATATTCGTTCTCCACCCGGCTGATGGTTCTCAGGAAGTCCTCAAGCAGATCCGAGCAGTGGGTGATGCTTTCCGTAGTGGTCCGATCAGCTACCTGCAGGGAGCGGAGCTGATCAACCTCAACTGCGAGTCTTTCCTGCCAAGTCACGCCCACATCAACGAGTGCGACACGACGCAGGACATCTGGCATTCGGGGGAATATCCGTCAACGGTGATTATCAGGAATATCCAATGGCGGAGCTTCTCAGGTGAAATTCGTACGAGGTAAACATCACGGGATCAGGGAATCGGGGGATCAATAACCCGATCACCGCATCGGCCCGCTCACCGCGTCGGCCGGGCGGTCAGGGCCAGGATCGGGCCGATGGCCAGGAGCAGGGCGAGGGCCGCGTAGCCGTAGGTGAGGGTGGCCATGGACGCGACCGCGGCGACGAGCAGGGGGCCGCCCGCGTCGCCGAGTTCCCGGCCCAGTTCGGCGGAGCCCATCGTCTGGCCCAGGCGTTCCTCCGGGGTCGAGGTGGCCAGGGCGGCGAAGCCCAGGGGGGTGATCAGGCCGGTGCCCGTGCCGATCAGGGCCGCGGCGAGGAGAACGCCGGTCAGGCCGGGCAGCGTCGCGCAGGCCAGACCCGCCGCCGTGGTCAGCAGCCCGGCGGTGAGGCCGGTGCGGACGGTGAGGCGGCCGTCGTCCAGGGCCCGCCCGGCCCTCGGCTGTACGACGGCCGCGCAGGCCGCCAGCACCGAGACCGCGGCGCCGGTCGCCACCGTGCCGAGGCCGGCCGCGGCGCCCGACACCGGCAGGAAGCCGACACCGACGGAGAGGGCGGCGGTGGCCCCGGCCAGCGCGGCCGTGGGGCGCAGGAAGGACGGGTCGGCCAGGCGGCGGGCCAGGTCCAGCACCGTCTGGCGCTGCTTCGGAAGCGGGGGTACGTGCGGGACGGCGATCACGGCCCAGAGGGCGACCGCGACGCCCAGCACCGCCAGCACGACGAACAGCAGCCGCAGGCCCCCGGCCCACACCAGGACTCCGCCGAGCAGCGGGCCGAGGGTGTAGCCGATCGACTTGTAGAAGCCGTAACTGCCGAAGGCCCGCCCGTGTTTGGCGGCCGGGTTCAGGCGGGCGACCAGCGCGGACGCGGACGGCGAGAACG
Source organism: Streptomyces sp. NPDC059010 (assembly GCF_042740355.1). Taxonomy (NCBI): domain Bacteria; kingdom Bacillati; phylum Actinomycetota; class Actinomycetes; order Kitasatosporales; family Streptomycetaceae; genus Streptomyces; species Streptomyces sp. NPDC059010. The sequence continues at coordinate 11,127 of NZ_JBHYJA010000024.1, forward strand.
CGGAGGCGGCGGCGCCCTGACCGAGGCGGGCCGCCCAGAGCCAGCCGGGGCTGTCCGCGACGACGTAGGCGGCGGAGGCGAGCGCGAAGGCGACGAGGCCGCCGAGCAGCACCGGACGGGCGCCGATCCGGTCGGCGAGGGTGCCGAAGAGCGGCTTGAGGACGACCTCGGCGCCGTCGTACAGGGCGAGCAGGCCGCCGAGGACGAGCAGGGAGGTCACGGCGTCGTCGGAGTGCCCGCCGAGGTTCGCGGCGATGCCGTGGGCGCCGAAGGCGGTGGTGAACCCGGCGGCGTACAGGGGCCACATCTGGGCGGCGGGGGCGGCCTGCCGGGCCGACGTCGCGGTCATCGGCCGTCTCCCTCCTCCGGCGTCGGGTCCGGCGAGGTCCGGGGCTCCGGCACCTGATGCAGTGCGGCGAACACCCGCTCGGCGTAGTCCTCGCAGGCGGCCACGCACGCCTTGAGCCGCTCACCGGCCGCCGCGGCCTCGGGGGCGCCGAACACATCGCGTGCCGTCAGATCCCGGTGCCAGCGCCGCAGCCGCTCCAGCGACTGCTCCTCTTCCTCCAGTTCGGCCAGCGTGAACTTGGCGATACGGATCTCTTTTGCCAGCTCCTGCTCGAACTTGCCGCAGTCGGCCAGGAACTCGGCCCAGTCCGCGGACCGCGCCGCCGTGAACATCTCCCGCAGCCGCTGCCCGTCCTGCGCCCCGCGCCCGGTCGCCGCCAGCGACATCGCCTCGCCCCCGGCCCGCTCGGTCAGCTCCAGCGCCCGCGCGATCCCGTCGCCGAACACCGGCAGGTCCGGCACGGCCCACACGCCCTGCCCCAGCGACAGCGCGCCGAGCTTGCGCAGCTCACGCCAGACGGCGACCCGGTGCCGGGAGGGCTCGGCCGGGACCTTGACGACCAGGACCAGCCACCGGGCCTCGACGGCCTCGCTCCCGTTATCAGTCACATTCAGGAATGTAGCAGTTGTTACATCCGGACAGCTGTCACAGATGCGACCGCTGCCTTGTCCCTGTAGTCGTGGAATACATCCAGCGAACGGAGACAGTGATGAAGATCGTGGTCGTCGGCGGTACCGGGCTCATCGGCTCGCAGGTGATCGCGCTGCTGCGCGAGAGTGGCCACGAGGCCGTACCGGCCGCGCCCTCCACGGGCGTCGACACCCTCACCGGCGAGGGCCTGGCCGAAGTCCTCAAGGGCGCGGACGTGGTCGTGGACGTGTCGAACTCCCCCTCTTTCGACGCCGGACCAGCCCTGGACTTCTTCACGCGCTCGGCGCGCAACGTGATCGCGGCCGAGAAGGAGGCCGGTGTCCGCCACCACGTCACCCTCTCGATCGTCGGCGTCGACCAGGTGCCCGACTACGGCTACTACCTGGCCAAGGCCGCCCAGGAGCAGGCCGTCCGGGACGGTGGAGTGCCGTACAGCATCGTGCGGGCCACCCAGTTCTTCGAGTTCATCGCGCCGGTGATGGACATGGCCACCGAGGGTTCGCAGGTACGCCTGCCGTCCCTTCCGCTGCGCCCGATGGCCTCCGCCGACGTCGCCGCAGCGGTGGCCGAGGCCGCACAGGGCGAACCGTCGAACGGCGTACGCAACGTCGCCGGGCCCGAGATCCACGGCCTCGACCGGCTCGGCGAGATCACCCTGGCGGCGAAGCCGGACGGCCGTACGGTCGTCACCGACGAGTCGGCCAGCCTGTTCGCCGGCATGCCCGACGTCCTCACCGGCGACGACACCGTGCACGTCGCGGCCACCCGCTACGAGGACTGGCTCAAGCACTGAGGCAGATCTGAAGCAGAACCGCCCCATGGCGACCACGGCCTACGGGCGGCCGGTGAGCCGCTGTGCCGACCGCCCGTACGCCCGCAGCTTGTCCGGCGTCAGGATCCAGTGGAGCGCCTCGATGCCGTCCGGCCCCACGGTGGCGCTCACCAGGGCCACGGCCTCCCCGTCCTGGACGAGCAGCAGGCTGGGCAGGCCGTTGGCCTCGACGACGCTGTACCCGAAGCCGGGGAAGAACTTCTGGGCGAAGGCGCTGATCCGGGCCACCCGCCCGGCGCCCACGACCTCCAGCCGGGCCACGCCGCGCATGCCGTTGCCGTCGGCGTGGGCGACGACGTCGGCCGACAGGACGCTTTCGAGCGCGGCCACGTCACCGTGCTGCGCCGCCGCGACGAAGGCTTCGAGGAGCCGCCGGTGTTCCGCCGCGTCGACGCGGTCGCTGCGCTCGGCGGACAGCCGTTTGCGGGCCCGGCTGACGATCTGCCGGGTGTTGGCCTGGCTGAGCCGGAGCATGCCCGCGATGTCGTCGTACGGATAGTCGAAGGCCTCCCGCAGCACATACGCCGCCCGCTCCACGGGATTCAGCTTCTCCAGGACCAGCAGCACGGCCAGCTCCAGCGCCTCGCCACGCTCCGCGCCGACCTGCGGATCGATGCTGGTGTCCACGGGCTCGGGCAGCCAGGGCCCGACGTACGCCTCACGCCGTACCCGTGCCGACTTCGCCACGTTGACCGCGAGCCGGGTGGTGATCCTCGCCAGGAACGCCCCGGCGTCCAGCACCGCGCCCCGGTCGGCCCCCTGCCAGCGCACCCACACGTCCTGTACGACGTCCTCGGCCTCGAAGACGCTGCCCAGAATGCGGTAGGCGATGCCGAACAGCCGTGGCCGCAGCGTCTGGAACACGTCCGCCGCCTCGTCCAGCGAGGCACCGGTGAGGGGCTGTTGCTCGTCCATGGTGCGGTTGCCTCCGCGGGTCGGCCGACGCGCGGGCACGCCTCCCGGCGCGAGGCGGACCCGCTCGCCGGATCCTATGGCGGTCGCGATCCTGCGGCGATCGCGCCGGGAGGCTCATGACCCGGGGGTGGGTCCTGATGCGACGGGGGGTCAGTCCTGGCGGATGACGTCCGTGCCGGGGCCGCCCGAGAGGGTGTCGCGGCCGGGGCCGCCGTACAGCTTGTCGTTGCCGCTGTTGCCGTAGATCGTGTCGGCACCGCTGTTGCCGTACAGGACGTCGGCGCCGGGGCCGCCGTACAGGAAGTCGTCACCGGTGCCGCCGCGGACCGAGTCGTTGCCGTCGCCGCCGTTCAGGCGCTGCCGGCCCGCGCCGCCGTACAGCTTGTCGTTGCCCGTGCCGCCGTCCGCGTCGGCCTCGTCGCCGTTGGCGTAGATCGTGTCGGCGCCCTTCTGGCCGGTGGCTATGGCCCCCTCGTCCGTGTAGAGGGTGTCGTTGCCGTCCTGGCCGAAGGCCACCCCGGCCTTGCCCAGCCGGATGGTGTCGTCGCCCGGTCCGCCCGCGACGAAGTTGCCGTCGGCACCGCTGACCTGGGTCGACATGTCCTTGCCCGCGCCCAGGTCGATCGAGGCGTGGTAGTAGGTCTGGTCGGAGACGTTGTTGAGGGCGAGGGTGTCGTTGCCGTCGCCGAGGTTCATGAACAGCGTGCTGTACGGGTCCTGGCTGTCCAGACCCTTCTCCATGCAGGAGACCCTGGTGCGGTCCGCGCTGTCGGGGTACTTGCAGTCCTCCTTCATCTGGGCGATGTCGATCGGGACGACGTCGTCGATGACGTAGGTGAGGTACGGCAGGCCGTCGTTGCTGGACGTGATGGTGACGGTGGCCTTGTTGGTCTGGCCGGGCGCCGCGGTGTAGACGACGGACCGGCCGCCTTCGCCATCCGTCACGCGGGCCGCCGGTACCGCGGCACCGGCCACCGCGGGCAGCGCGATCGTCGCGGTCAGTCCGGTACCGAGGGCCAGGGTCAGGGCCGCCGCCGCGCTCAAGGCCTTGCGGCCGATGGTGAGAGAGGGCATTGCACAACCTCCTGTGGGGGCAAGTCTTTTGATCACCCCAGGTGACTCGCCACTCAGGCGGGGGGTTGTGTGCGGAGTTGTGCGGGGATGTGGCGTCGCCATCCGGGCGAAAGGGACGTCGCTGTCTCTGATCAGCGAAGATCAACCTGCCGTAGCGCGGTCGTACACCTGCCGGTCGGCCGTACTTCCACAGGAATTCACGGTGGGCCGAAACGACCGAAAGGGCTGAAAGGGCCGACCGGGCCGAGGGACCCGGGGGGGCGGGATCCGGGCCCGGTACCGTGGTGATCATGGCGGACTGGGCGATACGGCCGGCCTCGGCGTCGGACCTGGAGGCGGCGGCCGAACTGCGTGCCGTGGTGATGCGGCCGGATCTGGAGCGGCTCGGACGCTACGACGAGCAGCGGGTGCGGCAGCGGCTGCGGGACGCGTACGAGCCGGCCCACACCTGGGTGATCGAGGTCGGCGGCGCGTTCGCCGGCTGCGTGGCCCTGCGGCCGGCCGAGGACGCCCACTGGCTGGAGCACTTCTACCTCGATCCGCGCCTCCAGGGCGGCGGCACCGGTTCGGACGTCCTGCGCGAGCTGCTGGAGCGCTGCGACCGCGACGGCGTCCTCGTCCGGCTGAACGTGCTGCGAGGCAGTGCGGCCCGACGGCTGTACGAGCGGCACGGGTTCACCGTCGACACCGAGGATCCGGTGGACGTGTTCATGACCCGCCGCCCGCACACCGCCACCACCACAGCCAGCGCCAACGACTAGCCGCTGACCGTCGACCGCAGGCAGTCCTACGGCTTGCGCCCCACCCCGCCGAAGTCGTCCACCTCGGCCGGTGTCTGCTCACCGGCCTCGCTCGGGCGCCAGCGGGAGACGGAGACGAGGCCGGGCTCCAGCAGCTCCAGGCCGTCGAAGAACCGGGCGAGCTCCTGCGGGCTGCGGTTGATCCGGGGGTTGTCGCTCGCCTCGTTCCACTGCTCGATCATCTCGCGCATCTGCTGCGGGTTGAGCACCTCGGTGTCGTCGCAGAGCACGAGGTGGCTGCCGGAGGGCAGCGCGTCCATCAGGCGGCCGACGATGTCGTAGACGGTGTCGTCGGTGACGTGGGCGGTGATGCCGAGCAGGATCAGCGCGACCGGCTGGGTGAAGTCCAGGGTCTTGGCGGCCTGCTCCAGGATGGTCTCGGGGCGGCGCAGGTCGGCGTCGATGTAGTCGGTGACGCCTTCGGGGGTGCTGGTGAGCAGGGCCTCGGCGTGGGCCAGCACGACGGGGTCGTGGTCGACGTAGACGATCCTGGTCTCGGGGACGAGCCGCTGGGCGACCTCGTGGGTGTTGTTGGCGGTCGGCAGTCCGGTGCCGACGTCCAGGAACTGACGGATTCCGGCCTCGCGGACGAGGTACTCCACCGTCCGGACCAGGAACGCCCGCTGGGCCAGGGCGATGTCGAGGATCGCCGGGTTGGCGCCCGCGATCTGGTCGCCGACCTGCCGGTCTATCTCGTAGCAGTCCTTCCCGCCGAGCCAGTAGTTCCAGATCCGGGCGGAATGCGGCACGTTGCTGTTGATCAACGGGCGCTCAATTGGCATGGGAACTCCCCGAGTTGGCGGCCCGGCTGGCCGGATGTCACCGCATAACCTAGTCCCGCCGTCCGCGATTGCGTGCACAGGGCTGTCACCTCCTCTCGAACGCGTGCATCATTGCCCAGTTGTTGTCCCTGGTGCTGACGAGGTGAACGGTGCGCACGCGAAGAGCCGGGCTGTGTACGGCGGCCATGAGCACCGCCCTTCTGCTGGCGGCGGCCTGCGGCCCCACCCCGCACAAGGACGCCGAGTCGCCCGGGCACACCCCCGTCCGGATCGCCGACGCCCCCGCCCGGCTCCCCGTCCCGCAGGGGAAGGGCAGCAAGACCCCCGACGACTTCAACGGCGACGGCCACCGCGACCTCGTCCTCAACGACCTGGTCAAGGCCCAGGCGCACGCCGACGACGCGGGCATCGGCATCGTCTACGGCGGCGACCGCGGGCTCACCCCGGGCGCCCGGCAGCTGCTCAGCCCCCGGCGGCAGGCGGCCCCGACCAAGGGGCAGCAACCCGCGGTGTTCGACGCGGAGGCGACCTGCGACCTGGACGGCGACGGCTTCACGGACCTCGTCGTCTCCACCGACCCGCCCTACGACGGCCAGGGGCAGCCCCCGGTGCCGTTGCAGATCCTCTTCGGCTCGCCCAGGGGCCTGGCCGGCCAGGCGGTCAAGCTGGTGATCCCGCCGCGCGCCCGGGCCGGCAACGACTGGCCCGACCAGCCGGTGTGCGGCGACTTCGACGGCGACGACGCGCAGGACCTGGTCGTCCACGCCTCGGACGTCCAACTCTCCTTCCTGCAAGGCCCGTTCACCCGCAAGGGCGCCCCGAGGGCCGCGGGCGCCCCCGTGCCGGCCCCCGGCAACGTCCCCACCGGCCCGTCCGCCGACGTCAACGGCGACGGATACGACGACCTGGTGGTCCGTACGACGGAGGGCACCGGCAGGTCGGCGGTCGTCCTCGGCGGCCCGGCCGGGCCCACCCGCACCGGAGTCACCCTCCCCGCCGGCATCGACGTGGCCCTCGGCACCTTCGGCAAGGGCAAGGGCACCCTGGACGCGGCGATCGGCACCATGGGCGGCACCTCCCTGCGCTACGACCTCCCCGCGACCGCCGCACGCGGCACCCTCGACGCCCCCGGCTCGGTGCTCGACGCCGCCGACTTCGACGGCGACGGCCTCAGCGAACTCGTCTCCAGCGGCTCCCGGCTGCGCGTCTTCCGAGGCCGTACGGCGGGACTGGCGACGGCGGGCATGGTGACGGTGGAACCCCCCGCACACGGCACCACCCGCGTCGTGACCGTCGGCGACTTCGACGGGGACGGCCGGGCGGAGCTGGTCGTGCGGGCGTACGTCGGCGAGACGAAGGACACGGTGGCCGTGTACCCGGGCGTGAAGACGGGGCTGGTGGCGGCGGAGCCGTCGGTGACGTTCTCCAGCTCGGAGTTCCTGGTGCCGTAGGCGGCAGGCACCGCAGGGGCGTGTGCGTCAGTCGGCGACGCGCGCGCCGATCGCCCGGGCGCGGCGGCGGGCCTCGGGGCTGAGGCCCTTGCGGCGGGGCGAGGTGCGGTGGTCGTAGGCGGTGGGCTGGGCGAGGTAGCCGAGGCCGCGCAGGCCGGGCTTGGCCACGACGCAGGCGAAGCGCGGGTCGCCCGCGTACCGGAGTTCCTCGTCGTAGTCCTTCAGGGCCTCACGGCTCCAGGTCCGGAACAGCCCGGCAGACACCTTCAGCGACACCGTCTTCCCGGGGCTGTCGGGATCGGGCAGCACGAAGAGCGCGTCTTTGCCGGCGGTGATCCGGACCGCACCGGACTGCTGACGCCAGGGGTAGGCCCGGAGGATGCGCCACATCCGCCACCCCATGGCGAGTCGGCCGAGAGCCACGATCGCCATCGTCCCGATCGACAGCAGGACCAGCACCATGGGAACCACTGCCGCCACGGGCAGCAGGACAGTGACGTACAACGCACCCCACCACAGCGCCACCCAACTGAGAGCCCTGGCCAGGTGACGCGCCGTCCAGAGACGGAAAGCGCGTCGCGTGCCCGGTGTGTCCCACGCCGCTGGGCCGTCGAAGCCCTGCTTCTGCACATTCATGGTCATTCGCACATCCCGGTTCAGCCGAAGTCGGAGGCGATGTCACCCGCGACGCTGCCCGTACCGTCAGCCGTGTCCCCACGCGCGGCGCGCTCGATCTCCGGCATCGGGTCGTGGAAGGACACCGTGTACGCGATGCCCGCCATCATGTCGCGGTAGTGCCTGCGGGAACCCACGGCCGTGCTGCTCAGTGTCAGGACGCCGAGCTGCGTTCCCGAGGGGGCCGGGATGTAGAGGGTGCACTGGTAGAGGTCGTGGCCGGGCACGCCCTCCAGTGCGGGCACGGTGATCATGGTGTCGGAGATAGACGCCGGGCGCCCGCCGGGAAGCGTCAACAGCTCGACATTCTCGGCGGATTCGCGCAGCGACACCGCGCGCACCGCGGTGATCTTGGCCGGGGCCCAGTCGATGTCCTTGAGCGCCACCGTGAACACGGACGACGCGGAGGACCCGTCGTCCGCGAAGTGCATCCCGAGCGAGCAGGCGATGACACCTTCGTTCCGCATCTGCCTGGCCATGAACCGGACGTCCCGCAGGGCGCCCGTGTACCGGTCACGCTGGTCCTCGGGAGCAAGGCCGAGGATCAGCGCCAGCGCCTGTTCGAGGTACGTCTCCTGCTCCGAGCCCGGTTCGGGGTCGAGGGCGTCGATGGGAACGTTGAGGTAACCGGCCGGCAGCGCGTACCAGATCTTCGAGCTCGGATCCCTGGCCGAGTCGTCGATGACCAGACGCAGCGGCGGCTGCTCGGCGGCTTCCCGGGTCATCGCAGCACCCTCGCGACGTTGCCGATGACCGCGGCGGCTCCGGGGCCGTCGAACAGACCCGCGCGGGCCGCGTCGACCCCGGTGGCCGTGTTCTTCCCGGCGTCGCTCTTCAGGGCGTCGATGTTCTCGGCGGCCAGTCCGTAGCCGGCGGTGACGACACCCGCGACCCGGCGAGACGTAGTCCATGCCCACCCGGACCGCCTGGCTGCCGCCCGCCGCGTGCGCCACCAGGTCTCCGACAGGGTTGTAGGAACCCGCGGTCGCGATCCGGCCGGCGGCCTTGACGGTGTCGTCGGCGAACCGGCCGAGGAACTGCCCGGCGCTCACGGCTTCGGACGCGAATTTCGTCGACCGGATCGCACCGTTGAGGCCACGGCTCACGGCGCCCACTCCCGGCACCGCGCCCAGCGCGTCACCGACGAGCCCCACGGAGTTCTCCCAGAAGTCCGCGTCGAACTCACCCTTGGTGAACCCGTCCGCGAGCGAGGCCCGCACCTTGGGGTCGGCGAGCCGGGAACCCATCGTCGCCAGACTCAGCGCACCGGCCGCCAGCAGCATCGCGATCCCGAACGGCCCCGTGCACAGCAGCGCGAGCAGCCCCGCCACCGCCGCCAGCACACTGAGGATGTTCGTGAGGTTGTCCCCGATCCAGCTGAGCGCCTTGCTCAGCCACCCCGGCTCCTCGGGCGCCAGATCCTTCGTGGCGTCCTTCAGCTTCTTCGCGAGTTCGCGCGCGACGTCCTCGTGCGTCCCCTCCAGCTCCCGCGCCTTGCGCATCACCTCGTCGAGGGCGCCCTGCGCCTTGTTCACGGCGGTGACGGCGTCGTTGAGCCGGGCGTTGGCCGCGTTCAGCCGGGCCTGCGCGGACTCCAGCTCGGGGCCTTCCTCGAAGTTCTGCCCCGCGAGCTTGAGGTCGGGGTCCTGCTTGGCCGTCTCGTGCCGGGAGTTGGCGGTCTTGAGGTCGCCCTGGTGGTCGGCGGCCTCGGTGTCGTACTTGTGCGCCAGTTCCCTGCGGCTGGTCAGCCCGCCGTGCCAGGTGCCGAGGTGACCGGCGGCCTTGGTCAGCGAGGTGTGGGCGTCCTTCATGTACTTCGGCAGGTCGCCGTCGAGGGCCTCACGGAAGCCGACGGCGGCGTCGCCCTCCCAGAAGCTGGATTCACCGAGCAGCTTGTCGATCTTCTGATACGCGGTTTGCAGCGCGCTCGCCGAACTGACGAGCTGGGTGCGGAGTTTCTCGACCTCGCCGGGCTCTCCGGGTACAGGGTTCCAGCCGAGGTGGACATACGGGTTCTGTGCCATCGCGATCACTTCCCCGCAGCCGCGGCGCGCCTGAAGCTCTCCTCCAGGGAGGTCTCCACTTCGCGGTAGTTGTCCGTGTTCTTCTGGAGCCCCTCGGTGAGCTTGCCGATGCGTTCCTTGATCTGCTCGTTGCCGTACTTCCAGCGCTCCTGGAACTCGTCGCACGCCTCGTCCAGCTCAGGCGTACCGATCTGGTCGGCCCGCACGTGCTGGAGAGCGGTTCGCACCTGCTCAAGGCTGTCGTGGGCGCTGTCGAGGTCCTTGGTGAACGCGGTGAGCTGATCGATATCGGTCTTGAACTGGTCCCCCATGCAGGCCCTCCCCTTGGCGCCTTCGCAGCTTCGCGGCTTCGCGGTCGCATCGGCGAACGACCCCGGCGTTCGAAGGCCCGATCATGCCATGCAGGGGTGAATGCCCTGTGCCGAGGTTGCGAAGGTCCGCTTCGGCATCCGTTCGGGTTCGGTCACGTGGAACCACGAAGGGGCCGGGCACGCTCTGCCTTGTAGGCCCACTTGTAGGCCCATGAATGCGGGGGGTGTCATGAGCCAGGTGCTTTACGGCGAGCGGTCGTGGAATCCGCTGGCCCGGACCGTGGAACTGACCGAGGACCAGCTGCGGGGCGGCGGCAGGACCACGCCGCTGAGCGAGCTGAACCTCGGCGCCATGGCCGAGGCGTTCCAGCGCGGGTGCTGGCTGGGAGGCGGCGGGGCGGAGCGCCCGCTGCAGCTGCTGCCGCAGGGGAGCGGGGTCGTTCCCGTGACCCGCGTCACCGGCACCACCACTCCGGTGCGGGTGCGGCAGGCGGCCGAGTTCGCACACCGGCTGGGGGAGCTGGCCGTATGGCGGTGTGGTGGGCCCGGCCAGGTGGCGGCCCTGGCGGCCCGGGCCCAGGCCGAGGGCGTACCGCTGTGGATCGCCCGGCGGGTCGCGCCGGGACCGGCCGGGCCGATCGCCGTCGCGGTGGACCGGCGCCTGGTACGCGTGGACGTCTGGGGGCCGCACGCTCCCGTCGTGCGGATCCGGGCGCCGTACGGCTTCCGCCGCGACAACCTCGACCCTGCCAAGGGCCTGCGGCTGACGATCGGCGACGTCACCGCGGAACTCGAACTCAGGAAGAAGCTGCGCAAGTCGAGGAGTTCCGTGGAGGTACGGCTCCCGGGGCAGCACTGGGTGCTGCGGCGGGAGAACGCGGCGAGCTCGTGGCTGCTGCGTGACGAACGCCCCGTCGCCCTGCTGGAGCGGCCCCCGCGGCGACAGGTGCTTGAGCCGGGCGCGGTGCTGCTGCCGCTGTCCCCTGTGCGGTACGAGAGCCCCGACCCGCTGGATGCCGTCATGGCGCAGGTCTTCGCCGTCGCCTTCGGGCTCGGGGACACGACGGGCTTCGCCCGGTTCCGGTCGCAGCGGCGCCGGTCGGACGGGGGCGAGCCGATCGCCATCGACGAGTGGTGGGACCGCGCCTGGTTCAGCAACCTCGGAAACAGCGGCGCCGACAACGAATCCGGCGGCGGAGGCGACGGCTGGGGCGGGGACGGCGGCGACGGCGGCGACAGTGGCGGTGGAGGCGACGGCGGGGGCGGAGACGGTGGTGGAGGTGGCGGCGGCGACTGAGCCGGGACGCGCCGCTCGCCAACCCGGGTGCGCGGCGCCGCTCTTCGAGCGACTGGTCGACTCAAGAAGGTCCTGAAGTCACGTACAACCCTTGCACCCCTCCAGGGGTCTCCTGATCGCCGACCGCCCTGTGAAGCCGAGGACAACTCCCGGCGAACACGGGCAGACCGGCACCCCACCGACTGCGGATGCCCCGCCAGGCATCCCCCGCATGCCGCAGGAGACCCCGCATGCACAAGCACCACCCCCTGCGCCTCGCTCTCGCGACGGCGACCACCGCCGCGCTGACGGGCGGTCTGCTCACCTTCGCGGCGGCCACGCCGGCGACGGCCGCGACCGGACAGTACGCGGCCGACTTCAACGGCGACGGCTACAAGGACGCCGTCGCCGCGGCCACCCAGGCCAGGGTCGGCGGGATGTGGTGGGCGGGTGCCGTCGGCATCGCGTACGGCTCGTCGAGCGGCGTCGGCCGTACCGCGTCCGTCAGCCAGAACACCACCGGTGTGCCCGGTGCGGCCGAGGACTACGACGCCTTCGGCGAGGCCGTGGCGGTGGGCGACCTCAACAAGGACGGCTACAGCGACCTGGTGGTCGGCGCACCGTACGAGTCGGTCGGCGACGACGAGCAGGCCGGTGCCGTGGTGATCGTCTGGGGCTCGTCGACCGGCCTGAAGGGCGCGACCACGGTCAAGGACCCGGCGCCCACCAAGCACGACCGCTGGGGACAGGCCCTGGCCGTGGGCGACTTCACCGGTGACGGAAAGCCCGACCTCGCGGTGGGCGCCACCGGCACCACCCAGTGGATCATCAAGGGCGGCTTCACCAAGTCCGGCACGACGGGCGCGAAGATCACCTACACGACGACCTGGACCGGCAGCGGCGGTGTGCGCCGACTCGTGTCCGGCAAGGTCGACACCGACGCCAAGGCCGATCTCGTCATCGGCGGCCGCACCAGGCTCTCCTCCGAGAACGACCTCGACCACAACTACCTCTACTTCGGCACGACGTCGGCCCCGACCAAGCAGCGGCAACTCCCGTACGGCACCCAGCTCACCGTCGCCGACCTGAACAAGGACGGCTACGGCGACGTCGTCACCGGCTGGACCCAGACCGCGACCGGCGGCACGATGGCGGGCAACGGCCCGGCGACCGTGTCGTACCTGACCTCCTCCGGAGTCTCCTCCACACTCCAGCTGCCGTGGCCCGGCATCCCGTCCGTCGGCGACATCAACGGCGATGGTCACAAGGACCTGGCGCTCGGCGACCCCGACGACTCCACCGAGGCCGGGGTCGCCGGAGCCGTCCACCTGCACTACGGCGCCGCCGCGGGCCCGACCGCGGACGCCGCCGTGACCCTCACCCAGAACTCCGCCGGTGTGCCCGGCTCCGCCGAGACGAACGACTTCTTCGGCGAGAGCACCCTGCTCACCGACCTGAACAAGGACGGCAAGGCCGACCTGCTGACCGCCGCGAACGGCGAGAACGGCTTCGACGGCCTCGTCACCCTCCTGAAGGGCTCGGCCTCGGGCATCACGACGTCCGGCGCGAAGACGTACGGCCCGACCGCCTTCGGCATCTCCACCGGCGACGACCCCCGACTCGGCATGATCATGGCCGGCTGACCCAAGGAGCCACCTCCCTCCGATGCACAGACACACCTCCGCGGCCCTGGCCGCCACCCTCCTCACCGCGGGCCTGACCCCGCTCGCCCTGAGTGCCCCGGCTTCCGCCGCGGTCGCCAAGCACTACGACGACTTCAACGGCGACGGCTACCGGGACCTGGCCTACGGCCACTACTACAGCGGCATCTCCGGCGCCGACGGCTGGAAGGGCGGCGCCGTCAACGTCGTCTACGGCAAGGCCGGCGGCCTCGACACCACGCGCACCCAGGTCGTCCACCAGGACAGTCCGGGCGTCCCCGGCACCGGCGAGGAGGACGACACCTTCGGCGAGTCGATCACCAGCGCCGACCTCAACAAGGACGGCTACGCGGACCTGATCGTCGGCAACTCGATGGAGACGGTCGGCAGCACGCGGTACCGCGGCTCGGTCACCATCGTCTGGGGTTCCAGGTCCGGCCTGTCCGGCGGCACCAACGTGGCCCCGAAGTCCGGCGCCGGCAGCTACTTCGGCCGCGACCTCGCCACCGGCGACTTCAACGGCGACGGCTCGCCGGACCTCTCGGTCATCGGCGGCGGGGAGGCCTGGCTGTACCGCGGCCCCTTCACCAAGTCCGGCACCACCGGCAGCGTCAGCAAGATCGACAAGGCGGGCCAGGGCTGGTACTCGTCCGGCCTCGCGGCCGGCAAGGTCAACGGCGACGGCAAGACCGACCTGGTGGTGCTCGGCGAGCAGTTCATCGACAACAAGCCGACCCCGCGCGTCTGGTTCCTCAAGGGCGCCTCGGGCGGCCTGACTTCGGGTGCCTCCAAGACGTACAGCAGCGCTCCCTGGACCGCGGCGATCGGCGACTTCGACAAGAACGGCTACGGCGACATCGCCGTCGGCCTGCCCGACAACAACGACGGCAAGGGCATCGTCAGCGTCTGGCGCGGCACGTCCTCCGGCCCGAGCGGCTCGATGACGTACAACCAGGCCAGCTCGGGCGTCTCCGGCAGCCCGGAGGCGAACGACAACTTCGGCTACGCCGTCGCGGCCGGCGACACCGACGGAGACGGTTACGCGGACCTGGCGGTCGGCGTGCCCCAGGAGGACGTGAACGGCCTGGCGGACCAGGGCGGCGTCCATGTGTTCCGGGGCGGCTCCGGCGGGCTGAGCGGTTCGCGGTCGTCGTGGATCCCGCAGACGGTGCAGGGTCGTCCGGCCGACTCGTACGAGTCCTTCGGCTCCGCGCTGCGCGTGCGCGACGTGACCGGCGACGGCAAGGCGGACCTGGCCATCGGCGGGGCGAACGTCAGCGTGCTGCTGCGCGGCGCGAGCGGCGGGCCGACGGCGAGCGGGGTGACGGAACTGCCGGAGATGGGCGGGTCGTTCAGCGACTGAGGTGACGAGCGACTGAGGCGACGTATGGGGGCGGCACCACGGTTCTCAAAGATTTAACGAACTCACGTACAACCCTTACGCCCCATCTCAGGTCTCCTGATCGCGGACCGCCGAGTGAACCCGAGGACAACTCCCGGCGAACACGAGGCGGTCCGCACCCCCAATGACTGCGGATGCCCGCCAGGCATCCCCGCATGCAGCAGGAGAACCCGCATGCAGAGGCACCACCTGCGACTCGCCCTCGCGACGGCCACCGCGGCCGCGCTGACGGGCGGTCTGCTCACCTTCACCGCGTCGACGGCGACCGCCGCCGACTCCACCGACGTCCCGCACGCCGACTTCAACGGCGACGGCATCGGCGACGTGGCCTTCTCGGCCCAGGACGCCTACGTCGGCGGCAAGAAGGGAGCCGGCCAGATCGTCGCGCTCTACGGCACCGGCAGCGGCGTGTCCTCCGCCAAGCGCAGCACCGTCAGCCAGAACACCACCGGCAGCCCGGGTACCGCCGAGGCCGGCGACTGGTTCGGCGCGGAGACCGCGTACGCCGACTTCAACGGCGACGGCTTCGACGACATCGCCGTCAGCGCCCCGGGCGAGGACGTCGGCAGCGACGTCGACGGCGGCGGACTGGCCATCCTGTGGGGCTCGGCCGCCGGCATCACCGGCAACGGCGTGACCATCGCCGACCCGACCCCCTCCGCGCACGACTTCTGGGGCAAGAACCTCGCCGCCGGCGACTTCGACGGTGACGGCAAGGCCGACCTGGCCGTCGGCAACAGCACCGCCACCATCCACGTCTTCAAGGGCGGCTTCAACGCCTCCGGCGTCGCGGGCGGCCGCTACACCATCAAGCCGCCGATCATGGGCAGCGACGCCAGGGGCCCGCTGAACCTGACCGCGGGCGACATCAACGGCGGCGAGACCGACCTGGTGGTCGACGGCTTCGAGACCCAGACCGGCAACGGCTGGAACCGCAACTACTTCATCCCCGGCGGCCCGGGCGGCCTGAGCACCGCGGGCGCCAAGACCCTCAAGCCCGGAATGATCACCGCGATCGGCGACATCGACAACGACGGCTGGGGCGACGTCGTCAGCGGCGCCTACTGGAACCCCACCACCAGCAACGGCACCGCGATCCCGGACTCCGGCAAGGGCGGCAAGATCTGGGTCACCCACGGCTCGGACGACGGCCCCCTCACCTCGTACGCCACCGGCATCACCCAGGACACCGGCAACGTCCCCGGCACCGCCGAGGGCAACGACTTCTTCGGCTACGAGCTCGACCTCGGCGACATCAACGGCGACGGCTACCTCGACCTCGCCATCGGCGTCGCCGGCGAGAACATCGGCAGCGCCGTGGACACCGGCGCGGTCACGATCCTCTACGGCAGCGCGACCGGCCTGAACACCGCCTCGGGCGCCCAGTCCTTCGCCCAGAGCACCCCGGGTGTCCCGGGCGACGACGAGAACGACGACCAGCTCGGCATGGACGTCAAGCTCGACGACGTCACCGGCGACGGCCGGGCCGACCTCGTCGCGGGCTCGGGCGAGAACGACGGCAACGGCGCGGTCCTCTACCTGCCGTCCGACGGCACGAAGATCACCACGACCGGCTCCCGCACCGTCTCGCCGAGCACCTCCGGCGTCTCGACGACAGGCGCCCCGTACTTCGGCTCCAACTTCGCCGACTGAGCCGCCGCAAGACTCACACCACTACCTGTCGTACGACCTCACCCCCGTCGTACGACTCCCCGGCCGGGCCCGTTCCCCCCGTCCCCACGGGCCCGGCCCCCCCTCTCTCCGCCCTCCCAGGAGCACCCGACCTTGCGCAAGCGCACCCTCCTCCTCGCCGCCACCCTCACCACCGGCCTCCTCACCGCCCTCCCGGCGACCACCGCCTCCGCCGCTCCCGCCGCCCCCTCCGGGCTGTCCGGTGACTTCAACGGCGACGGCTACCGCGACGTCGTCCTCGGCGCGCCCCTCGCCAAGGTCGCGGGCAGGAGCGGCGCCGGTTATGTCGCGGTCGTCTACGGCACCGCGAGCGGCCTGGACACCGGCAAGCGGCAGATCATCGGCCAGGACACGGCCGGGATCCCCGGCGTCCCGGAGTCCGGCGACCACTTCGGCGACCGTCTCACCACCGGGGACCTGGACGGCGACGGCTACACGGACATCGTCGTCGGTGTGCACGGCGAGCGGATCGGCTCGACCGACGACTTCGGCGTGCTGACGATCCTGTGGGGCGGGGCGAGCGGCATCGCGAGCGGGACCGACGTCAAGTCGCCGCTCCCGCAGGGCCTGTCCGAGCTCGGCTGGTCCGTCGCCGCCGCCGACTTCAACGGCGACGGCGCCACCGACCTGGCCGCCGCGAGCGTCTCCTCTCCCGCGCTGAACATCTGGAACGGCCCCTTCTCCCGGGCCGGCGAGGTCCTGGAGGTCAAGTCCATCGACACCCAGGACGAGACCGGCGTCAGCACCGACAAGCTCGTCGCGGGCGACGTCACCGGCGACGGCATCGCGGAGCTGCTGGTCCTGGGCCAGGAGGAGATCAGCGGCGGCGGCCACCGCACCCGCGGCGTGCTGTACAAGGGCTACCCGTCCGGCCCCTGGAGGGACAGCAAGCTCGCGGGCGGCTACGACGCGGTCATCGCCGACGTCGACAAGGACGGCTACGGCGACATCGTCACCGGCAACTTCATGGAGAAGTCGGCCGACGAGCCGAACGGCGGCCCCGGCGGCGCGATCACCGTGACCTACGGCGCCGCGGACGGCCTGAGCACCCGTACCCCGGTCCGGATCACCCAGGACACCACGGGCGTGCCGGGCGCCGCGGAGAAGAACGACGCGTTCGGCTGGAGCCTCGCCGCAGGTGACACCGACGGCGACGGCTACGCCGACATCGCGGTCGGCGTGGCGAACGAGGACCTGAGCGGGAAGCGGGACGCCGGCTCGGTCGTCGTCCTGCGCGGCTCGGCCTCCGGCCTGACCGGCCGGGACGCCAGGTCCTTCTCGCAGGACACCGCCGGTGTGCCGGGCGCCGCCGAGTCGTACGACTACTTCGGCCACGCGGTCTTCCTCACCGACGTGAACAAGGACGGCCGCGCGGAGCTGATCACGTCCGCCCGCGGCGAGAACGACGGCGCCGGCTCGGCCTGGACCCTGCGCGGCACGTTCGCGGGCACCACGGCCACCGGCGCCAGAACCTTCGCCGGCCCGACGCTGGGCGGCCCCGCGGGCCTGGCGTACTTCGGCGACGTACTGACGGGCTGACCAGGCCGGCGAGGACGTCAAGGTTCCCGCCGTACGGCATTTCCCTGACCGGCTCCCTGAGCCGCCCCCTGGCTTCCCTTAGGGGATGTCACAGCTCGGCCGCAAAGCCGGGCCCTGACCGCAGGGCCGGACACGCGATTCTCCGGGACCAGGTACGTTCGAAGACGTGGCTGGATTCAGGATCGGACGGGGCGGCCGGAACAACGGCACCCCGCAAACGCGCCCCCAACAACCTCCGTACGGGCAGCAGGCACCCCAGGGACCGTCGTACGGCTATCCCCCGCCGCCGCAGCAACAGCACGGCGGCCAGGGCGGCGGCAGAGGCGGCTGGCCGCAGGCGAACGGCGGTGGCGGCCAAGGCGGTTACGGCTCCGGCGGTCATGGCGGCCACGGCGGTCATGGCGGTCATGGCGGTCATGGGGAGCCGGAGTACTTCGGCGACGGCGGCTATCCGCAGGACCCGCACGCGCCGCACGACCCGTACGCGGCGAACAACCCGGGCCACACCCAGGCGTTCTCGGTCGGCGATGACCCCTACAACCAGGGCGACACCTACCGCGCGGGCACGGCCCCGGCCGGCCCGATCGGCCCCCGCCTGCACTGGAAGGCCCTGCTGCGGGGGATCGTCTTCTCCCCCACCCAGACCTTCCTCCAGATGCGGGACTACACGATGTGGGGCCCGGCCCTGATCGTGTCGTTCCTCTACGGCCTGCTGGCCGTCTTCGGCTTCGACACCGCCCGCGAGGACGCGATCAACGCGACCCTGTCCAACGCGGTCCCGATCGTCCTGACGACGGCGGTGGCGATGGTGATCTCCGCCTTCGTCCTGGGCGTGGTCACCCACACCCTGGCCCGCCAGCTGGGCGGCGACGGCGCCTGGCAGCCCACGGTCGGCCTCTCCATGCTGATCATGTCCCTCACCGACGCCCCCCGCCTGGTCTTCGCCATGTTCGCCGGCGGCGACGCGACCTTCGTCCAGGCCCTCGGCTGGGCCACGTGGGTGGCAGCGGGCGCCCTCCTCACCCTGATGGTCTCCAAGTCCCACGACCTCCCCTGGCCGAAGGCCCTGGGCGCGAGCGCGATCCAGCTGGTCGCACTGCTGTCGATCGTGAAGCTGGGCACCTTCTAGGCACACGGGACCACGGAAAGGCCCCCGGCGCAGTCGGCCGGGGGCCTTTCCTCATGCTTGTGAGCGTTTATTCTCGCCTGTCGCCTGTCGCCTGTCGCCTGTCGCCTGTCCGTCAGGCGTCGAGAACCTGCCCGGCCCGCCGAACGACGGGCGGCTCCACACTCCACGGGAAATTGATCCACTCATCGGTGCGCTTCCACACGTACTCGCACTTCACGAGGGAGTGGGACTTCTCATAGATCACGGCGGACCGCACCTCGGCGACATGGTCGAGGCAGAAGTCATGGACCAGCTTGAGCGTCTTGCCGGTGTCGGCGACGTCGTCGGCGATCAGCACCTTCTTGTCGGTGAAGTCGATCGCGTTGGGGACGGGAGCGAGCATGACGGGCATCGCAAGGGTCGTCCCCACCCCCGTATAGAACTCCACATTGACCAGGTGCAGGTTCTTGCAGTCGAGCGCGTAGGCGAGCCCACCGGCGACGAAGACCCCACCCCGGGCGATGCTGAGCACGATGTCCGGCTCGAACCCGTCGTCGGCGATGGTCTGCGCGAGCTCACGGATGGCGGTACCGAACAGCTCGTAGGTCAGATTCTCGCGTGCTTGGCTCTCGCTCATACCTGGGTCCGATGGAAGTTCTGGAAGGACCGGGAGGCGGTGGGCCCGCGCTGCCCCTGGTACCGGGATCCGTACCGCTCGCTGCCGTACGGGAACTCGGCCGGCGAGGTGAGGCGGAACATGCAGAGCTGGCCGATCTTCATGCCGGGCCAGAGCTTGATGGGGAGCGTGGCGAGGTTGGACAGCTCAAGGGTGACGTGCCCGCTGAACCCCGGGTCGATGAACCCGGCGGTGGAGTGGGTGACGAGCCCGAGCCGCCCGAGCGAGGACTTCCCCTCAAGCCGGGAGGCAAGATCGTCGGGCAGGGAGATGACCTCGTACGTCGACGCGAGCACGAACTCCCCGGGATGCAGGATGAACGGCTCGTCGCCCTCCGGCTCGACGAGCCGCGTCAGATCCGCCTGCTCGATCGAGGGGTCGATGTGCGGGTACCGGTGGTTCTCGAACACCCGGAAGTACCGGTCCAGCCGTACGTCGATGCTGGACGGCTGCACCATGGTCTGGTCGTAGGGATCGATCCGTACCCGCCCGGCGTCGATCTCGGCCCGGATGTCCTTGTCTGAGAGAAGCACGTCCCGAGGATACGCAAGGCGCGCGGAACGACGACAATCGCGCCGCCCGCGCGCCAGGCTGTCACTGCTGGTACCGCGTGTGCTTCCGCTCCGCTACCGCTTCTCCAGCTGCACCGGCACCACACTGCGGAGCCGGGCACAACGGGGACACCGGACGAGCCGGCCGGGGCCGAGTCGCTCGGCCTGCTGCATCGGGAACGAAGCGGTGCTGAACACGTGCCCATCGGCACAACGGACGACGGTGCGCTCCATCAAGTCCAAGAGTCCCTTCCCCAAGAGCCGCGTCTGGCTGCTGCCTGCCTGACGACGAGAGGCCACATTACGGGATCAAAGGGACGGCCCTCCAGGCGGCACTCCGACCCCGCGCGGACCCTCTCCCACCCCTCCACCGTACGCCCCAACTCCGGCCCCCCGCACCAGGATCCCACTCCTGAAACGCCCTCAGGCCCCTCGGCATCAGCGCCCGGGGCCGGACATGAGGTACAGTGACGAAGCGATCGGACACCGCCTCCGGATCATCACGGAGCGGGCGTCTTACGCGGGTGTAGTTTAATGGTAGAACATCAGCTTCCCAAGCTGAGAGCGCGAGTTCGATTCTCGTCACCCGCTCCATGTGAAACCCCAGGTCAGCGGCCTGGGGTTTGTCGTGTCTGGGCCATTTTGAGGGCTCCATGCCCGCTGAGTGCCCTAAGTCGAGGTGAAATGGCCACCTCAGGGGCATTCACGCCGATCCGCGTCGGGCGGGTTGTGCTCAGGCGGGCCGGGTGGAGGCCCGTAGTTCGATCTCGTATCCGCCCTGTGGGGTCGGTTCGGTGGTGAGGGTGCCGTCGAGCAGTTCGGCGCGTTCTCTCAGGCCGATCAGGCCATGCCGGGCGCTGGGCAGGGCGACGGACGGGCGGGTGGGGGCTGTGTTGGTGACAGTGACGCCGAAGTGCTGCGCGTCGTGCCACAGGCGTACCTCAGCGCGGGCGCCGGGGGCGTGCTTGCGGACGTTCGTGAGGGCTTCTTGGACCGTGCGGTAGACGGTGCGTTGGGCGGTTGTGCTGATGCCGGGCGGGAGCTCGCCGGTCAGGGTGGTCTCAATGCCGCTGTTGGCGATCAGTTGCTGGAGGTCGGCGAGGGTGGGCTGGGGGGTGAGTTCGGTTTCCTTGCCGCCGGAGGCGCGCAGCAGGGTGACCATGTGGCGGAGTTCGTCGAGGGTGTTCACGCTCAGGGTGCGGATGGTGCGGGCGGCGTCGCGGGTGTCGGGCTCCTTGGCGGCGACCTGCAGGGCTCCGGCCTGTACGGCGATGAGGCTGACCTGGTGGGAGACGACGTCGTGCATCTCGCGGGCCAGTTGGGCGCGTTCGCGGGCGAGGACGGTCTGGGCGTACAGGGCGCGTTCGTGTTCGCGGACCACTTTGACCTCGACGAGTTGGCGGGCCACGTCGCGTCTGGCCTGCACGAGCTGGCCGCACAGGATCGGGGCGAAGGCCATGGCCAGCGTGTAGACGAACTCGATGAGCGTCCAGGTCCGGTCGCCGGAAAACGTGTCGCCGGAAAACGTGTCGGACAGGGGCCAGGCGAGGGTGGTCGCCGCGGCGTTCAGCAGGGCGCAGACGGCCAGCTGGGGGCGGTTGCGGGTGCGCGCGGCCAGTGTGTACAGGGCGGTGATCGGCGCGACTGCCACGTCCATGAACAGGGTCATGGGCAGTGTCAGCAGGAAGACGGCCAGTGGAAAGCGCCTGCGCAGGAGCAGTCCGGCGCAGCCGAGGGCGGCGAAGGCCCACATGTACGTCGTCGCCTCGCCGTAAAGGTTGATCCAGGCGTCGAGCGCGGCGAGCACGACGAGGCCCGCGTCGACCGCCCAGGGCGACACCCGCCGCCGCAGCGCCTGACCCGTGCCCATCATCCGTTGCTCCGTGCCGTGTTGGCGCCGTCGTCGCTGAGCAGTCCGGCCCGCTCCGCGAGGAGCGCCGCCTGGACGCGGCTGGAGACCCTCAGCTTGGTCAGGATCGAGCTGACGTGGTCCTTGACGGTGCCCGCGCTCAGGTGGATGCGGGTGCCGATGTCGGCGTTGGACAGTCCTTCCGCGATCAGGACGAGGACGTCACGTTCGCGGTCGGTGAGCAGGTTCACGCGCGCCACGTCCGCGTCCTGGGGCGAGTCCGCCCCCGAATGGCTGCGCAGCAGAACCCGCGAGGCTTTCGGGGACATCACCACCCCGCCCGCGGCCAGAGTGCGTACGAGCTGGGCGAGTTGCTCGGGCTCGGTGTCCTTGAGCAAGAAGCCCGCGGCTCCCGAGCGCAGCGCGGTCAGGATGTACTCGTCGGTGTCGAAGGTGGTCAGCATGGCCACCGTCGGCGGCTCGGGCAGCGTCTGGATCTCCCTCAGGACGGTCAGGCCGTCCACGTCCGGCATACGGATGTCGAGGAGCACGACGTCCGGGTGCTCGCGCCGGATCACGTCGGCGGCCTGCGCTCCTTGCGCGGTCGCCACGACCTGGATGCCGTCGGAGGCGTTCAGGATCAGCTCGAACCCGGACCGCACCAGGGCCTCGTCGTCCACCACCACTACCCGGATCACCGGCGTTCCGCCTCACACTCGTCACACTGTCTGCTCTGCCCGGCTTCTCGGCGACCCGTAGGCCCCTGCACCCCGCATCGGGGCGTCCACGTTCTCGTACGGTGATCGCCTGCTGCCGACAGTACGTCCGGCCAGGTGCGCGGCGGTGCGGCCGCTGGAGACTCCCGCCACCCGGCAGGCCGGTTCCAGCCGGTCGGGGGGAGCGCTCCGGCCCGTCGGCGGGCGGGTGGGCGAGGTCCGGCGGATGGTGTCGGCGGTTCTCGTCCGGTGGGATCGGTCCGTGGGCCCGACCGGGTCTGCGGGCCGCAGTCGATCTCCGTACCGTCAGAGGATCACCCAGCCATGCCCCGCCTGTACCTGCGTCAGCCTGTCCGTGCTCTGCGCCGCTGTGCGGCGCAGCCCCATGTGCTGTTCGGGGGCGTGTACGGGGCGGTACTGGCCAGCTCCTTGGTGGCCGCCCTGACGGAACAGGGTGAGACGACGCCCGCCGACCGGTTCAGCAGCGCCCAGTGGCTCCTGATCACGGCCGCCGCATCGGCCTTGGCGCACGGTTACGCACATCTGATCGCCCTGCGCGGCGACCGGACCCATCACGGTGTGCGCGCCGCGGTGCGGCTGTTGCTGTCCGAGTGGCCGTTGGTGGTGGCGACGGTGCCGACGGTGGTCCTGCTGCTCGGCGCGGGCTGGGGGTGGTGGCCCTCGGCGGGCATCGAGTACGTGGCCTTCGCCGTGAACGTGGTGCTGCTGTTCGCCTGGGGCCTGCTCGCGGCCCGCGCTGCCGGTCGCACGTGGGGCTCCGCCTTGAAGATCGGCACGGTGGACGCGTTGCTCGGGCTCGCGGTCGTGGTGGCCAACGCCCTCATCAAGTAGGGCAGTTGGCCGATCATCCTCGGCTTCTACGGGGTCTACTTCCTGCTCGCCCTGCCCCTGGTCCGCCTGCGCGCCAAGACCCTCGCGATCATCGCGGCCGCGTTCGCCATCGTCACACCGCAGCTGGCGTTCGCCCTGACCTCGCTGCTGACCCCGTCGGTCCAGCAGAGCATCAACACCTACGACCCGCTCCGCCACCTCAGCGAGGTAGGCGTGCTCGATCTGCTGCTCACCGGCTTCTACCCGGCGCTCACCTGGATGTCGTTCGTGATCGCGGGCATGGCGCTGGGCCGCCTCGACCTGTCCTCCGGCACTGTCCAGCGGCGCCTGGCCGCGTTCGGTGCCGCCCTCACCGCGACCGCGTACGGCATGTCCTTGCTGCTGGCCGGCCCCGGCGCGTTGCGGAGCCTCGCGGAAGGCGGGTCGTCGTCCGGCGGCTCCGGGTCGGCGTCCTTCGGCAGCATGCCGTCGTCCGGCGGCTCCGGGTCGATGCCGCTCGACGGCGGGTCGTTCCCCGATATGCCGGCGTCGTCGCTCCTGGCGGCCGGGCCGCACAGCGGCACCACGTTCGACATCATCGGCAGCCTGGGAGTCGCGATCCTCGTGATCGTGGGCGCGACCGTGCTGATGGACCGCCTGCCCCGACTGCGCCGCCTGGCGAAACCGGTCATCGCCGTGGGCACCATGTCCCTGACCGCCTACGTCGGCCACTTCGTCGCACAGTCCATGCTGTCCGTGGGCGCCGGGACCAGCACCCAGCAGTCATGGGTGCCCCTGATCATGTTCGTCCTCGGGGCGATCGTGTTCGCCACCCTCTGGTCCCGCTTCTTCCGCCGCGGCCCCCTGGAGTACCTCCTCAACACCGCAACCAAGCCCGCCAAGTACATCCGTTGAGGTCCAGCCGGGGTGGGACGCCTGCACGGCCCACCCCGGCCTGGACGGCCTGCCCGGCCCGCAAGGGGATCGCCCTTGCGGGCTTCGGCCGTGGTCCCGGCCGACCGCTGGCAGCTCCGCCTGTCGCCGACCGGCCGTCCATGGGCAAGGTCCGGGCGACTGCGGGACATGCGTGGGCATGATGCCCGGCGCGGCCCGGGGCAACGGCTGGTGCGGGTCAGGAGACGGTGGCCGCCGGTGCGGCTGAGACCACGACGGCCACCCAGGCAGGTGTGGAGACTCGCGGCGTCGCACCGGGCAACGCCGGGGAAACCCATCCGGTCGTGGACACCCCCTCCTCGACCACGTCCACGACGATGTCGCGGACAGCCGCGACATCGATGTGGTCCAACTCGTCCGAGA
The DNA here is from genome assembly GCF_042740355.1 of Streptomyces sp. NPDC059010. Taxonomy (NCBI): domain Bacteria; kingdom Bacillati; phylum Actinomycetota; class Actinomycetes; order Kitasatosporales; family Streptomycetaceae; genus Streptomyces; species Streptomyces sp. NPDC059010. Next base: position 35,609 of record NZ_JBHYJA010000024.1, read on the forward strand.
GCTCCAAGTTCAAAAGGCGCCCGCCATCGGGCGCGATGTGGTGGCCGAGCTGCCGCTCCCCGAGCAGGGGAAGAACCTCCCGCAGCTGCTCTTGGTCCAGCAATCGCTGCACGCGGACTTCGTCGTGTCCGGCGTCCGGGAGGTGCTCCAGCGGCACCTCCTCCGCTTTGCGCGCACGCCACCACTCGGTGCTCGGGTTGATCATGACTCGGCGCACGTACGCGCCGGCCCGCGCCTCGTCACGAATGCAGGCCGGGCGCCGGGGGGGGGGGGGCCGGGGGGCGGCCCCCCGGGCCCGGGCGCGGCCGCCCCGCCCCCCCCCCCCCCCCGCCCCCCCCACCCGGGGGGGGTGGGTTTGATATGCCCGGGGCGCCGGCCCGCCCGCCCCCGCCCCGGCACCGGACGGCGGGCCCCCCGCGGGGGGGGGCCGGGGGGCGGCCTGCAAGAGGTCCTCGGCGTCGCAGGCCCGTCTCACCCGCCGGGGCGTCCCGCCGAGGTCAGGAGCTGCATCGCCGCGAGCTGCGCGTACAGCTCGTCCTCGGCCACCAGCTCCTCGTGGGTGCCGACCGCGCGGACCTTGCCCGCGTCCATGACGATGATGCGGTCGGCGTCCGTGACGGTCGACAGGCGATGGGCCACCACCAGCACGGTGGTCTCGCGTGCGGTCTCGGCGATGACCTCCCGCAGTGCCAGCTCGTTGACGGCGTCGAGCTGCGAGGTCGCCTCGTCCAGGAGCAGCAGCCGGGGCCTGCGCACCAGCGCGCGGGCGATCGCGATGCGCTGGCGCTCGCCGCCGGACAGTTTCGTGCCGCGGTGCCCGACCGGGGTGTCCAGGCCGTGCGGGAGACGCTCGACGAGGGCGTCGAGCCTGGTCCGGGTGAGGACCTCGCGTATCTCGTCGTCGGTCGCGCCGGGCGCGGCGAAGACCAGGTTCTCCCGCAGCGTGCCGGCCAGCACCGGCGCGTCCTGCTCGACGTATCCGATGACGGACCGCAGCCCGGACAGCGGCCACTTGGTCACGTCCTTGCCGTCGACCAGGACACGGCCGCCGGTCGCTTCGTAGAACCGCTCGACGAGCGCGAAGACCGTCGACTTGCCCGCGCCCGAGGGGCCGACGAACGCCGTCATCCCGCCGCCCGGCACCTCGAAGTCCATCCGCTGGTGGATGTCCGGCGACCCGGTCCCGTAGCGGAAGGACACCTCCTCGAAGCGAACCGACGCCGGACGTGGCCGCACCGCCTTGGTCGCCGCGAGCTGCACTGACCGGTGCCGGTCCTGCGGCTCCGTCGCCAGGCGGTCCACCTGCGCGATCCGGGCGATCGCGGCCGCGCCCTCCTGGTAGTGGGACGCTGCCTCGACCAGCTTGTACACCGGCTCCATCAGGTAGAAGAGGTACAGCAGGAACGCGATGAGCGTGGACACGGGCATGTCCCCGGACGCCACCCGAGCCCCGCCGACGGCGAGTACCGCGAGGAACGCCAGCTCGACGGCAAGGTTGTCGGCCGAACCCAGCACGGCCTCCCACTTCGCGCTGCGCACGCCGTGGCGCCACGCCCTGCGTGCCGCCGCCTCGACGCGAGCGGTCTCCCGCTCCTCGGCGCCGGACGCCTTCACCGTGCGGAACGCGCCGAAGACCCGCTCCAGGCCCGTGGACATCTCCCCGACAGCCGCCTGCGCACGCTCGGCGGCCTGCCCGATCTTCGGCATCACCAGCACGGCAGCCACACCGACGACCGCGACGACTCCGAGCGTGACGCCCAGCAGGACGGCATCGAGGAACGCCATCACCACGACCGCCGCGACCAGTGTCACCGCCCCCGTCGCCGCGGAGACCACCGCTTGGGTGCTGACCGCCCGCAGCAGCGTGGTGTCGGAGGTCACCCGGGACATCAGATCGCCCGGCTGCATCCGGTCCAGGTCCGTGAGGCGCAGTCGCAGCAACCGTCCGATGAGGCTGCGGCGGGCGGCGAGCACCACCGACTCCGCCGTCCGTTCCAGCGCATAGGCACCGAACGCCTCGGCCACCATGCTCAGCAGGACCAGAACGGTCATGGCCAGCAGAATGGTGCCGATCGTGCCACCGGACGAGAGCCGGTCGACCAGCGTCTTCGTGGCCAGCGGCTGCAGCAGCCCGCCGGCGGCCCCTGCCAGCGCCAACAGCAGACCGAGCGCGACGGCCCACCGGTGCGGACGGACGTACCGGTACAGCGCCTTGAGCGTCTCGCGGGCGCGCAAGGACTCGGCACCCGTCGCCTCCGGGGCGGATGCGGTGTTCACAGGATTCCTTTCCTATGTGTTCGGCCGCGCACCGCGTCAACGGTTGCGGGCATCGGTCCGCCGGGGGCCTGGGGCGCGGAGATCAGGCGTACGACGGCCAGTGAGAGGCCGCCCGCGAGGCGAAGAGGTGCACCCCTGCTTCGTAGAACTCAGGACGGACGACGAACAGGACACCGGCGCCCGCCATCAGCGTCAGGCAGAGAAGTTCCAGCAACCGGCCTCTGCCAGGCTCGACGGCGGTCTCGGGCTCCTTGTCACGAACGTGCTGTGTCATGCCTCCAGGCTGGACGCCCGGCCGCTCCGCGCACATCCGGCGACTGTCGGGTCCGCCCCCGCCGAGTGGCTGGAGAAGACCGGCCTGGGGTATGAGGGGCACATCAACCCTGCTTGGCGACGACCCGTGAGTCCGGCTCGTCGGTCCCCTGGGTGCCAGGGCCGCCGACAGCCGACGAGGGCGGGCCGGTCAAAGACCGGGCGATGACCACCGAACCGCCACCGTGGAGCAGAACGCTGCCGAGCACAGTCAGGGTCATGGCGTACAGGGCGGTGTCGGCGTACCGCCCGTCCGGCAGAGCGTTGAACGCGAGCAGGCCGAACACGATGGAGGTGGTGCCGCGTGGTCCGAGCGCGCCGACCATGAGCCGTTCTCGCCAGGTGAACTTCGAGCCGAGGAAGGCGAGCATGATCGGAAGGATGCGCACGACGGTGAGCGCGGCGACGCAGAGCACGATGGCGGGCCAGTCGACGCCCTCGCCCAGGGCGAGTACCACGGCGTTGCCGAAGAAGAACCACATGCACATCGTCATCATCGAGTTGGTGTCCTCGATGAGCTGGAAGCCCGAGGCGTGGGGAGCCGAGGCGCCCCGTCGGCGGACCCGCGCCTGCCTGACGTAGCGGAAGGCGATCCCGCACACGAACGAGGCCACGAAGCCGTTGCCGTCCATCGCCGTGGTCACGGTGTAGGCGAGCAGCGGTGTGACCAGCACGACGATGCGCCGGGACTGCTCCGTCATCCATGCTCGGGTTATTGCACGTCCACGAAGTCGCCCGTCGCCTTGACGGCCGGGGTGGTGGAGGTGCCTGCGAAGTTCCAGCGCCAGTAGCCGTCTTCGGACGCGGGGACCGTGGTCGTCAGGTTGCCGGTGCTGGAGGTGTACACGGTCTTGACGGTCGCATAGGTCGTGGTGCCGGCCTTGCGGAACTGGAGCTTGACCGGCTGGTTGGTGTAGCCCCGGTGATCGAGATTGTCCCAGTCGGCCCGGGTGAGCTTGCCGGTGACGGTGAGGGTCTTGCCCTGGGCGATCGGTTCCGGGCCTGCGTCCACGGTGAGTTTGGAGTGCCGCTGCAGACGGGTCGTGGTGTAGCTCGCCGAGTGGGTCCAGCTGTCGTCATTGGCCACCCCCTGCACGCTGACCTTCCAGGTGCCTGCGTGGGCGTTGGTGAGGGCGGTGCCGCCGTATCTCCAGTCCGGTTCGAGGGAGATCGTCTGCGAGCAGGTGGAGGTGGTGGCACTCGACGTGACGCAGTCCGCATGGGAGTAGTACTGGTTCGACACGATGCGGTCGTCGTAGGTCTCGTAGGGGTTCGCACCATCCGGTCCACGCCACAGGACGAAGTCCGCGTCCTGGATGCCCGACGGGTGGGTGAAGGTTCCTGAAACCGTGATCGTCTTGGCGTAGAGATCGACCACGATGTTCTTGCCACCGTCGAAAGAGACGTTGCTGATCTGGACGTCGGTCTGAGTCTCGTCCCCGTAGGCACCTGGGGCGGCGAAGCCGGCCAGCACGGCGACGGCACCCCCGGCCAGAACACGACGCTTCACCGAACGCCGATGACGTGTTGCACGCGCGGCCACCCTCGTCCCCCCAGTTCGTTCCCGTGACTTGGGCACAGCCGTCACACGGGCCGCCCGCAGTACCCAGCGCACATGCGCGCTCAAACGTCACATGCGGTACGGACGGGCGGCCGTCGAGGGCACCCCGACGCCGACGGAGACGAACAAGGCCGGAAGGACCGAGAAGGTCCAAGGCAGGCCGAGCGCCCGGGCCAAGCCGTCGAAGCACCCCTCCACCCGGCCCTGGACTCAAAACTCCTGGCAGCGGCGTGATCTTGGTGAACAGCCATTGCTGCCAGGAGCTTCACCGTCCGTACCGCCTGCGTCCGCCCGACGCCCCAACCACCGTCAGGTCGGCAGGGAGTCGCCGACAGGCGGTCGGACTTCAGGTCAGAGGGAGGCGCTGACGCCGACGTGGTTGTACTGGCCGGCTCCGGCCAGAACCTCGTTCTTGACGGCGTCGAGCTGGGCCAGGACATCCGCGCTGCTGACGGCCGTGGGGCCGACGACGAGGCCGGCGTGCGGGTTCAGGCCGCCGGCGATGTCATCGAGCGCGGCGTCGGAGATCTCGACGGTCTGAACCTGGGGAGCGGAGTTCATGAGGAAACTTCCCTTCGTATGGATGATCCACTAGGGGGGCGGGCCCCGCTGGGGACAGAGAGCGGGCCTCGGCCACAGGAGGCGTGCGACACCCGTTTCCCCCGTCGCTTCCCAAGCTGAGAGCGCGAGTTCGATTCTCGTCATGGACAACGGCGGCGCGATGGCGGCGCGATGGCGGATGATGCCGCTATACGCATACGCATCGACGCCTTCGACCTGCCCGGCCTCAGCCCGGCGACGCACCGTCCGCGACCTGGACCCTTCAGTGCACCGCGAGCGCATCGCCGACCGGGACCGAGGTCAAAGGCACCTACGTGCAGAACCGTCTGGGCCGACGGTTCGTCTATCTGTCGTGGGGCACGGTCGACGAGTCGGACACCTTCACTATGTTCCGCCGCGCCAGACTCATGCTCGATGTCATCCCCGCAGACGTGCTCTCTGCCGCCGCACGCGACGGTCTGCTGGTCGGACGCCTCGGTCTGACCGACGCACAGGGCGGGCCCCTGTGCGCACGAGTCGAGCCCCCGCACATCACCTGGACCGCCGCACACGCCGGCTAGGAGCGGTTGCATACCGTCCCGCGCCGGCACCGCTTGACCGCGGCGGCCGGCATGGCCCAGCTGTACGGCATCCTGCGCGCACTGGCCTGGGACCACACCGGACCGCCCGGCGCCGTCGTCGACCGCCTCGACGACGGCATGCCCGCCATCACCACCGTCCCCATGGCCACCCTCGTCCTCGCCCGGGTCGAAGGCCACCCGCACACCGGACCATGGACCCGGCGGTGGACCAGCGCCGGACATCCGCCGCCCCTCCTCCTGACCCCCGGCGGACCCGCGCAATACCTCGAAGCCGGACAGGGACTGGTCCTCGGCGCCCCCAGGGCACCGACGCACGCCGGCCGAACGCCACGCAGTCCCTGCCGCCGGGTTCGACCCTGCTGCTCTACACCGACGGCCTGATCGAGATCCCCGGCAGCGACCTCGACACCGGCCTGGACCGGCTGCGCCGCCACGCCCTCACGCTCGCCCACGCGCCGCTGGACACGCTGTGCCGGCGACGGCTCGCCCGTATGCCGCCCGGCAGCACCGACGACGTGGCTCTGCTCGCCGTGCGTCTGCCGGCCCGGCGACTGAGCGAATTCACTCGCGGCCCGGGGATGACGGGCACCGTCCGCTCCGCTGGGCACAGGCGTACGGTGGACCTACCCGGAGCAGGTCACGCCGGGCTCGCAGGTTTCCTCCCGTCGGTCCGCCCGTCGGACGGAGAACCGTGGGCGACTCCCGCCGCCTTCCCTCGCGACCACCGCTACGGCGCGGCCTCGCCGAGACCACGGAGGTGGCTCCATGCGCTCGACGCACCCCCGCATCCACGACGCCGAGAGCGCCCCGGACACACCCGAAGTACCGCCGGCCTCCGCTTACGCGGACGAAGACCCACCCGTGGGCGAGCTCGCCGAGGTCCGCATCATCGCGGCGAACCCCGACATCGCCCAGCGGGTGGCACAACTCCTGCGCCAAGGCTTCCGCTGCGACGAACCGCGCAGCTACCCCGCGGGCGCGGACGGACGCGGCACCCTGCTCCACCTGACGGTCGACACCGCGCACCCCTCCGTCACACCGGCATCGGCATCGGCACCGTCCTGGCTGACCAGCAGCCGTTCCCAGGCGCAACGAGCCCACACGGACGAGCCGGGCTGACCCGGCGGACACTGCGGTACGTCGTACGACTGCCATCGCCGTTCGGCCGAGGCATCGGAGCCGACGGGTCTCCCTGCGGCTACCAGCCCGCTCCCGCTCCGCGTGTTCCGACCGACCGCCGCCGGTCGTCCGGCCCCGACGGCGGCCACCCGATGCCCCCTTGGCGGCCGCTCCCCCCTTCTCGGGCGCGCGATCGGGAGCCGGGTGCCCCACATCGGACCCACGACGGCAGGCGGGATGTCACCGCGCGGGTCTCCCGACGAGGGGAGGTGAAGGTGACCGAAGCAGGCTGCCGGAGGGCGAGGAGAGCCAGGGCCAACTGTCTTGCGGTGGCGGCGAATCGGTCCTTGCCCGGTATGCCGGGGAGCAGGCGGCCCATGGGCTGCCGAAACGGTGGACGTTCCGGCAAACTCCTGCGCACGGCCGGACGGCGTCAGCCTAGGCCCTCTTCCCGTGGGGTGGGAACCCCGAGGGAAGCCGGCTTTCCGCCATCCCACGGACGCGCGTCCGTGGACCGCTCCGGGCACGCCGGGGCGGAGTAGCGTGGCGGACACCGGGAGTTCCCCGTACGCCCGCGGCCCGTCGGCGTCGTTCCTGGCGCACCATGGCACCGGTCCGTCGCACGGCGGCCCGGGGACAGGACCGCGACATGGCATCGCGCGCCGATGAACATGCGGCCCCCGAGCAGAAACACTCCTATCCGCCCTTGCCCACCCGGCTCGCCCTGCGCCCGCCGACCTTTCCGCCCGGCCCCGTGTGCGGTGCCTGGTGGCCCCGTTCCCGCGACCTGATGAGCGAACTGCCCATACTCACCGACGCGTTCGACGCAAGGCGGGGGAGGGCGCCCGGTTTCGCCGTGCGCCGCGGCACCTGGCCGGAGGCGCCGTGCGACCTGTCTGCCGCCGGTCAGACAGTGAAGGCCGCGTGGTTCGCGTCCGGGTTCGACCCCTACACGATCCGGCTCTACTCCTACGGCATCGGCCACTGGGACCTGCTGGTCGTCCCGCCCGGGACCGAGGCGGCCACGGCCGCACGGCTGATGACGGCAGCGGCCGACCCCGCGCTCCACCTCACCGCAAGTGCGCTCGTCGCGGCCGAACAGCGTCGGCACGACCAGGACGGCGCCGGGTGGGAGCGGGAGCAGATGGAGCAGTGGGAAGGCGAGGGCGGTGCACCGCAGCACCACTCAGCCGGCCTTTCCTTCTTCCACAACTGTTACGGTCCGTGACCCCTCTATTGCGCTGCGCCCGGTAGGGTGAAATGACCGAGGGCCCGCCGCATACCGGTGACCGAACCGGTTTCGCTCCCGGCGCACGACGACACCGGGCGGCTCGACGCCCGGGACAGGTGCCGCATCATGACAGGCCCCGCTGCCCGCCCTCGACGCCCGCGATCCGGACGCGGCCCCGTCTGACGCCTGCCGCAGGTCAGCCATCGCGTCTGCCGCCGCCCGCGTCCCGGCACCCGAGTGCCCGGCCGGGCCGACCCGTCGGCCACCGCGATCCACCTCCTCGAACACCTCAGCCGGGTGCAGGCCGTGAACCACGGCCCGCCTCGGCCCGCCGCACCGCCGGTCGTGACCGGCCCGCGCCCGCCCGCGCAACAAGCCCATCCAAGGAATTTCATGATCACCACGGTCCCACCCGTACCGCCGCCCTCCCATCCCCTCCTCCGGCTGCACCTTGCGCCCGACAGCACCCTGCCCCGCCGCCTCGACGGCGCGTGGTGGCCCCGCTCCTACGATCTCCTGGCGGAGCTTCCCCTCTTGCTCGCCGCGCTGCCGCGCGCCTGGGGGCACATCGCCAGTGTCACGGTGAACTCAGCGGACTGGTCCGCAGCACCGGGCCGGATGTTCGTCTGCAACCAGGTCGTACGGCTGCGCAGCGCCGTCGCACCGCACGCGCCGAACACCGTCGTCCTGCTCGCCCCCGGCCACGGCCGCTGGGACCTGCTGGTCGTGCCGCCCGACACCATCGAGGAGGAGGCCGGGCCGCTCATGACCGCGGCAGTGGACGACCGCGCCCGAGACCGGCAGGAGTAGCTTGGACACCAGGAAGGCAAAGACGCAGGACGCCCTCCTCCGGGCAGCCGCTCGGCCACCGCCGACACCGGCAGCCGACGGCTCGCCCCACCCGGAAAGGCAGATGAGCGCGATGCCGGACTCCCCCACCCCGCATCCGGAAGGGCTCCTGGCGGACGGCGTACACGAGTCGGTGCGCCCCGGAACGGCTCTCCTGCGGCTCACCACCACCCACGACCGCCAGGGCATACTCGACGGTGCTTGGTGGCCCCGTTCGAGGCACCTCGCCACCGAACTGCCCGGCCTGATCGGCGCACTGACCGAGCGCCTCGGGCCGGTCACCCGGATCGGCCTGGACTCCGGGGCCTGGGACGAGATGCCGACACGGATGACCGTCGACGACCGGGTCGTGCACATCGACGCCTTCTCCACGGGCGACGACACCGCGCTCGTGACCCGAGGAGACCAGGACTACTTCTCCCTGCTCGTGGTTCCGCCGGACACGCCTCCCGAGGCGGCGCGGGCCGCGATGGCCGAAGCGGTCCGTGCCGACAACCCCAAGCAGGCCGTGCAGATCCTGATCGACACCAGCACGGGCCAGGCCCGCCCCACCCAACCGGGGATTGTCGACGACCATCGACGGGAAGGCCGGTGACCGAAACGCCGATCGGTCAGGATCACCGGTGAGTCAAGCAGCAGAAAGTCCTGAGAAAGCCGCGCCCCAGACGTGTGTGCTCGGCCAGGCAGGGGACTTGGTGTACAGGACCGGTTCAGCAACGTTCCCCTGGGGACCGGAGAGCGACCTCGCGGGGCTTGATGTTGTGCCCCCGCGACGTCACGGTAGCGCGGCCACACCCCGGAGAATGCCCGCCGCCTTCAGCGGAGCACCAGCAGGCGGCGCGGAGCGAACCGGGACGCCCCGCGATCCTCGGCCGGGAGACAGCGCCAGCCCCAGGCCAGCAGTGCCCGGTAGGTGTCCAGGTCACGGCGGTCGACCAGGGTGACGCCGAGCGCGCCGATGTGGTCGCCGAGCAGCCGCTTCTGCAGGCGCCGGGCGAGGTTCCACTCGCGGGTCAGGTCATGGGTGCGCACCCGGCTCGCCACGAGGACGTCGGCGACCGCGAAGAGCTTTCCCGAGGCGGCGACGCGGAACAGGTTCTCCGGGAGATACTCGTCTAGGCCCTGCCACCAGGGGCCGGCGCCGCGCACGGGGAAGCCGTAGGCACATGCCGTGAGGTCGGTGGCGCCCGAGGGGCGTACGGCCTCCGCGACGAGCAGCTCGAACCCCGGCCGCCGCATATGACCCGCGAGCCGCTGCCGGAAGGCACCGGCCCCGGCCTGGTCCGACGGGTCCGAGATCCCCGGGTCGCCCGGCTCGCTCGACGAGGTGTGGGCGTACAACTCACCGAGCTCCCACATCCGGTCGTCGACCTGGCGCCGGGTCAGCGGCCGGGGAGCGTGGGCTGCTTGGGAGGGTGGTCGAGCGATCGGCGCACCGGACGATCTTCAACCAGTGGTGACGGCCGCTGGCTTAGCCCTGGGCATCACCGTCACCGGTGGCTGGCAACAAGCGTCGCGGTTCTTGGATGTCTTTCCCGGCAGGTAGTGAACGGCCCCAACTCCCAGGAGCGTCCTGGCCAGGAGCCCAGGCTGTCGCAGCCGGAGCCCACCGGCTCGACCTGCTCTACGACGTGGCCGACCACGCCCCGGGCCGCAGCGCGGGCGGCTCCGTTCGTCTGCTGGTTCACGGTCGTGGCCCTGGCCGCCACCATCAGGGCCTTCGCCTTCGGGTTGCCCCGCAGGCGCGGGGCAACCCACCGGCACGCTGCCGTGCGACGCGGGCGTGGCACGGACCACGCCCGCATCGGGCTGACAGCCACTGCCTATGTGCCGGGCAGGACCTCGATGAGGGCGCCCCTGCGGTCCAGGTCGAGGACGTAGTCCATGTCCCGCGCCAGCGCCACGGGGTCCGCGTGGGCGAGGACGACGCGGCCGTACGACGTGATCAGGTCGGTTGTCTTCTCGATAAGGTCCCCCGGCGCCTGCTCGCAGGTGTCGAAGAGGTAGCTCTCAAGCTCCCGGCAGGACTCCCGGACGCGGTTCGCCGCGACCACGCCGCCCGCCGGGGCGGAGAGGAAGCACTCGACGACGCCCCGCCGCAGGGAGGGCCGCACCCGGGTCCGGCGCTCGAATTCCACCGGCGCCACGCGCGACGCGAGGGTCAGGTCGATCATGGAGTGCGAGGATGACTCCTCGACCAGCCTTGGGCCCAGCCCGCCGTGCATGCGGGCACCCGTCTCGATGAGGACCGGGCCGTCTTCGGTGAGGATGAGCTCGCTGTGGGCGGGACCGTTTTCGATGCCCAGCGCCGCGAGCACATGCTCGACGTAGGCCACGATGTCGGGGTGGTCGCCGACGTCCACCGACGACATCGCGCGGTAGACGGGGTTCCCGTCGACCGTCTCCTTCGTGTAGCGGAACATGTTGACGACGAAGGCCGAGCCGTCGAGGGACACCGAGTCGACGACGAACTCCGGGCCCACGAGCCGCTCCTGGACCAGGACCTCCGTGATGAGCTCACCGGCGAGGTCGTTCCGGCCGAACAGCTTCTCGCAGGCGGCCCGCACCTCGTCCAGGGACGAGCAGAAGAAGACGCCGTCTGTGGCGAAGGACTTCACCGGCTTCACGACGTACTCGGCCAGTCCGCTCCTGGCACACCACGCCACGGCGGACTCGGTGTCCTCGGCGAGGTGGTGCGGGATGTACCGGGCGCCCGCATCGCGCAGCCGGCCCTGCATCAGGAACTTGTCACGCCGGGCCTCGGAGGGCCCGGTGTTCGGGCGCATCCCCCAGTGGGCGGCCAGCAGGTCGTACGCCTCCACGCCCGGCTCGGACCCGCAGATGAGGTGGTCCGGTCGACCGCCGCACAGGGCCTCGACCGCTTGGGCCGTCGTGAGGACGTCCGCGTAGCGCAGCTCCGCGACGAAGTCCTCGGCCGGGTAGGTCGCGACGAGCGCCGCCGGCAGGGTCTGCGACGTCAGCACGGCGACGGAGTCCAGGCCGTACAGCTCCTTCGCACGACGGGCCAGGGCCGAACCGCTGGAGTACGGGTCGACGATCACGAGCTTCCCCGTGCCACCAGCGCTCCGGATCGCGGAATCAGGCATTCTCCAGCACCTTCTCTTCGCTCTCGGCGCGGGGCACGGGCTCGTTGCTGCGGACCATGGTCATCGCGAGCGACCCGACGAGGGCGCAGGCGGCCGAGACCCACAGGGCCGTCTGCCACTGCCCGGCGTCGAGCAGGTCTCCGTAGACGGCGGCCGCGACCGCTCCGCCCAGGTAGAACGAGGACTGCCGCATGCCGATCGACACCATCTGGCGGGCCGGCGCGAAGCCAGACATGGCGACCGTGTCCAGGAGCGGCATCAGGCAGTAGTTGAACAGCAGCCGCAGCAGGTAGAGCACGATGAAGACAGCCAGCGGGACGGTCAGCGACTGGAGCAGCAGGCCGAGGACGGCCAGCACCCCGAAGAACGCGGCGCTCGGGCGCAGCGAGAAGCGCTTGACCAGGACCGGCGCGAAGATGGCGCCGAAGATGCTGACGATCTTGTCGGTGCCCAGGATGAGCGAGATGTCGCTCACCGGGATGTCGTAGATCTGCTGGAAGAGGACGTTGGCGAACCGGAAGAACAGCGCGATCGACGCGCCGAGGAACCCGGCCGCCAGGAAGAGGGCCACGAAGTTGCGCTTCTCGACGGGTGCGCGGCTCTCCTCCTGCGAGGCCGCCGCGGCCGTCTTCGCGACCGTCCGCGCCGACGGGAGGCGCAGGACGAGCATCAGGCCGGCAGCCAGGAAGGACAGCAGCAGGAAGAAGCGGTACTTCTCCAGGTCGCTGGTGTGCAGCCAGCCGCTGACCACCGACACCAGGGCGGAGCCGATGACTCCGGCGCCCAGGTAGGAGATGAAGAACGCGCTGAACAGGCGGGTACGGGCGGCTTGCGGGACCTGTGCGCCGGCGATCGCGTTGCCCACCGAGAGCAGGCCGAGCATGCCGGCGAGGATCAGACTCAGGACGACGGACGCCGAGGCGACCGAGGCCACGAACGGCAGACCGGCGAACGGAACGGTGTAGAGCACCGACGCCCCGATGAGCAGGGCCCGCTGCGACATGAACCGGCCGAGGAAGAGGAGCGGGACGACCGCGACCGCCATGGCACCGGTGGCGATGGCGTAGATCACGCCCGCGTCGCCCTCGTTGATGCCACGCTCGGCGAGGTAGAAGTTGAACACCACGTCGAAGATGGTGTTGGCGAGCCCCATGAAGAAGGACGCGGCCAGGTAGAAGTAGATGGGCCGCGGGACCGAGGCCAGTTTGCTAAACAAGGGGGGCACGTCCCTGGGCCGAGTCGGTCGATTCAAGTACATGTCCGGAGTGGTGCTCGATCAGTGCCGCCCCGTGGCTCCACGGGCCGTAGCCGTCCCGGGTGGCCAGGTGCCCGCCGCCGGGGATGATCTCGACGCTGCTGCCCCAGGTTTCGGCCAGACCGAGACCTCGCTCCAGCTGCAGGAACGGGTCGTTGTCGGAGACCACGAGGTGGGTCTTCAACGGCAGCCTGCCGGTGGGCAGCGGTGCCTGCGGGCGGATGACCGGCAGCGTGTCGGCCGCCTCGACATCGGCCGGGGCGACCAGGAGCGCCCCGACGACCCGGCTGTCCCAGCACGTCGCCGCCCACTGCGCGACGGTCACCGATCCGCAGCTGTGGCCGATGAGGAAGACCTCCCCGTCGATGCCGCGCACCGTCTCGTCGAGCCTGGCGACCCAGCGGTCGCGGTCGACGGTCGCCCAGTCGTCCTGGACCACGCGGGAGAACCCCGCGTAGGTGTTCTCCAGATGCGTCTGCCAGTGGTCCGGGCCTGAACCGGTATACCCCGGTACGGTCAAGTAGTGCACGCAATTACCTTTCGAGCCCGAGGTCCTGGAGGGGAACGCTGAGGCCGAAATGGAGCCCGAGCAGTTCTTGGAGCCGTGCGCCGTCGTCGACGGGGGTGGTGGTGCTACCGCCGTCCGACACGATCGTGAGGTGGCCGTCGCGGACGCTCACCCTGCCGGTGGGGGTGGGGATGCTCGCCACCTTGTGCTGGTTGAGCAGGCTGTTGGGCGACGCCGTCGTGTAGAAGTGCGCCATGTCCAGATCGGCCGGCTCGACCGGGGCGTCGACGAACCGGTAGATGTCCTGCCACTCGGCCGCGTTGACGGCGTGTTCGTGGATCGACACCGTCCAGACCGGAGCACCGGAGCCGTGGTCGAGGCGGACCCGGGTGGAGAGGGCGGGGTGGGTCAGCTGTGCCCCGTCCGCCAGCCGGACCGGCCCTCTCGGGCCGCGGGCCCCGTATCCGATGTCGAAGAGCCAGCGCTCGGCGTCCAGCGTCACGATGAAAATCTGGTGGGTCGCCGGGCCCTTGGGGCTGACGCTGCCGCCCAGCCGGAGCTCGTAGTCGAATCCGCACGCGTCGAACAGCGACTGCATCATCCGCCCCGTTTCGAAGCAGATGCCGCCGCGGCGACGGTCCACGATCGTTTCGTGGAGCGCCTCCTCGCTGAGGCCCCGCTCCGCGTTGCCGTGCATGCTGAAGTTCTCGAACGGGACGTTGTACAGGTGCGCTTCGTGGAGTTGCCGAAGGCAGTCGAACGTCGGCTCCAGCGGCGTGCGGAGTCCGATCCGTTCGGCGTAGTCGGCGATGAGCTGGTTCACAGGGGTCTTTCTGGTCATGGTCGTGGGGGGACGGTTGCCGATGTCAGACGTTGAGGACGAGCCGCGTACCGATCGACTTGCTCACGCACGGGAGCATGTAGCTGGATGCGGCCTTCTCCTCGTCGGTGAGCACCTCGTCGCGGTGGTCGATCCGGCCGGTGTGGACCTCGACCTCGCAGGTCCCGCAGATGCCCTGCCGACAGGAGGACGGGACGCCCACGCCGTTCCGGTTCAGCGCGTCGAGCAGCGGCTGATGCTGGGCGGCTTCGAAGGTGATGCCGGTCTTGACACATTCCACTTCGACGGAGGAGGGCATGTCACCGGCGGCTCCGGTCGACGAGCCGTCGGTGATCAGCCGCCGTGAGCCCGGGGCACGCTCGACGGCGTCTCGCACCGCCGCGACCATCCCGGCCGGTCCGCACACGCCGACGGTGCCGCCGACGGGGATGCCGGCGACGGCTCCGTCCCAGTCCGGGCGGCCCTGGCTACTGGTGTCGATGGTGACGACACTGCCGTTCTGCTCCCGCGCCAGCTCCTGGATGCGCTCAAGGAAGGGGAACTCCTCCGCGCCCCGGTCGACGTAGACGAGCCGCCAGTCGCGCAGCCGGCCGCCGGACAGGACGGCGAGGATCGGGTTGATCCCCACGCCGCCGGCCACGAAGTCGGTGAAGGGGGTGGCGTCCTCGGCGGTGAAGTGCCCGCCCGGGGCGGACACCCTGACGGGTGCTCCGACGTGCAGGCGGGGCGAGAGGTGGTCGCGCCGGCCGCCCCGGTCACGGTTGCGGACGGCCAGCTCGTAACCCTCGTCGCCGAACGCCAGGATCGTGTAGGTCTTGTAGCGCGGTCCCACGCGCAGGGTGAGGTGCTGGCCGGGCACAGCGGCCGGCAGCGGCTCGCCCCCGGGCGCACCGGTGAGCCAGTACTGCGTGACGGTCGGCGTCAGAGCGCGCGCAGCCTGGACGGTCGCGGGACGGCCGGTTTCGGTCCTCATGCGATCAGCCCCGATTCCTGGAACGCCTCAAGCGTGGCGGTGTGCTCCAGTGCCCCCGCCTCGACGAAGTACTGGAGGGTGGGCCCGGCGCCGCGGCGCACGTCGTCCACCACCTTGTCGCGCGTGTAACAGTCGCTCATGATCTGTTCCACCTCGTGGCGGGCCAGGCCGGACGCCCGCAGCCCCAGGGCCGCGCTCGCGTAGTCCGGCTCCAGGAACGCGAAGATCAGCCGCGGGATGTACGGGCCCGCCAGCTCACGCTCCTTCCGCGTCATCGCCGGCCACAGGAACCGGAGCAGCGTCGAGAAGTAGGAGTGGTGCTTGGCCTCGTCGACCGCGTGGTCGGCCACCATCTCGCGGACACCCTCGGGAAGCCGCTTGTCCTGGGGCAGTTCGTCGAGAATCGAGGAGATCAGCGTCTCGCTGACGATGGCGAACAGCAGCTCGTCCAGGCCACGGATCTGGCTCGGCAGCTCCTCGTGGATCCGCGCGAGCTCGGCGGTGAAGGTCGGGGTGTCCGGGAGGGCTGGGGCGATCCGTGTACGGGTGCGGACCTCGCGCAGGATCTCGTACGTGAACTGCGCGTGCCAAGCCTCGTCCGTCACGATCTTGAAAGCGTCCAGCAGCATGTGCTCGGGCAGGTCCAGTCCGGACATACCGCGGCTGATGTGCCCGGTGACGGGGATGACCGCGCTCTGCTCCAGGTCGATCGTGAACTTGAGGTATTCGTAGAGGCGGTGGACCAGGACGGTCTCACGGATACGGGGCTCGGCCTGCTTGAGGATCGGGTGCGAGAGGGCGGGGACGAGCTCCGGGCTGAAGAAGAGTTCGCCGTCGCCTTCCAGCGTTCGCATCGGGCTGTTTCGGACTGTGGCGACCCGTTCCCAGGTACGGAATCGGCTGCGGTATTCGGCTTCGACACAAGCCTGGTCGAGGTGATTTTGATGCCGGCGGGCGAGAACGGTCCGGTTCGCCGTTCTCGCGAATTGCAGTGCCATGCTTTGAACCTTCATGTGACTGCTCAGGTCTTCGTGTGACCTGTATGTGGTGGTGTCGTTGGCTGGAGGATGCCCATCGACACAAGTGCCCGTCAAGCGGCAGAAGTTTGCCGCTGTACGGAGTTTTCCGGTTCGCCAGCATTGAAGAAACACCGAAACGGACAAATGGCAGCGACCGGCAAATATTTGCCGGTCACCGGTCGAAGAGAGCGCGCAAGCGGCAATAGTTTGCCGCTTGCGGTCGCACGGAGGTGTGTAGAGTGTGCGCTATTCCGCTGAACTGCCGTTCTGTTGGGCGGGGATGCGGACGCGCCAGGGCAGGGCGCGATTCTGCGGCATCAGCATGACGCAGCGCATTCCGTGCTGGTAGGCCGGGAGAAGCACCTGAGAGGTGACGGTGATCTGTTCGGGTGAGATGTGGGGGAGGCTCAGCCTGTACCGGTGGCCCTGGCGGAAGGCGATGACCTTCGGTCCCTGCGCCCAGAGTTGACGGCATGTCGGATCCTGCAGAATGCGCTGGACGAGGCAGTCGAGCGACGCCTTGTCCGAGCCCGTGGCCAGGGCGAACCGGAGCATCGCCAGGTAGATCTCCGCATGCTGCCGCCAGTCCAGCATCTGCTCGCGGGCCTCTTGGTCGGTCAACGCCCAGTGCATGAGGTTGGCACCCGGTTTACGCACCCAGGGAAACCAGTCGGCCATCAGAGTGTTGTAGCCCAGGATGTTCCAGCTACCGTCCGTGAGATAGGCGGGGAACTGGGTCTGCCCCGTGACCAGTCGCAGGAGCGCGAGCTGGTCCTCGGCCGCACCCTCGTCATCCGCGAGCGCGATGCCGGCGCCGTCGAGTGCGCGGCTGTACAGGACCATGCGCTCGTCGGGACCCAGTACCAATACCCTGGAAAGTCGAGCCAATATGTCACTGGAGAGCGATACGGAATCCCCCGACTCCAGACTTCGATACCACCGCTCGCTCACGCCCATGAGTTCGGCGACTTCCTTCTGCGGAATTGCCTTTTCACGTCGCAGCTTTACGCCTGCGTCAACTCTCCAGACACGGAGAAGCTGCGGCAACTCCGTGGCCTGAAGGGTAGGGCCGTACGGCAAAGCGCGATTATGAACGCCACTTGTCCCCATCATTAACTCTCCCCCGTGATGGTGCGATATCAACTTATGGTATGCAGTCGCAGTGTACAGCGTGACGCGCGTCTCAGGGCCTTGCGCGGACACCCACAAGGCCGCTTTCATGCAATCAACTGCCTATCACCCACTGGCGGTTGAGAGCCTGGAACAGGAAAGCGGAATCCCTATGCACCAGCCGACCCCACCCCACGGCCGGCCAGTCGAAGTGACCCGAGCAACAAAGCGGCGGGTCGTGATTACCGGTTTGGGGGCGATCACCCCCCTCGGCGTCGGCGTTCCGGACCTGTGGCACGGCCTCCTCGAAGGACGAAGCGGCGTGCGGCACCTGGCGGGTGCGGAGTTCGCCGGTCAGCCCGTACGCATCGCCGGGACGGTGCCGGAAGACCCCGCCGAGCTGCTGCCCAGGCCCCAGGCACGACGGATGAGCCGCGCCTCCCAGTTCGCGGTGATCGCCGCCCGCGAGGCATGGCGAGACGCGGGTTTCGACGCGACCGGGACCGTCGAAAGCGGCATCGACCCGAGCCGGGTCGGCGTGTCCATCGGCACCATCATCGGCGGCGCCCCCGTGCTGGTCGACGGTGACCGCCGGCTGCGCGACAAGGGCCCGCGGGGCGTTTCCCCGCTCACCGCCCCGATGACCGTGCCGTCCCAGCCCGCCGCACAGATCTCCCTCGACCTGCGGATAACCGGCGAGGCCCGCACCGTCGTCAGCGCCTGCGCCTCGGGCACCGAAGCCATCGGGCAGGCCATCGACCGCATCCGCCAGGGACACCTCGACATGGTCCTGGCAGGCGGAACGGAGGCCGCCATCACCCCGTCGGTGATGGCCTCCTTCGCCGCCATGCGTGCCCTGTCCACCCGCAACGACGAGCCCCAGCGGGCCTCCCGCCCCTTCGCCAAGGACCGCGACGGCTTCGTCCACGGGGAGGGCGCCGGGCTGCTCGTCCTGGAGGCCGAGGAGCACGCCCTGGCGCGCGGTGCCCGCATCTACTGCGAGGCGGCGGGCTGGGGCCTGTCCGCGGACGCCCACCACCTCGTCGCACCCGACCCCTCGGGCGACGGGATCGTCCTCGCGCTGCGCCGTGCGCTCGCCGACGCCGGATCCGTACCGGGCGACGTCGTCCACATCAACGCGCACGCCACCGCCACCGTGGACGGGGACCTCGCCGAGGCCACGGCGTTGCGCCGGCTCCTGGACGAGCGGGCCGCGGAGGCCCCGGCCGTGCCCGTGACGGCCGTGAAGGGCAACCTGGGCCATCTCCAGGGGGCCGCGGGCGCGGTGGCGGCCGTGGTCGCCGCCCTCACCCTCGACCACGGGCACATCCCGCCCACCATCGGATGCGACGACCTCGACGATGCCTGCGACCTGGACGTGGTCACGTACGTGCCGCGCTCCCTGCCGGCCGCCGGCGACGTCGTCCTGGTCAACTCCTTCGGCTTCGGCGGCCACAACGCGGTCCTCGCCCTGCGCCGCAACCGCACGGACCGCGCAAACCGCCTGGACCGCGCGAAAGAAGGCAAGGCCGGATGACCGACAGCGCTCCCGCTCCCACCCCCCAGGACCTGGTCCGCGCCTTCCACCGGGCCTTCGGTCTCGGCATCGGATCCACCCCGGCCAACGTCAAGCCGGGACTGGCCCGGCACCGCCAAGTCCTCCTGGAGGAGGAAGTGGCCGAGCTCGCCGAGGCGACGGAGTCCGGCCGTCTGGCGGACATCGCGCACGAGCCGGCCGACGTGGTCTACATCGCGTACGGGACCGCCGCCGTGCACGGGATCGACCTCGACGCCGTCCTGGCCGAGGTTCATCGTGCCAACATGTCCAAGCTCGGCCCGGACGGCCGCCCTTCGTACCGGGAGGACGGCAAGGTACTCAAGGGCCCGTCGTACCGTCCGCCGCAGGTCGCCGGCATCCTGCGTGAGCAGTCCTGACCGCTGCCTGACCTGACCGTTCGCCAACCGTGACTGCCGGGTCGCACTTGACGAGCCCGGTGACGAAGCACAGGGCGAACGCCGGCCCCAGCCAGCGGCCGATCGAGGTCGCCGTGCGGGCGTCGTGCAACCTGCCCCTGAACACCGGCGGAAGAACACCCGGTTTCATGCTCCGATCCCACTCGGCGCCTGTCCGTTCCGGAATGTCCGAGCGCCTTACGGAACAGTGACGGCCATCGTCGCCCGGAGAACTGCTTACGAGAGTCTGACGCGCCCCCCGTTCCCCACTCGCCCCACTGCCGCCACCGGCCACGCTTCTCCCGTCCCCGACGAACACGCGGACACACGAACGCCACAAGGAGCGAAGGAGCGGGACATGAGTATGTACGGCGATGGAAGTGAGCCCCGTCCGAGCCGCCGGGTAGCCGGAGGACGTCGCGGTCACCGGGCGAAGTCCAGGACGCGGCGGATCGTGATCGGCGGCAGTGCCCTCGCCACCGCCGCGGCGGCCACCGTGGCCGTGTCCCTGGCCTCTGCGAGCCAGTACGGGACGGCCGGAGCGGAAACCGGCCGTGCCGTCTTCGTGCAGGGCAACGAGCTGAGCGGCAACACCATCCACGTCTTCGCACGGGACGGCCAGGGCAAGCTGAAACCCGCCGGCACCTATGCCACCGGCGGCCGGGGCGGCGACCAGGTCGACGCCCCCACGGACTCCCTCGCCTCCCAGGGCTCCCTCGTCTACGACGACGCCTCCGGCATGCTGCTGGCGGTCAACGCGGGCAGCGGCACGCTGACCTCCTTCCGCGTCGAGGGAACGAAACTCAAGCACCGTCAAGTCCTCGACACCGGCGGCGAGTTCCCCTCCGGCATCGCGGTGCGCGGCAATGTCGCGTACGTGATGAACGCGGGCGGCGAAGGCAGCGTTCAGGGCTTCCGGATCACCAGGAAGGGGCTCGTTCCGATGCGGGGGTCCTTCCGTTCACTCGGGCTGGCCAACGAGGACGTACCACGGTTCGACACCTCGCCCGGCGAGGTCGAGATCACCCCGGACGGCCGTGCCCTGGTGGTCACCACCAAGGGGAACAACACCGTCGAGATCTTCCCGTTGAAGAAGAACGGCCTGCCGGCCGTCGCCGAGCCGGTCGTCAACAAGTCCGCCGGCAACGTGCCGTTCGCGATCAGCTTCGACAGCTCCGGCAGCCGGATGCTGGTCGCCGAGGCCGAGAAGTCCACGGTGAGCGTCTACAAGGTCCGGCACAACGGCAAGCTGAAGGTCCTCCAGCAGCCGCTCGCCAGCGGTCAGGAGGTCCTGTGCTGGCTGGAGCGCGCGGGCAACTACTTCTACGGCGGCAACACCGGCAACTCCACCGTCACCGGCTACCGCATGGACAAGCACGGACGGCTCTCCCTGACGAACGAGGTCGGCCTCGCCACCCCGCCCTCCTCGAAATCGCAGGGCGTGATCGACATCGCCGTGACCAAGGACGCGAAGTTCGTCTACGTCCAGAACGCCACCTCCGGAACGGTCGACGGCTTCCGCGTCGAGGAGGACGGATCCCTCACCAAGGTCACCACCGCCGAGGGCCTTCCCGCGTTCGGCGAGTCGGGCATGGAGGGCATCGCCGCGATGTGACACGCCGGGCGCCGTGGCCGCACAGAACCGTGATCGACCTCGACGATCAGCTGGTCGCTGACGTGGCCAAGGCGCTCGGCACCAGCGCCAGCCAACCTGGGTGACACTCGCTGCTCGGCGGCTTCTTCATCCGGTGGTCGTTACGCCGGGTCAATGCGGGAGACGCTGCCACGCAGGTCGAGCACGTACAGCTCGCCATTGCCTCCCTGAATGAACGAGACGACCCGGCCGCCGTCGACTCCGAGGTTGCTCACGCCGGTCACCTCGCCGTTCTCCATCTGCAGAGCACGGACGGTGCCATCGCAGTAGTCGCTGAACACGTACTGCCCCTTGAGGTCCGGGATCGCCTCGCCTCGGTATACGTATCCGCCGGTCACCGAGCAGCCCAGCCCGCTGCGGTCGTACTCGTGGATCGGCGGTACGTGGTTCGCGGGTTCCGTGCCGCCCTGGAAGGGATGGTTGCCCTCCATCTGGGACCAGCCGTAGTTCTCGCCGCCCTTGCTGGTTGCCGGGGCCCAGTCGATCTCCTCCCAGGCGCTCTGGCCGACGTCCCCGATCAGCAGGTCGCCCGTGCCCGCGTCGAAGGAGAACCGCCACGGATTGCGCAGCCCGTACGCCCAGATCTCGTCCTTCGCGTTCGGGTCGTCCACGAACGGGTTGCCCGGCGGGATCGCGTACGGCTCGGCGCCTCTCGGGTCGATCCGCAGGAGTTTGCCGAGCAGCGTGTCGAGGTTCTGGCCGTTGCCGTGCGGGTCGCCGCCCGAGCCGCCGTCGCCGAACGCGATGTAGAGGTAGCCGTCGGGGCCGAACGTGATGTCGCCGCCGTTGTGGTTCGCGTAGGGCTGAGTCTGGGTGAGGACGGTGCGCCGGGTGTCCGGCTGGATCTTGCCGTCCCGCACCGCGAACTCATCCACGGTGCTGGTGCCTTCGAGGTTCGTGTACGAGATGTAGAAGTGCGCGAACCCCTTGTCGAACGCGATGCCCAGCAGGCCGCGTTCGCCGTTGGTGGTGGTCTCCCTGGATATGTCGAGGACAGGCTCGCCGAGCCCCTCATCGTCCAAGACCCTTACCTTGCCCGCGCGTTCGGCTATCCAGACCGTGCCACCGGGACCGGCGGCGCCGGCGGTCGGATTCTGGGCCGTGGCCACTTTCTTGAGCACGACCTTCGCTGCCTGGCGTGGGGAGCTGAGCTCGTCGGCAGACGCCGTGGTCAAAGCGAGGGAAGCGACGAGGCAGAGGGTGCCGAAGATCGCCGAACTTCTGGTGCGAACTTTCACCGTGATCCTCCTGGAGGTGGCGAACGGGGGAGATCACCCGGCTGCCAGGTGCAGAGACAGGGGCAGAGAGAGGTGGGTGTCGTCCTCACCGGCACGCAGACCTGGGGGGTGGGGGGATTGGTGCGCTACTGGCCACAGGTGAGGCTACCTGGACAGAGGTTGTTGAAATAGACCACACTCCGCCACCCGTTTACCGCCGCTCCGCTTTCCGTCACGCCCTCCGCTTCCCCGTTCCCCCGGGCTGGTCAGGAACGTGGAGCACGTCAGGCGCCGTCGCTTCCCGAGCTGAGAGCGCGAGTTCGATTCTCGTCACCCGCTCCACGATGGAACGCCAGGTCAGCGGCCTGGGGTTGTTTTGTCCGCACTGACTTGAGGCTGGCGCGCCCCTCTGCGTGCAGCAGGCGCATCGGTCAGTTCGGCGGCACCCACGTCCGGCACCCCTTCGCGCCCAATGCGACCTACCGGCGAACACGATCCCGCCTGGGGGATGATGGCCGCCATGCGCATCCGCATCGACGCCGTCGGCCTGCCCGGCCTAGCCTGCCCAGCCTCCGTCGACGGCACGGTCCCGGCGTACGGCAACATCCACGTCGCCGTGCAACGCCGCGACCGTCCGGTGCAGGCGCTCTCTCGTCTCTGCGATGCCGCACACGAAGGACGACGTGACACGGCGTCATCGGCGAGCAAGCCGACCGAGCCCGGACCGCGTGCGCTGCCATCGGCATCGTCTCTTCTGGGCCGATGTGACCTTCATCGCGATAGCTAGGTACCGGCGCGTTCGCCGTTGCCCCATCCTTTTGATGACGATGGCGGCGGCGCACAGCTCATCGACGGTGGTCATGGGCCTGTGGCCGGATAGGTTCGGCAGGAACACTGCATCCGTGCGGATCAATATCTGTATCCGTGAAGCGAGAAATAGGTGCGGCACACGGCGAGTATTCCTGGACCGCCAACCCGCGCGGAATCATTGACCACGCAGAGCCGACCGCGTCATGCTAACGTCGATCTCAGTTGCAGGTGTGGTTGCCAGAAGGTTCATTTTCCGACGGGGTAATCAGCACGGCGACGCGGAATTCACACAGGGTGAATTCCGGACATCGTCTCCGAAGGAGAAATGAAATGGCTACTGGCACTGTGAAGTGGTTCAACGCGGAAAAGGGCTTCGGCTTCATCGAGCAGGACGGCGGCGGCGCCGACGTCTTCGCCCACTACTCCAACATCGCCGCCCAGGGCTTCCGTGAGCTGCTGGAAGGTCAGAAGGTGTCGTTCGACATCGCGCAGGGCCAGAAGGGCCCGACGGCCGAGAACATCGTTCCCGCCTGACACCGGCGGCAACGCATACTTCGCAGCTGGGGGCGCCCCCCGGGGGGGGGGGGCCCCCAACCCAGCCCTTAATAGGGGGGGTGGGGGGGTAGCACCCCCCCACACCAACGTGTCAGGTTAAAGACGATGA
>NZ_JBHYJA010000024.1:59220-61484 GCF_042740355.1 Streptomyces sp. NPDC059010
ACCGCCCCGCGACAGAGCCCCCCCCGCGCCCGCGCCCCCCCCCCCGCGCGCGCGGGGGGGGGGGGGGCCCGCCCCCCCGGGGCCCCCCCCCCCCCCCCCCCTCGCCGCATTTCAGGGCGCGTGACGGGAAGACCCACCCCATCACCAAAGGGTGACGTATTCCTCCGTCGATACGACTCGGCGCCCATCATCTCCGGCTCGTTCTCGCGATTCTCTGCGCCGTTCATTTTGCTGCGGAAATTCCTTGCTACGTGCCTACGTGCTCACGTCGAGGAAAGGCTCCGCTTGAACCGCGCACGCACCGCCCGCACGACCCGTACCAACGACCGCGCCCGGGGTTCCGCCGCCAAGCGCTCGGGGGCTCCCCGGCGCTCCCAGGGCAACGATCGCCGGCAGACCGCACCCCAGGGCGAGTTCGCGCTGCCGGTGACGGTCACGCCCGCGCTGCCCGCCGTCGAGTCGTTCGCCGACCTCGACCTGCCGGCGCCGCTGCTGGCCGCGCTCGGTCACGAGGGCTTGACCGTACCGTTCCCCATCCAGGGGGCGACCCTGCCCAACTCCCTCGCCGGCCGTGACGTGCTGGGCCGCGGCCGCACCGGTTCGGGCAAGACCCTCGCCTTCGGCCTGGCGGTACTGGCTCGTACCGCGGGCCGGCGCGCCGAGCCACGACAGCCGCTGGCCCTGGTCCTCGTACCCACCCGCGAGCTGGCCCAGCAGGTCACCGACGCGCTCACCCCGTACGCCCGCTCCGTGAGTCTGCGGCTGGCCACCGTGGTCGGCGGGATGTCGATCGGCAAACAGGCCGGTGCACTCCGCGCCGGCGCGGAGGTCGTCGTCGCGACCCCGGGGCGGCTCAAGGACCTCATCGTCCGGGGCGACTGCCGACTGGACGGCATCGCTGTCACCGTCCTCGACGAGGCCGACCAGATGGCCGACATGGGTTTCATGCCCCAGGTCACCGCGCTGCTCGACCAGGTGCGCCCCGGAGGGCAGCGGATGCTCTTCTCCGCCACGCTGGACCGGAACGTCGACCTGCTCGTCCGCCGCTACCTGACCGACCCGGTGGTCCACTCCGTCGACCCGTCCGCGGGAGCGGTCACCACGATGGAGCACCACGTGCTCCACGTGCACGAGGCGGACAAGCACCGTACGACCACCGAGATCGCGGCACGAGACGGCCGCGTGATCATGTTCCTGGACACCAAGCGCGCCGTGGACCGGCTGACCAAGCACCTGCTGAACAGCGGCGTCCGCGCCGCGGCCCTGCACGGTGGCAAGTCCCAGCCGCAGCGCACGCGGACCCTCGCCCAGTTCAAGACCGGACACGTGACGGTACTGGTGGCGACCAACGTCGCGGCCCGCGGCATCCACGTCGACGACCTCGATCTCGTCGTCAACGTCGATCCGCCCACCGACCACAAGGACTACCTGCACCGCGGCGGCCGTACCGCCCGCGCCGGAGAGTCCGGCAGCGTCGTCACCCTGGTGACCCCCGGCCAACGCCGCGACATGAACCGCCTGATGGCGTCGGCCGGCATCACCCCGCAGATCATCGCCGTACGGTCCGGTGAGGCGGAGCTGACCCGCATCACAGGCGCCCAGGCCCCTTCCGGTGTTCCTGTCGCCATCACCGCACCGGCCGTGGCACGCCCCCGCCGTGCCGTGTCCTCCGCACCTCCCTCGTTCCGAGGCCGCCGCGACCGCTCCGCCCAAGGGCGCCCGACCGGACAGGCGAAGCGGCGCAGGGCACAGCGGCCCGCCTTCGACCCGGCGGCCTAGGGGCATCGATCAGAAACTCACCCGACTCCGAGGAGGCCGCTTTGACACCGGTTCAGACGCAGCGACGACAGGCGGTTCTCTCCCTCATGAGCGCGGTCGACGACATGGCGGCGGACGGGCTTCGGGTCAGTGACGACATGACCGTCGAGGTCGCGCTGTCCGTCATGGCCAGTGCCGGTGTCGAGTACCTCCTCCTGTGCGACGGAGACGACCAGTGCACGGGCTCGATCACCCTGGCCGAACTCGCCGTCCACCGCGGCAGTTCCACGTACACGGACCAGATCCGGCTACGGGACATCCTCGCTGATCGCCTCCCCCGATCGCCCGGCGCCGCCGCCCTGGACGGATGAGGACGGGCGGCAAACCGCCATCAGGATCCCGGTGAGGGGGCAGGCGCCAATTTTGGGCCGGGGCCGCAAGGGGGTGGAGGCCGGCGGTATACGCGGGGGGGCCGCCGGGGCGCCCAACCGTTGGGGTACGACCCA
>NZ_JBHYJA010000024.1:61494-62242 GCF_042740355.1 Streptomyces sp. NPDC059010
GTTTCGGGGGGGTTGGTTTTTTTTTATACCCCCCCGGGCGCGGGGGGCGGCCCCGGCCGACATGTGTCGGCAGGGCCCTCACGGCTGTCTCGCCGTCCGTTCTCCGCGGCTGGACCGCCGGGCCGCCATCCGTTGCTGCAGCTCGCAAGCTACCTGTTCCCCCACAAGGCGTAAATCTGTACTTGCCAGAGTAGACATTGAGCTCTGGCACGGTTAGCCTTTTTCTCGTAGACATCGGTCGAGCGAAGCCCGGCAGACACGAACTGGCGGGTTGCAGTACATGAGATTCGCAGGTCAGTGCGGTTCTGGAGTCCCGAAGCCAAGGTGTTCGCAGGACGGTGACGGGACTGAGGACCGCACTGGGCGGCTCGCAGGTCGAGGTGCCGCCAACAGCACCACCGAGCAGTACCGCAAGTACCAGTTCATCAAGTTCGGAGACAAGGACGGAGGAGCAGACGCCATCAGGATCGCCCGGTCCGAGAAGCACTCGCCCCGGGTACCGCAAGACCCCGGATTGGAAGGTGGTCCCCGGTCACGCAGCCGCGATCCCCGCACCCCCCTTCTGCAGGGCTGGTAGCGGAAACAGAAGGTCGGCACAGCATTAGGGCCGACAGATGGTGTTGAATTTCCTTCGGGGCCCTGGTGCCGTACGGCACCAGGGGCCCACCACCCCGGTGGCAACCACGTGTCCGGAAAACAGAAAAAACCCCCCCAGATAGTGGGGTAGACCGACACAAACCCCCCCCGG
>NZ_JBHYJA010000024.1:62252-76871 GCF_042740355.1 Streptomyces sp. NPDC059010
GATTTGGGGGGGTGTCTGTCTAAAACCCTGTGCCCCACCTGTTTGGGCGACTTTTTTTTTTTTTTTTTCTGTGGGGGGCGGGGGGGCCCTCCCCCCCCCCGGGCCCCTCGACGCGTTGCACAACGAGGTGACATGACAGCAGATATCCCCCTCAGTGATCGTCTGGACGACGACGACTACCCCGCATACACGATGGGGCGGGCCGCCGAGATGCTCGGCACCACCCCGGCCTTCCTCCGAGCCATCGGTGAGGCCCGTCTGATCACGCCGCTGCGCTCGGAGGGCGGACACCGCCGGTACTCCCGCTACCAACTCCGGATCGCGGCGCGCGCCCGCGAGCTCGTCGACAGGGGCACCCCGATCGAGGCCGCTTGCCGCATCGTCATCCTTGAGGACCAGCTTGAGGAAGCTCAGCGCATCAACGCCGAGTACCGCCGGGCCGGGCATGAAGCGCCCGGCAATTCCGTCCCCGGTGCCAGCTGATCACCTGAAAGCGTGCCGGTCGGCTCGAACACCTACTACGCCCGATCGACCATGAGCGCCTGCACGGGAAGCAGGTCGTGCGCCGCGAGCCCACGTCCCGCGGCGGGGGAACAGCGGTGCCAAAAGACCCTCACCCCTGCCGCTGCGTAGCGCATCTACCCAGGTCAGCGGCCATGCGGCCACGTAAGCGCCGTCGCTTCCCAAGCTGAGAGCGCGAGTTCGATTCTCGTCACCCGCTCCATGGTCAAGGCCCAGGTCACAGACCCGGACCTTGTTGCTGTCCGCTGTGATCAGTCGCCGTGCTCACCGGCGTGAGGATCATCGTCTGTCCGCCCGCGCTGGTCATGGTCACGTCGAGAGTGGTGGCCGAGGTGACCGTCCGGGTGCTGACGACCGTGGGGGTGGCGTACGGAGTGGTGCCCGCCGTGCCGTCGGCGTAGATCGTGGCCGTGTAGGACGTGTTGCTGTCGAGGAAGTCCAGGGGGAGCGGGATGGTGCGCGCGTTCTCGTTGTTCATCGCGCCTAGGAACCAGGTACGGCCGGTGCGGCGGGCCACGGCGACGTACTCGCCGAGGGAGGCCGCGACCGTGGTGCTCTCGTCCCAGGTGGTGGGGATGGCATCGAACCAGGCAAGGCCCGGCCAGTTGGCGGCGTTGGCGTACGCGGAAGGCTTGGAATACCAGTAGAGGAAGTTCAGCGGCTGGTAGTAGACGGCGGCCATCGCCATCTGGTGGGTGTTGGTGGTCCGGTCGCGGGACTGGCCGTAGCAGATGGTGTAGTCCATGGGGCCACCGACGTTGCGGGCGAAGGGCAGGAGGACGTTGTTGGCGGCGGTCGGGAACTGTTCGTTGCCCCGGACGCCCTCCAGGCTGATCCAGTTGGGGTAGGTGCGCTCGTAACCCCACGACCGGACGTCGTCGTGCATGTCGATCAGCAACTCGTGCTTGGCAGCGGTCTTGGCCCAGGCGATGATCTGGTTGGTCATGGCCTGCGTGCCGTCGTTGATGAAACCGAGCTTGATACCGGCCACGCCCCAGCTCTTGTACAGGGCGAACAGGGTGTCCGGGTCCGTCGCGGCGATCCGGTTGACGTAGAGAAAGACCCCGATGCCGTGGCTGGTCGCGTAGTTGATCACTGCGGGCAGGTCGATGGCGGATATCGGGGTGGTGGCGTCGGTGGTCGTGAACTCCGGGCCGTACCAGCCGGCGTCGTACTCGATGTAGTCCAGGTTGCGGGCGACGGCGAAGTCCACGCCCTGGGTCCCGGCGGCGGTGCTCAGCTCGCAGCGGAACACCTTGCCCGGCTTGATCCAGGAGGTGTCCGGCAGGGCGCAGGCCGGGGCGAGGTTGAGTACCAGCTCGGCGTTGTCGATCAGGTCGCCGGCCTCGTCGCCGAGCACCAGGACACGCCACGGCGTGGCGAACGGCGTGGTGACGGTCGTGGTGTTCTGCGTGGTGCCCGAGGAACGGGCGGACTTCTTCATCAGGTACGTCTTGAGCGTGTTGCCGACGCCAGAGCCAGCGCCGGCGCCGGTGACGGAACTGACCATCGAGCGCGGGTAGTTCACCCGGGAGGATTCGCAGACGGTGGCGAACAGCCCGCTGTCCAGGGTGACCAGCAGCGGCAGGTCGCTGAGGTTGCCGTTGTCGGTGCTGGAGGTGCCGGTGTACGGGATGGCGTCCGGCGCGACCGGGCTGTAGGCGTCCTCGTCCCGGGCGCTGTAGATCGTCGTGTTGTCGGGGAAGACCCAGGTCGTCAGCTCGTCGGAGATGGTGGTGCTGCCTCTGTCGAGCAGGACACAGCGCAGCGCGACACCCGTGTCGTAGGCCCTGAGTTGGACGGAGAAGTTGACGCCGCTGGTCCCGTCCCGGAGGTTCCAGCGCATCTCCTGGTGGTGGTCCCGGATCATCGCGTTGCGGCCGAAGACTGGGGTCCAGGTACTGTCGTTGGTCCAGTGCTGATAGCTGGTCACCGACACGTCACGCGTGCCCAGTTCGGTGCCGTCGCTCAGCACCAGGCCCAGCGCCGAGGGGTTGAGGACGGTCCTGCCGCCGCGCTTCACCGACCACTGGAGCGCCCCGCCGACCAGGGACAGCGTGATCCTGTTCGTGCCGTCCGGCGAGGTCGCCGTGATCGGCGTCATCGATGTCGCTGATGTCGTTGATGTCGTTGACGTCATCGGCGTGTTCGCGGCCTCCGCCACCGACACGTCGCCGAAGTCCAGGACCGCGCCTCCCGCGGTGACCGCCGCCGCCATGAGGAGCCCGCGTCGGGACAGCCCCTGCGGGCGCTCGGTCGTGGGCCGGCGGCCGGACAGGTTCCCGGATGCGGAGGCTTCCATCGCGTGTACCCCTCTCATGGGCGCCGCAGCAGCCGATGAGGTCCGGGCACCGCGCGGGCGTTGACGTGTTCCCTGTGGTGCAAGACGACCGCTCTCAAACAAAACCAACCAGTAGCGAACTGCGGCCGACTCGCAGATTGTTCTACGCGTCGATCTTCCGGTTGGTCAACGGGTCCGCGTAAAGGTTTCACTTGGAGGACGGGTCGATAGCATCAGAAAACCACGCATAGTGCGGACATTCGCCTGCCGAGGGAGCGAAGAGAGGCCGACGTCCCGGCCCTCCCGGAACCCAGGGGGCCGGCAGGTGAACCACCGTCAACCGCGCGGCTCGTCGCCCCGTCCGCCCGACTGGTGCGGTCAAAAAGAAACAGAATCCAACGCCGATGTCTTGACAGGGCTTCTGCCGACAGTTGTCATTAACCGGCAATACGGCGGATATGTACGTCCGCCCCCACCCGCCGGCCGGTCACGGACCCGGCACCGCCATAGCAGGCCCCTCCGTACCAGCAGGCTCCCCCGTACCCGGCCCCTCCCTCCCCCCTCTGCACACGCAAGCGGCACCGCCGTGCCTGCCCTCGGACACAGGAGAGACGCGGGCCCGGGACCTCGAAGAAGAGGTGAAGAAGCATGTCCGAAGAAGCGTCTTCCGGCCACGGCAGGGGCGGATACGGCGTCAGACGCGGCCCTCGGCCATGGCGCACCGCCGCCCTCTCGTTGCTGTCGCTGCTGGCAGGTGTGGCGGCGCTCCTGATACCCGTCCAGGCCGCGCAGGCCGCCACCCCCGTGACCTTCACGACCGGGGCGGCACGGACCGACACCAGCGGCAACGCCCTCCAGCTCCACGGCATGGGGATCATCAAGGTCGGTGACACCTGGTACGGCTTCGGCGAGAACAAGGCGGGCGTGAACTCGTCCAACACGTCCTTCCAGGCCATCTCCTGCTACAGCTCGACCGACCTGGCGAACTGGACGTACCGGGGCAACGCGCTGTCCCTGCAGAGCAGCGGTGACCTCGGCCCGTCCCGGGTGGTCGAGCGGCCGAAGGTGATCTTCAACGCCAGCACCCAGAAGTTCGTCATGTACGTGCACATCGACAGCCTCAACTACTCCGAGGCCAAGGTCGGTGTCGCCACCAGCAGCACGCCCTGCGGCGCCTACGACTACTTGGGCAGCTCCCGCCCGCTGGGCCAACTTAGCCGTGACATCGGCCTGTTCCAGGACACCGACGGCACCGCCTACCTGCTGTCGGAGGACCGCAACAACGGCCTGCGCATCGACCTGCTCTCCAGCGACTACCTCACCCCGGTGAGGACGGTGTCCATCCTGGGCAGCGGCGGCGGCGCCAACAGCTTCGAGTCACCCGCGATGATCAAGGCCAACGGGATCTACTACCTGCTGGCCTCGCACCTGACCGGCTGGAGCCTGAACGACAACGTCTACTCCACCGCCACTTCTGTGAGCGGCACTTGGTCGGCCATGCGGAACTTCGCGGCCCCGGGCACCAAGACGTACGGCAGCCAGACCGCCAACATCATCACGGTGGCCGGCACCTCCGGCACGACGTACATCTACGCCGGTGACCGCTGGAACCCCTCCGACCTCGGCGCGTCCCAGCTCATCTGGCTGCCGCTGACCATCAGGGGCACGACGGTGAACCTCGGCCAGTACCCGACCTGGTCACTGGATGTCCAGGCGGGCACCTGGACGCCGAACAGCGGCGTGCCGAGCGCGGCGGCCCACACCCTGACGAACTCGGGCAGCTCCCTGCTGCTCGACGTCACCGGCGCCTCCACCGCCACCAACGCCAACGTCATCCAGGCGACCGGCACGGGCGGGGCGGACCAGCGGTGGACCGTCACCAAGGTCGCGGACAACATTTACACGCTGAAGAACGTCAACAGCGGGCTGTGCCTGGACGTCCCCAGCAAGTCGACCGCCGAGAACCGCCAGCTCATCCAGTGGACCTGCAACGGCGGCACCAACCAGCAGTTCTTCTTCGACCTGGTCGGCAGTTACACCGGCAGCGTCTACATGCTGGTGGCCGTGCACAGCGGGCTGAACCTCGGGGTGCTGAACAACGCGACCACGACCGGAGCGGCGGTCGTCCAGCTGACGGGCACGGGTGCGGCGGGCCAGAAGTGGACCGTCGGCTGACGCCCTCGTGGTGAGCTGAGTGCCGGCTCGCTGCCGCTGACCTTGGCGGCGGGCCCGGCACCGTGGCCCCGGCCGCGCTCGGACCGCGGACAGCTGAGACGGCGCCCGAGCCAAGCGTTGAGCCGGCGCCCAACTCGACTTCCGTGGGACGCCGACAGTCACCAAGGGTGCGATCCCGACCCGACAATGGAACTCTGGCCCCCCTTACGGAAGCTCAGCGCGGAAGCGGAAGCTCCGCGCACCGGCTCGCCCCTACCAGCAGAGGGCCCCGACCGCCAGGGGGACCGCTCCCGGCTCTCTGCTTGGGCTGGCCTCAGCTTCGAAGCACATGCCTGCCGGAGTGATCACGGGACCGCCCGTGCCTACCGTGATGTGGCATGCCAACCATCTCACCGACTTCCGGGACCGGCAGGCGCATCGGCCTCGCGGCCCTGGTGGCGACCACCGTACTGGCCACCGGCCCGGCGGCGACCGCGCAGGTGCCGGGCTCAGGCTCCGCGGCGACCGCGCAGGCGCCGGGCTCACGCTCTGGCGGCGACTGTGGCACGCACGACCGGACCCGCAGGGCGCTGCGCATCCTCACCGAGCGCGACGGCATCACCGGTGCCGCGGTCCTGGTGAGCCACCCCAACGCGGACGAGCCCTGCGGGCGTTGGGCCGAGGCCGCCGGAACGGCGGATCTGCGTACCGGACGCCCGATGGACACCGTCGACCGGCTGCGCGTCGGCAGCGTGACCAAGACGTTCACCGCGGCGCTCGTCCTCCAACTCGTAGCGGAGCACCGCCTCTCGCTGGAAGCCCCCGTCGACCGCTATCTGCCCGGCCTGATCCACGGGCACGGGCACGGCCACGGGCACGGCCACGACGGGGGGCTGATCACCGTACGACAGCTCCTGCAGCACACCAGCGGACTGCCCGACTATCTCGACGCCCCCGAATGGGAGCATCCCGAGCGGCTGCGGTACCGCCACTTCGAGCCGCGCGACCTCGTCACGCGTGCTCTCGAACTGCCGCGCCCGCAGGGCACCTGGCACTACGCCACCACCAATTACCTCGTCCTCGGCATGATCGTCCGCGAGGTCACCGGCCGTACCCCCGAGGCGGAGATCACCCGCCGCATCATCAAGCCCCTCGGGCTGCACGACACCTACTGGCCCGGCGACGACACCCGCGTCCGAGGACCCCACTCCCGCAGCTACTTCATCGATGGCGATGGCGACGGTCGGCGCGTCGACGGCACCGCCTGGAACATGACCTTCGGCGGGGTCGGCGGCGCCCTGGTCTCGTCGCCGGGCGACCTGACGCGGTTCGCCGCCGCCCTGTTCGACGGCCGACTGCTGCCCGCGGCCCAACTGGCCGAGATGCGACGGACGGTGGAGGCCGACGCCGATCGGCTGTGGCCGGGCGCCCGCTACGGGCTGGGCCTGATCTCGACACCGCTGTCCTGCGGCGGGACGTGGTGGGGGCACGGCGGCACGGTGCCCGGCGGTCACCGGGCGCTGATCGCCGTCGGCCCCGGCGGGCGGAGTGTCGCCGTCGCCCTGAACAAGGTGCCCGCCTCGCTCCAGGCCGAGCTCGACTTCCTGGACCTCGTCGACAAGTCCCTCTGTGAGGGCAGGCCTTCCGAAAGGACCACCGCATGACCGGCATGACCGACTCCCCGTCCTCCCCCGGCACACCGTCCCGTACGACGTCGTCGCCCACCTCCTTAGCCCGTACGGTCACGGCCGGCGGTCTGCACCGGCTCGTGTCGCGCACCGCGGCAGGGGCCGCCCTGTGCCTGGTCGGGGCGCTCACCGTCGCCGCGTCGCCCGCGGCGGCCGGACCCGCCCCCGCGATCGCGGACCCCCTCGCCCGCTACCACCGGCAGCACCTCGACTGGAAGAGCTGCCTGCTCGGACCCGACGACGAGACCGACAAGGAACTCCAGCAGGCGGGCGCCCAGTGCGCCGATGTCACCGTCCCGTTGAACTATGACGACCCGGACGGCCGCACGATCACCGTCGCGATCTCGCGGATCCGGGCCACCGACACGGCCCACCGCGTGGGCCCGCTGCTGCTCAACGGTGGTGGCCCCGGCGGGCAGACGATCGGTGACCCGCCGTGGGTGCGCTCGGCGATGAAGCAGGTCGGTGAGCGCTACGACGTGGTGGGCGTCGACCCCCGATTCGTGGGCCGCAGCACACCGCTGGACTGCCACTGGCCCACCGGCTCCTTCATCCGCGGCGCGGGGATCGACCGTGCGGGGTTCGACCGCTCGGTGGGCCTGGCCGAGGAACTCGCCGGTCGTTGCCGGACGTCCCAGGGCGACGTCCTGCCGTACGTCACGACCCGGAACACCGCACGCGACATGGACGTCATCCGCGCCGCGCTCGGCGAGCGGCGGATCTCCTACCTCGGCTACTCGTACGGCACCTACCTCGGCCAGGTGTACGCCACGATGTTCCCCGGCCGCACCGACCGGGTCGTGCTGGACGGCGTCGTCGCTCCCGACGGCTACAACCCCCGGCTGCTGCGCGGCACGGAACCGGCCAACCGGCACGCGCTCAAGGGCTGGGCCTCCTGGGCGGCCGCCCGCGACACCGCCTACGGTCTGGGCCGCACCCCTGGCGAGGTGCTGGCGGCCGTGGACAGCGTCCAGGCGGCGGCCGGACGTACGCCCCTGCCGATCGGCGCCCACCGGGTGGACGAGCATCTGGTGCCCGTCGTCGTCATGAACGGACTCTCCCAGGACAACGACGCCGCCTACGCCGATCTCGCGCAGGCCGTACGGGACATGCGTCGCGCCGCCGCCGGCCACACGGTCACCCCCTCACCGTGGCTGGCCGACATGCTCGGCTTCCTGCTGAATCTGAACGGATCCGACTCCGCGTACGGCAGTGTCCAGACAGCGATCCTGTGCGGGGACGCGTCCGCGCCCCGCTCCCCCGAGGTGTACTGGCGCGATGTCCAACGTGCCCGTGCGCAGGACCCGTTGTTCGGTCCCGTCACCAACAACATCGGTCCGTGCGCGTTCTGGGACCCGCCGCGCGAACGCCCGACCACGATCCGCGGCGACCTTCCGGCCCTGCTCGTCAACGCGACCGGTGACCCGCGTACCACTTACCGGAGCGCGCAGAAGGTGCGCCACATGTGGCCCTCCTCCCGCCTGGCCACCCTCCGTGGCGCGGACCAGCACGCCGTGTACGGCGTCTTCGGCAGCTCCTGTGCCGACGCGACGGTCAACACCTACCTGGCCACCGGCCGCCTGCCGGCCACGGACGTCACCTGCGACCGGCCTTCCGGCTGAGGCCCGCTGACGCACTCGCGGAAGGGCCTCTTCCGCAACATCCCGAACATTCCCGCGGCGAGTCGGGAACCTCCGGACCCCCGACGGCGTTCGTGTCACTGACGGCCGGACGAGCCGGGCCGTCGGCTCGCAGTGCCCAACTGCTGGTTGCGTACGACGACTTGACCGGGGGTGGGCAAGAGGCGTGCAGCAGCACCGCGCACACCCCACGCGCCCGGCCGCCGTCGTGCTCTCCGCGCTGCTCGCGGTCCTGACCTTCCTCCTGCCGGTGTCGGCCAAGTCGGCGCCGGCGTCCCGCCCGTCCTCGACGGGCACGGCCGCGACAGCGACCGCGCAGGCGTCCGCGACCGCCGACGCGCAGCGACCCGTCACGGTGGCGCACCCCGTGCCGGGCCACCCCGACGCCGTGCCGTACCCGTTCCACGGCTTCCTGGGACCCGGCACCGAGGACGCGGCACCGCACCGCGCTGTCGGCGGCCCCGGCGTGGCCGTGGCGGCCGTGGCCGCGGGAGCGAGCCGGGGTGCCCACGCGTATCGCCCGCGCGGCCCGCCGTCCCGATGGAGCACCGAAGTCCGTATCGACGCCTGACCGTTCGCCTGCGCGCCCGGGGCAGACGTCGACTCCGTCTGCCTGCCCATCGTGGAGAACTCATGTCTCGCGCGCCCATGTGGCGGGCGATCATCGCCCTAGGTGTGATCGCCGCCTCGCTCTTCTTCGCTCTCACGCAGTCCGCCCGCCTCGGCCTCGACCTGCGCGGCGGCACCCAAATCGTCCTGGAGACCAAGGACTCAACCGTCGTCAGGGCCGATGCCGAATCGACCCAGCGGGCCCTGGAGGTGCTCCGCCAGCGGGTCGACGCGCTCGGCGTGTCCGAGCCGAGCCTGTACCGGTCCGGACAGCAGCGGATCTTCGTCGAGCTGCCCGGCGTACAGGACCCGCGCCAGGCCGCCGAAGTCATCGGCCGCACCGCCCAGTTGACCGTCCACCCGGTGCGGGGCGCGACGGACCGGCAGGACGCGAACAAGGGGAGGCCGGCCAAGGACGGCTCGCGCACCCTGGCCGACCCCGACCAGAAGGGGGCGTTCCTCAAGCTCGGGCCCACCGCCCTGACCGGCGAGGGCGTCAAGGACGCCGAGGCGGTGCTCGACCAGCAGACGATGTCGGGCTGGATGGTCGACCTCGCCTTCCGCGGGCAGGCGGGCAAGGACTGGGCACGGGTCACCGGGGCGGCGGCCTGTGCCCCGCCGGGCGCCCCCGAGCGGCGCGTCGCCATCGTCCTGGACGGCAAGGTCCTCTCGGCGCCCGCCGTCAACGCGGATGTGGCGTGCGAGGTCGGCATCTCCGGCGGCTCCACGCAGATCACCGGCGGCTTCGGCCGGGAAGAGGCCCGCGATCTGGCCGCGCTCGTCAAGGGCGGTGCGCTGCCGGTGCCCGTGGAGGTCGTGGAGCAGCGCACCGTCGGCCCCACGCTCGGTGCCGACGCCATCGCCGCCAGCACCCAGGCCGCGATCATCGGGCTCGCGCTGACGGGGCTGTTCATCCTCGTCGTCTACCGGCTGCTCGGCGCCCTGGCCACCATCGCGCTCGCGCTGTACGGCCTGATCTCCTACGCCGTACTGGTCGCACTGGGCGCGACCCTGACCCTGCCGGGACTCGCCGGTTTCGTCCTGGCGATCGGCATGGCGGTGGACGCGAACGTGCTGGTCTTCGAGCGTGCCCGCGAGGAGTATCTGGGAGCCCGCGCCCTGAAGTCGGCCTCGGCGCACCTGGACAAGCCGCTGCGCATCGGCTTCAGCAAGACCTGGAGCGCGGTCGTCGACTCGAATGTGACCACGCTGCTCGCGGCCGGGCTGCTCTTCTTCTTCGCCACCGGACCCGTCAAGGGCTTCGGCGTCACGCTCTCCATCGGTGTCCTCGTCTCGATGATCTCGGCTCTGGTGATCACCCGGGTCCTCGCCGACTTCGCGATCCGGCGCCGCTTCGTGCGGGGCCGGCCCGGTCTGACGGGGATCACCTCCAATGGCCGGGTGCGTGCCTGGCTCGCGCACCGCAAACCCCGCCTGGTGCACCACCGGCGCCGCTGGCTCGGCGTCAGCACGCTGCTGATCGTGGTCGCCGTCGCCGGAATCGTCCTGCGCGGCCTGGAGTTCGGGGTGGAGTTCACCGGCGGGCGCCTGGTGGAGTACAGCACCAGCAGGCCCGTGGACGTGGACGCGGCACGTACGGCGGTCACGGACGCCGGGTTCCCGCGCGCGGTGGTGCAGGAGTCCGGGGACGGGGACATCTCGGTACGCACCGGTGAGCTGAGCAACGACCAGCAGCACACGATCAGGACGGCGCTGGCGAAGGAGGGCGGTGAGGTCACCGTCGAGCGGGACGAGCTGATCGGCCCGAGCCTCGGCGACGAGCTGCGCCGGAACGCGCTCATCACGCTCGGCATCGCCGTGGCGACCCAGCTGATCTACCTCAGCGTGCGGTTCCGGTGGACGTTCGCCGCCGCGGCGGTGTCGGCCATGGTGCACGACGTGCTGCTGGTGGTGGGCCTGTTCGCCTGGCTCGGCAAGCCCGTCGACAGCGTCTTCCTGGCAGCCCTGCTCACGGTCATCGGGTACTCCGTCAATGACACCGTCGTCGTCTTCGACCGGGTGCGTGAGGCGCGCCGCCGCGATCCGGCGGCGGACCTGGAAACCACCGCGAACAAGGCCGTCGTCCAGACGCTGCCGCGCACGGTGAACACCGGTATGGGCGCGCTCTTCATCCTGGCAGCCCTGGCCGTGCTCGGCGGTGACTCGCTCGCGGACTTCTCCGTGGCGCTGATCGCCGGAGTGGTGATCGGTATGGCGTCGACGGTGTTCACCGCCGTGCCGATCGCCGTACAGCTTGAGGGCAGCCGCCCGGCGCCGCCGGTGCGCCCCGGGCGCGGCGAGGACAGCGGGGCGCGCGGTCCGCTGGAGCGACGCGGGCGGGCGCGGGATTCAGGCGCTGTGGTGTGAGGGTGTAGGGCCGGCACCGTGGTGGGCGACTTCCTCGCCCACCACACCGGGACATGTGCGCCCGCACCGGCAGCGACCGGAGACGCGGGGCCTCAGCTCGTGAAGGTGAAGTACTTCCAGGCCCCGTACGTCGTCGTGTTCACGCTGTCGCCCGAGCCGCTGATGTACGAGTCGCGGACCCGGAAGCGGTAGCCGGTGGGCGGGGTGCCGGTGAGCGTGACGACGGACTTGCCCGCGGAGTCGAGCGTGAAGTACTCCGTGGCCGTGGTCTGCCAGGCGCCGTCGGCGTAGACCTGGATCTGCATCTGTTGCTTGCGGCCCGGATACGGCGTCATCGAGGTCGTGACGACCGGGTCCTTGGACTGCTTGAAGTAGTAGTAGGTGTGGTTCCAGGTGTACTTGGTCTTGTAGTGGCCGGTGAGCGCCGTGGAGACCTTGACCCGCGCGCCCACCGTGCTCGTCGTCGT
The DNA here is from genome assembly GCF_042740355.1 of Streptomyces sp. NPDC059010. Classification (NCBI taxonomy): domain Bacteria; kingdom Bacillati; phylum Actinomycetota; class Actinomycetes; order Kitasatosporales; family Streptomycetaceae; genus Streptomyces; species Streptomyces sp. NPDC059010. The sequence goes on from NZ_JBHYJA010000024.1 coordinate 73,981, forward strand.
CCTCGGCGCGTAGCGCGCGTCGCCCGTGAACTTCGCCGTGAGCTTGGTCTTCCGCTTCAGGGTGAGGGTGACCGAGATGTTGCCACTGGAGTTGACCGTGCCGGACTTCACCAGGGTGTCGGGCTTGTCGGCGCCGTACGGGTTGGCCCAGATCTTGACCGTGCGGTTCTTGTAGGTCGTGCCGAGGTGCGCCGTGAAGGTGACGGACTTGCCGTAGTCGTAGACCTTGCCGTTGTTGCTCAGCGTCAACGTGGGCGTGGCGCGCGAGACGGCGACGGTGTCCGAGGCCGTCGCCGTGGTGTGCGTGGTGTCACCCGCGTACGTCACCGTGTACTTCACCTTGCCGCCGGCCGGCGGGGTGTCCGTGAAGGAGTACGCGCCGCCCGTGCCCAGGTACTTGGTGCCCAGGGACTTGCCGTTCGGCGAGTCCAGGTCGGTGCGGGTGACCTGCAGTGGGGTGCCCGCGGGCAGCGCCAGGCCGGCCTTGAGCTTGCCCTTGACCGTGAGGGACTTGGCCCGGGTGGCCGTCGAGGGGGCGTCGACCGTCAGGGTGGAGGCGTACTTGCGGGGCGCGTCCACGGTATGGAACTGCGTGAAGTCGCCGGACCCGGTCAGCACGAACAGCTGCGAGCCGTCGGCCGACCAGCTGGTGGAGTGCCCGCCCCACGGCATCCAGGTGTGCGACAGGTTGCGGATGCTGGTCGGCCGGGAGGGGTCGCTGCTGAAGACATAGGTGTCGCCGACGTCGTCGGTGTCGAGGACGGTGGCCGCGACCGTGCCGTCCGAGGCGACGCTGACGGTTTCCGGTTCCGAAACGGTCGGGAAGGTGCGCACCTCGGACAGGTCGGAGAGGCGGTACTCGGTGAGCGCCCGGTTCCCGGGGCCGGCGACGACGACGTTCTGGCCGTCCGGGGTGAGGGCGGCGTCCTTGTAGAAGCCGCCCTTCTCTACGGAGACGCGGATCACCGGGGTGCCGGAGGAGACGTCGTAGACGACGATCGGGCCGGAGCTGATACCTCCGTCGAGGGCGAGCAGCGTGCCCGGGTTGTCGGGGTCGGCGTAGACCATCGGCGGGCTCGCGAAGTCATGGCCGGCCGCCAGGTCGAGGGTCACCCGGGGCGTCTCGGCGGTCAGGTCGACTTCACCGAGCCCGGAGTCCCACTGGTCGCCGTAGCCGAACCACAGCTTGCCGTCGGCGTAGGCGAGTCGGGAGGGGATCGTCTTGTCGCCCGTCGGGTACTCGGCCGTCTGTGTGAGCTGCCCGGTGTCGATGGCGACGATCTTGTCGGCGCCGTAGAGCGCGGCGTACAGCGTGCCGGAGTCCGGGCTCAGCTCCAGGTCGCGGACCTGGGACAGGCCGGTGAGTCTGGTGACGACCTTGCCGGTGAAGTCGGTGACGACGATCTGGTCGTGGTACCTGTCGCTGATGAAGACCCGCTGGTGGACGCCGTCCACCACGGTGTCGGCGGCGCCGTCGACCGGTATGGACGTGATGGAGTCGGCGGACGCCGGTGTGGCGAGGACCACCGAGCCGAACAGGGCCGCCAGGGCTGCGGCGGCCGGAAGAGTGCGCAGACGCACGGTGTCGAACCCCCCGGAACGAAAGTGAGCGCAAGCAGCTGCCACCCGTGCGTCCGGTGTGTGCGAACCGTGGGCCGTACGTGGCAAGTGAGCGAAGACTAAGTGATGTTGCGGGAGACCACAGCACAGGGTCCCGTCTTGCACGCGGAGACCGGGCACGCGGAGGGCACGGGCGCTCGGCGGGTGTCACGGAGCCGTCGGCCGCTTGCGCCGGGGTGGCCCTCACGTTGACACGTATCGTCGCCGGACGTTGACTGGCGGGACGGCGCAGGGCTGGGAAGGGCAGGGTCGACCGGGTCTCCGGAAGCTTGCGACAGGCCGTCGAGAAGACGAACGGCGTCTTCGGGCGATGCCCCCATCCCCCACGGAAGCGGGACACACGACGATGTACGACCAGACACGCGCCCAGCAGCCCGCGGACCGGCCCTCGGGCACCGTCGGGCGCCGTGCCACGGGCCCGGATCCGCTGTTCCCCCCGGACGGACGGGACGAGATCGTGCGCCGCCTCGGTCATGCCGTCAACACCTTCGCGGACAGCCCGCGCGAGGCGCTGGAGGAGGCCGAGGACGCGTTCGACGAAGCCACCGCCCAGCTCGTGAACGCCCTTGCCGAGCGACGAAGGGTCCTCCGCGCAGGCTGGGCGGACCTGGACCCCGAGACACAGTCCGCCGAACTCCGATTCGCGCTCCGGGAGTACCGAGAGCTCACCGGGCGGCTGCTGCGCGCCTAGGTGGTCACGGGTCCACCCGTCGGTGCGGAGACGATGAAATCGCGTTCCAAACGAGAAAATGTGCGAAATTATTCCCGGCCTCTGATCCAGCATGGCGTGCTACTGTCGAATCAGGTTGCAGTTGTGGTTTGCCAAAAGGTTCATTTTTTCCGACGGGTTGATCATCACGGCGACACGGAGTCCGTACAAGGCGAACTCCGAGCACCGTTTCCGAAGGAGAAATGACATGGCCACCGGCACCGTGAAGTGGTTCAACGCCGAAAAGGGCTTCGGCTTCATCGCGCAGGACGGCGGCGGCGCCGACGTCTTCGCCCACTACTCGAACATCGCCACCCAGGGCTTCCGCGAGCTGCAGGAAGGCCAGAAGGTGTCGTTCGACGTCGCTCAGGGCCAGAAGGGCCCGACCGCCGAGAACATCGTTCCGGCCTGACGGCGGATCTGACGCATATTTCACAGCTGGGGCCCGCACCGTGGGGGGGGGGGCCCCCCGCGCGGGGGCCGGGGGGTTTGACCGGGGGGGGGGGCACGTCCGGGCCTTTGCCGTACCCCCGACCCGTCCGCAGACCCAGGCGACGGTCCA
>NZ_JBHYJA010000024.1:76881-131812 GCF_042740355.1 Streptomyces sp. NPDC059010
CGGCCCCCCCCGCCCCGCGGCCCCCCCCCGCCCAAAACATGGTGCCGGCGCGCGGGGTAATGCCACATATTTTACCCCCGGGCGCCCCCCCCGTGGGGGGGCGGGCCCCAGCTCGCTGTATTTCCAGGGGGATTCTCCCCTGTTGTCTTCGGCCCGTTCTCGCGACTCTCTGCGCCGTTCATCGTGCTGCGGGAATTCCTTGATACGCGCCCGCATCGAGGAAGGTTCCGTATGAACCGAGCACGTCCGTCACGCAGCACCCGCACCGCACGCACCACCCGTACCCACGACCGCTCCGAGGGCTCTTCCGCAGGCCGCACCGGCTCCCGGCGCCGTCCCCAGGGCCGCCGGGGCCAACCTGCCGCGTCCCATGCCGAGTTCGCGCCGCCGAGGACGATCGAACCGGCGCTTCCCGCCGTCGAGTCGTTCTCCGAACTCGCCATGCCGGCGCCGCTGCTGGCCGCGCTCGGCCACGAAGGCGTGAGCGTGCCGTTCCCGATCCAGGCGGCGACCCTGCCGAACTCCCTGGCCGGCCGTGACGTACTCGGCCGGGGCCGTACGGGCTCCGGCAAGACCCTCGCCTTCGGCCTCCCCGTGCTGGCCCGTACGGCGGGCCGCCGAGCCGAGCCGCGGCAGCCGCTGGCCCTGATCCTGGTACCCACCCGCGAGCTCGCCCAACAGGTCACCGACGCGCTCACCCCGTACGCCCGCTCCGTGAGTCTGCGGCTGGCCACCGTGGTCGGCGGGATGTCGATCGGCAGACAGGCGCATGCGCTGCGGAACGGGGCCGAGGTCGTCGTCGCGACGCCGGGGCGGCTCAAGGACCTCATCGACCGGGGCGACTGCCGGCTGGGCGAGGTCGCGGTCACCGTCCTGGACGAGGCGGACCAGATGACCGACATGGGGTTCATGCCCCAGGTCACCGCGCTGCTCGACCAGGTGCGACCCGGCGGCCAGCGGATGCTCTTCTCGGCCACCCTGGACCGCAACGTCGACAAGCTGGTCCGCCGCTATCTGACCGACCCGGTGGTCCACTCCGTCGACCCGTCCGCGGGTGCCGTCACCACGATGGAGCACCACGTCCTCCATGTGCACGAGGCGGACAAGCACCGCACGACCACCGAGATAGCCGCGCGCGACGGCCGGGTGATCATGTTCCTGGACACCAAGCACGCGGTGGACCGGCTGACCAGGCACCTCCTCGGCAGCGGCGTCCGCGCCGCCGCCCTGCACGGCGGCAGGTCCCAGCCGCAGCGCACCCGGACCCTGGCCCAGTTCAAGGAGGGGCAGGTGACGGCGCTGGTGGCGACCAATGTCGCGGCGCGCGGCATCCACGTCGACGACCTCGACCTGGTCGTCAATGTGGATCCGCCCGGCGACCACAAGGACTATCTGCATCGCGGCGGCCGTACGGCCCGCGCCGGAGAGTCCGGCAGTGTCGTCACCCTGGTGACCCCCGGCCAACGCCGCGACATGGCCCGGCTGATGGCCTCGGCCGGCATCAGCCCGACGATCACCGCGGTGCGCTCGGGAGAGGCGGAACTGAGCCGCATCACCGGCGCCAAGGCCCCGTCCGGCATCCCGGTCGTCATCACCGCGCCGGCCGCGGAGCCCGCCCGCCGGGCCGCGTCCGGTACGTCGGCCTCGGCCCGGGGCCGACGCGGGCGCACCACCCGGGGCCGGTCCGCGGGAAAGCGCCGCGCAGCGTGACGTGCCGGCGGTCCGCCGTCGACACGAGACCGCCCGTCCGGGGCCGTCTCGACCAGAACGTCCACCCGTATCGCAGGAGGCAGCCGTGACACCTGTTCAGACGCGTCGAAGCCCGACCACCGCCCACCTCACGGCCAAGGCCCGCCACCGGGACACGGCCGAGCTGCGGGTCCGTGACGACATGACCGTCGAGGTCGCCCTGTCCGTCATGGCCGGTGCGGGGGTGGAGAGTCTCCTCCTGTGCGACGGGGACGACGAGCGCACCGGCTCGGTCACCCGGGCCGAACTCGTCGTGCACCGCGGCAGCTCCGCCTACACGGACCGCGTCCGCCTGCGGGACATCCTCGGCGCACCGTGCCCGGTCGCCGGTTCCGCCTCCCTCTGCCCGTGACTTCTCCCTGTGAGGCATCATCATGCGCTGTGTCATCGCCCGATACCCGTTCGAACTGACCAGGGACGGAGTGCTGGCCTCGATGGCGGGTGTCAAACCCGAGCTGGTCACCGGTGACTCCGTGACCATCGGCCGCCGCCGCTATCCCGTGAAGCAGGTCGGCGAGGTCATCACCCGGCAGGACCGCCGCGACTTCAGCGGCGGCGAGGTCACCCGGGCCATGGCCCGCCTGGGCTTCACCTGCCACGCTCGCCCCGAGGCCGTCCCGCCCTCGGCCCCGGCTGCCCGCACCCCCCTCCAGATCGCCTCGGAACTGCTCGGAAGCCCCGACGCGCAGGACGCGTGACGCCTTGCGGCGGGCGGCGTCGGGCCGACCGCCGTGAAGCCGCCGTGAAGCGCCGACCGGACAGAGGAGATGGGCCTCATGTGCCCTCGTCCCGAACCGCCCGAGCCCTGCCGTGCGCCCGAACTGTTCGACGAATGCCGGATGGTGCGCGCCCACGGCATGCTGGACCCGACCACCGTGGCACCCCTGGCGCACGCCCTGGAGGAGGCCCGCATCGGGTGCGGGCGCGTCTTCGTCATCGTCGACCTCCGTGAGGTGACCTCCACGGACGGAAGCATCCTGGGACCGCTGTGTGCGGCGTGGGACGACTGCCGGGCCCGCCACGGCTGGGTCCGGGTCGTCCACAGCAGCACGACGATCGACCTCGCCCTGCTGGGCGGCGGTGTACTCGACCGCTTCCCCGCCCATGCCAGCGCCCAGGACGCCTGGCGGGGAAGGACTACGGCAGCGCGTGGCGCAGTACCCGCCCCCACATCGACGCGTACTGCTGACGGAGAGACCCCGTGACATACGGCAGTCCGTACCGCGCGCAGATCTCCCGCACCCGGGGCGCGACCTCGGCGTAGCGGTTGCTGGGCAGGTCGGGGAAGACGTGGTGCTCGATCTGGTGGCTGAGGTTGCCGGTGAGGATGTGCAGCAGCCGGCCGCCCTCGATGTTCGCCGAGCCCTGGATCTGCCGCAGATACCACTCGCCCCGGGTCTCGCCCTCGATCTCGTCCTCCGTGAACGTCCTTACGTCACCGGGGAAATGGCCGCAGAAGATGACGGTGTGGGCCCAGACGTTGCGCAGGGCGTTCGCCGTCAGGTTGCCGAGGAGGCAGGGCACGGCCGAGGGGCCGGCGAGGAGCGGGAAGAGGACGTAGTCCTTGGCGAACTGGCCCACCGCCTTGCGGGCCAGGCCCGCGAGGTCGCCGAGGAAGGACCGCACGCTCTTACGGCCGGCCGTCACCGCGTCCGCCTCCAGGTCGTACAGCGCGATGCCCCATTCGAAGACCGGCGCGAGCAGGGCGGCGTAGAGCGGCTGGAGCGCGTACACCGGGTGCCAGGGCTGGTCGGGGCTCATCCGCAGGATGGTGTAGCCGAGGTCGCGGTCGCGTCCGACGACGTTGGTGTACGTGTGGTGCAGATGGTTGTGGGTGCGTTTCCAGGCGTCGGCGGGGGTGGCGAAGTCCCACTCCCAGGTGGTCGAGTGGATCGCCGGGTCGCCCATCCAGTCCCACTGGCCGTGCATGACGTTATGGCCCAGCTCCATGTTCTCCAGCGTCTTGGCGACCGTGAGCATCGCGGTGCCGGCCAGCCAGGCGGGCGGCAGGAGCGAGACGGTGAGCGCGAGGCGGCCGCCGGTCTCCAGGGTGCGCTGCACGGCGAGAACCGTGTGGATGTAGTGGGCGTCGTTCTCGCCGCGCGCCGCGACGACCTCGGAACGGACGCGGTCGAGTTCACGTCCCAGTTCGTCGGTCGGGTGGACGGTCGGGTCGTCGGTCGGGGCGACTTGCCTGACGGCAGGGGCACTTGCGGCCATGAGGGGCCTCCTCGGGAGGTCCTAGACGTCGAGGACGAGCGGACCCGCGGCTCCGTTGACGCAGGTCTGGATCAACTCGCCGGGTTCTCCGTGCAGTTCACCGGTGCGCAGATCGCGGACACGGCCGTCGAGCAGCGGCACGAGGCAGCCGTGGCAGACGCCCATGCGGCAGCCGTACGGCATCGTCACGCCCGCCTGCTCACCGGCCACCAGCAGCGGACCGGACGCGGGCGCGTCGGCCTCGATGCCGCTGCGGTCGAACCGCACCCGGCCGCCGGTGGTGTCGGCGGCCTGCGGCAGCGGCGGAGTCAGCCGGAAGCGCTCCGTGCGCAGCCGCCCGCCCAGGCCGGCGGCGCCCCAGTGGTGTTCGGCCGCGTCGAGCAGTCCCGCCGGGCCGCACACCCACGCCTGCCGCCGCCGCCAGTCGGGACAGAGCGCGGCGATGCGCTCCGGGGTGAGCCGGCCGTCCGCGCGCGTGTAGGTCAGTCCGAGCCGGAGCCAGGACGACCGGGCCGCCAGCTCGGTCAACTCGGCCCGGAACAGGCACTGTTCGGGATCGGGCGCGCTGTGCAGGAGTACGACGTCGCCGGGCGGCCGGCGCCGCTGTGCGAGAGTCCGGAGGATGCCCGCCACGGGGGTGATCCCGCTGCCCGCCGTCACGAACAGCATCCGCTCGGGCGGTGGCTCGGGCAGCACGAACTCCCCTTGCGCCGGACCGAGTCGCAGCACGGTGCCGGGCACAGTGCGGTGCACGAGATGGGGGGAGACACGGCCACGGGGGTCCGCCTTGACGGTGAGGGTGAGGGTCCGGTCGCCGGGTCGCGCGGTGATCGAGTACGTACGCCAGTGCCGTACGCCGTCGATCTCCACCCCCACCGGCAGATACTGCCCGGCCCGGTGCCCTCTCCAGCCACGCCCCGGCCGGATCGTCAGCGTGGCCGCGGCGGGACCCTCGGCGCGCACGGCCACGACCCGGCCCGCGGGGTGCCGCGCGGACAGCAGCGGGTCGAGCAGGGCGAGGTAGTCGTCGGGGGTGGAGGGCCTGGTCAGCGGGCCGGCCAGCCAGGACGCGGCCGTCAGGATCCGCCCACCGGTGCTCCCGGACCACCACTCGGTCAGCCGGTCCACTACGGGCGACGAGGACTTGGACCTCGGCACGGGCATACGGGTGCCCCTTCTCCTGGACGCGATCCGTGATTCGCTTCCCGGTGTATGTCCGGGCCTCGCTTCCCAGTGCATGTCCGGGCCTTGCTCGCCGGTGGTCTCCGGATGCGTGTGCGGCGGCCGTGGGACCCGCCGGTCGCGTCAGCCCACAGCGCGCCGCCGCCACGGGCGGTTACCCCGCACCGAGCGAAGCACACCGGGCAGACGGCGGTCGGGCGGGCGCGGGTTTTCGGCCACTGGTCGCGCATCCTCCCGTCGGCGGCGCCGCGACGGCCGTCCGGCGGGGGTGCGGTGACCTGCCCGGGCAGGGGCGCGCACGGGGGCCACCGCTGCTCGGAACGACCGGATCGCGGTGGGCGTACGGGAGTGTCGGGCGCCTCTCGCCGGACACGCCGTCCGCCGAGTCGAGCGAAGAGTCCGCCGAGACGGGACTCCGACCGCCGTTCCTCGCTCCCGTGCCCACCGCGTGCCCGTGAGTACGGACAACCACGGCAGTACGGAAACCCACTCGGATCCGACGTGGCGCTGAGGCATGCAGGTCGCGCTTGTACCTCGTTCGCGTTGAAGCGCCGACGTCTGGAAGACCGAACGGCCGCGCCGGGAACAGTTGATCCGGCCGGCGCGGTTGCATCGACCGAGGGACCGGTGCCGCACGGGCGGGGAACACGGAGATCGCGAGGTCGTCCGCCCCGGCAGGATCTGGGCCCCCGGGATCGCGGGATGCCCGCCGCGCCCTCGGACCAAGACGTATTTCTGCAGGAGGACTGCTTGATGACTGACCGGCCCTTGACGCTCATGGCAGTGCACGCCCACCCCGACGACGAGGCCACCGGAACCGGAGGGGTCCTCGCGCGGTACGCGGCGGAAGGCATCCGCACGGTTCTCGTGACCTGTACCGACGGCGGTTGCGGTGACGGACCGGGGGGTGCCAAGCCAGGCGATCCCGGGCACGATCCGGCGGCCGTCGCCCTGATGCGCCGTCAAGAACTCCAGGCGAGCTGTGACGTCCTGAAGATCAGCGATCTGGAGATGCTGGACTATGCCGACTCCGGGATGATGGGCTGGCCGAGCAACGACGCCCCCGGATCCTTCTGGCGGACTCCCGTGGAGGAAGGCGCGGCCCGACTCGCGGAACTCATGCGGCACTACCGACCCGATGTGGTCGTCACCTACGACGAGAACGGCTTCTACGGCCACCCCGATCACATCCAGGCCCACCGCATCACGATGGCGGCGCTGGAGATGACCGCGCTGACGCCGAAGGTGTACTGGACGACGATGCCCCGCTCGGGCATGCAGCGGTTCGGCGAGATCATGCGCGAGTTTCATCCGGACATGCCGGAGCCGGATCCCGCCGAGGCCGCCGCGATGGCCGAGATCGGCCTCCCTGACGATGAGATCACCACGTGGGTGGACACCACCGCGTTCAGCGACCAGAAGTTCGACGCGCTGGCCGCCCACGCCAGTCAGGGCGAGAACATCTTCTTCCTCAAGATGGGCAAGGAGAGGTTCGGCGAGCTGATGGGCATGGAGACCTTCATACGAGTCCAGGACGCCACCGGCGCGGCCGTACCCGAGAACGATCTCTTCGCCGGACTGCGCTGACCCACCCATCCGTGCCGTCCGGTGAGCAGATGCTCGACCGGGTGCGCCGTGGAGACTTGTCCGGCGGGGCGATGCCCCGCCGGACGCAGTTGGTCACCGATCAGAACAGCTGAGGTGCCAAACCGGCGGTTGCGCCTCCGACGACGGGAACGAGCAGAACCAGCCAGCCACGTACGCTACGCATCGGCGACTCTTCCTGACGGATCATCAGTGCAAGTGCCATGCCTGCCATGGCGGGGAGAGCAATTCCGAGAATGGCGAGCACCAGCAAATTGGGCACGGAGTGCCGGGTAATGGCCCACCCCGCGCCGAGGCTGAGTGCCGCGGCGGTGATCAGCTCTCCGGTCGGCTGTATGAGGCCAAGTCGAGGCCGGTCGGCCCCTGCGACCCTTGCCTTGCTCCGGACGACTGCGAGCATCCAGATAATGCCTGCTACGACCAGCAGGGTTTCGCAAGCGAAGACGATGTTTGCTGCCAGCATGTCATTCCTCCGGCTGTGCTACGAGCAGGCTGCCTTGACGCCTTCAAGTCCCAGGAGTTGGGCGCCGACCCATTGAAGGTCGTTGGCGAGGGTGTGCCCGTTGCCCTTCCGGATGGCCTTGATCGCGCTCACGATCCGCTTGACCCCGACGCGCTTCGCCACCTTCACGATCTTCACCATCTTCGCGGCGGGAAGCAGATTGGTGCCGATGGCCACCGCAACCGCACCCATGCACCCGAAGCTGGGCCAGCCGAAACGAAGTTGTGCCTGGCCCCGATTCTGCTCCTGTTGCTTCAGGTAGGCGATGGTCGCGGCGTCCCCCTGTTCCAACACGTCCTCGGGTATGGACATCATCGTGTTGAGCAGGGCTTCCCATTGGGCATCATCGCCAACCTCATCGGCGACGGCTACCGGAACAGTGCTGCGGTGTGTGCCTTCTGCCGCGTGTGCGCCGGCGCTGGTGGCGAAGATCGCGCCCGCCGTGAGGGCGGAGACAAGCATGGCGGCGCCGCGGGTGAAGCGGGCGCGGTCGGTCGTAGTGGTGGGCATCTGTCCCCGTTTACGTGTCGCTGTAGATCTGGACACACGCAACTACCCCTCCCAGCAAGGTGGGAAGGGTGCACGTGTGTCGTGTGGTCGAGATCAACAGAATCAGATCGAGATCAGGAAGGCTGTGACTGAAGTCATGATTCCGCCCCCGATTCTCCGACTATTTCGCAGGTATCACGCCTCAGTAACCATTTGATGCCAGGCGTGACAGTTGAGGAACCTTCAAATCTAAACCAGATCGCGCTCTGGAACGGCCCTGAGGGGGGACCCGGGACGCCTCAGGCCACGCCGAGGAAGCGCAGAACGGCGAGCACCCGGCGGTGGTCCGCGTCGGCCTTCGGCAGGTCCAGTTTGGTGAGGATGCTGTTGATGTGTTTGGCCACCGCGCTCTCGCTGACCACGAGCTGCGCGGCTATGCCGGCGTTGGACCGCCCGCCCGCCATCAGCTCCAGGACCTCGCGTTCGCGCGGGGTGAGGCGGTCCAGCGGGTCGCTGTGGCGGCGTACCAGCAGCTGGGAGACCACTTGCGGGTCCAGCGCGGTGCCGCCTTCGGCCACCCGCCGCAGTGTGTCGGCGAACTCCTCGACGTCCGCGACCCGTTGCTTGAGCAGGTAGCCGATCCCCGACGTGTGGGCGGACAGCAGATCGGCCGCGTACCGCTCCTCCACGTACTGGGAGAGCAGCAGTACGGCAGTACTGGGCCACTGCTGTCTGATGACCAGCGCGGCCCGCACCCCCTCGTCCGTGAAGCCGGGCGGCATCCGGACGTCCACCACCGCGATGTCCGGCCGGTGTTCCTCCACCGCCGCCAACAGCGCCTCGGCGTCGCCCACTTCGGCGGCCACCTCGAACCCGGCCATCTCCAGGACCTTGACCACGCCGATCCGGAGCAGGACGGAATCCTCGGCGATCACGGCACGCACGGCAACTCCACGGTCATGACGGTCGGCCCCCCGACGGGACTGTCGACCGACAGCCTGCCATCGACCGACGCGACCCGCTTGACCAGCCCGGCCAGCCCGGTACCGCCGGTCGGCCCGGCACCGCCCGTCGGCCCGGCACCGCCTGCCGGTCCGCTACCACCGGCCGGTCCGGCACCGCCGGAGAGTTCGGCGCCGCCCACCCCGTCGTCGCTGACGACGAGAACCAGGGTCTCGCCGACGCACTCCACCGTGACCTCGGCCCGCGACGCCTGCGCGTGCTTCACCACGTTCGTCAGCGCTTCGGAGACGATGAAGTACGCGACGGCCTCGACCGCGGGCGACGGCCTCGACGGCAGGTTCACCGTCACCCCCACCGGAATGGGTGCCCGGGCCGCGATACCCGAGAGCGCGGCGTCGAGGCCACGGTCCTCCAGAACGGCCGGGTGCAGCCCGCGCACCAGATCGTTCAGCTCCTCTATCGCCTCCTTCGCCTCCCGGTGCGCCTCGTCGATCACACGGCGGGCGTCCTCGGTCAGGTCAGCGAGCGTCGCCTTGGCCAGCCCGAGGTTGACCGCCAAGGAGACCAGCCGCTGCTGGGCACCGTCGTGCAGATCGCGTTCGATACGCCGCCGTTCGGCGTCGACCGCGTCCACCAGGCCCGCCCGGCTCTCGGCCAGGTCCTCCACCCGGCGCGCCAGCTGCTCCTCGCGGCTGGGCCCGAGCCGGACCGTGGCGGTGCGGGTGTCGAGCCGGGCGAGGGCTCCGGAGAGCCAGGATGCCGCGCAGAGCAGGGCGATTCCGGCGGCGGTGACGTAGGCCGCCAAGGGGGTGTAACCGGCTTGGCCGAGGCGCTGCTCCGGCGGAACGAGCCAGATCCATACGTAGACCGAGGCGGCCACGGCGGCCGTGGCCCACACCAGAAGGACGAGGACCGCTGCGAGGGCCAGGAGCGGCCCGAACAGCAGGTGGTAACCGAGCTGCCGCCGGCCCGCCGGGGAACGCAGCCACTCGGGCAGCGGGGGACGCGATCCCCGGTAGGGCGAGGGGATGTCCACACCGAGACGGGTACGGAAGCGGGCGCGCTGGGCCTCGGTCAGCAACGGCCCGGCCGACACGACGGCGGCGAGCGGGACGAGAACCGCGAGGAGGACCGCCGCCAACGCCTCCGGGACGAAGAAGATCCATGGCAGCGCCATGACGACCAGGACGGCGAGCTGGATCAGAACCCCGGTGACGATGAACGCGACCGGGCGTCCGGCGCCCTGGAACGGCCACTGGATCACGCGCCGCAGGCGGGCGGTTATGTGCATGAGGGAACGGTAAGTGCCGAGGTCAGGAGTGGTCCATGACGTAAGCGTCCGTCTTGGGGGTGTAGTTGGTGCCACCCCCAAGACGGACATCTGCGTTACTGACTGTGATCGCCGCGCGGTCGAGGCTGGAGGCCATGAAGGGGAACCACGAACGCGAGGAGTCCGAGCAGATGAGCGCGCTGATCACCCGTCAACCACGTGGTGTCGAGGGCGGGTCGCCCCTGTGGCGGGTGCGCCGCCGGTACCGGATGGAATACGTCCCGGTCGCCTGCGGGCTGGCCCTGCTGCCCTGGCTGGCCGTGTTGGCCAACAGCCTGCCCGCGGCGGCCGTTGCCTCGAACTGGCGCACCGTCTGGATCGGCCTGGACGCCGCGGAGGCGGTGGCCCTGATAGCCACGGGACTGCTGGCCGTACGAGGCCACCGCCTGCAGCCGCTCACGGCCACCGCCGCCGCCACGCTGCTGGTGGTCGACGCCTGGTTCGACACGATGACGGCGGCACCGGGCGCGGACCAGGTCTCGGCGGCGGCCATGGCACTCGGCGCGGAGCTGCCGCTGGCGGCGGTGTGCCTCGTACTGGCGGCAAGGGGACACGCCCGGCCCACGGCCTGACCGCCTCCCGGGCCATCGTCCGCCGACTGGCGAAGGAGCCGAGCCTCCTCGCCCGTTCGATCAATGTGCTGCGAGAGACCGAGTCAACCGCTGGACGAACAGGTGACGATCATCTGGCGGGTTCCGGGGCCCGGGTGAGTTCGGCGGCGCCGAAGGAGACGTCGAAGCGGTCGCACCAGATGCTGACGCTGCGGTACCGGGCCGGGTCGATGTCCTCGGGCACGGTGTAGTTCTGGCTGCCCTTGTTGCCCTTGAGCCTGCCGAGGCTGATGTGTTTGCCGTCGTCGAAGACGTGCCAGCCGGAGCGGCCCTCCCGCACGGGGGCGTCAGTCAGCCAGACGCGCAGGTCAGGACCGTTGCTGGTGTCGAGGTTCTCCAGCCGCACGATGTGGGATCCGTCGGCCAGCCGTACGAGCTTCGCCGTGCCGGACGTCGTGTGCTCGTGGCTGATCAGCTCACCGCCCGCCACCGTCACCGGTCCCGCCGGGGAGGCCGGAGCAGCGGAGGCATCGGGGGCAGCCGGGGCGGAGGACGCCCCGGGCGACGGCGGCGCGACGGGTGCCTTCGAGGCGGCCGCGGTTCCGGGGAAGGCCTCCTGAACCGTCTCGTCCTGCCACAGCTTCCACGGCTGGAACCAGTACAGCCCGAAGCCGACCCCGGCAGCCGCCACCACCAGCAGACCGACCACCCACGGCCTTGTCCACGCCCGCACCCGCCCCATACCGCCCGCCTCCTGGGAGTCACCCGTCCTGGCTCCCCATTCAACAGACGGGCGCGGGCGTCCGGGGCGCCCGGCCGATGACGAAAACCTTACGTCCGTACGCCCCCAGGGTCCCGTCAGCGGTGCTCGGGGTTGTCCGCGCCCGGGCGGCAGCCGGCGTCCCACTGCGAGCGCTGGTTGCCGAACGCGGGGACGCCGCCGGCACGCTTCAGCAGGGCGGCGAGGTGCATCAGGTTCCACGTCATGAAGCTGGTGTTGCGGTTGGTGAAGTCGTTCTCCGGGCCGCCCGAGCCGGGGTCGAGGTACGACGGTCCGGGACCGGCCGCGCCGATCCAGCCGGCGTCCGCCTGGGGCGGGATCGTGTAGCCGAGGTGCTGGAGGCTGTAGAGGACGTTCATCGCGCAGTGCTTGACCCCGTCCTCGTTGCCGGTGATCAGACAGCCGCCGACGCGGCCGTAGTAGGCGTACTGCCCTTGTGAGTTGAGGAGGCTGGAACAGGCGTAGAGGCGCTCGATCACCTTCTTCGTCACGGAGCTGTTGTCGCCCAGCCAGATCGGCCCGGCGATGACCAGGATGTCCGCGGCCATCACCCGCTCGTACAGTGCGGGCCATTCGTCGGTGGCGAAGCCGTGTTCAGTCATGTCCGGGTAGACGCCGGGTGCGATGTCGTGGTCGACGGCCCGGATCTCGGATGTGGTGACCCCGCGCGCCATCATGATCTCCGCGCTCTTGTCGATCAGGCCCTGGGTGTGGCTGAGGTGCGGGGACGGTTTGAGGGTGCAGTTGATGTAGAGGGCGGTCAGGTCGTCGAAGCGGTACGTGTCATCGGAGGCCGTATCGATGGCGGCTTCGGTGGCGGCATCGGGGGTCTGTGAGGGTGTCATGGGGGCAGCGTCTCGCGTGGATTCCGTTTTGTCCCGGTCCGACGCACGCCCTCATGCCGGCGGACATGCCTTGCGGACATGCCTTACGGAGTCATGACGTACTGGCGCGCTCCCGTGGTGCGGCGCCGGAGCGGGCCTAGCGTGGCCGTATGCGTGTACTGGTCACCGGCGGTGCCGGGTTCATCGGGTCCCATGTGGTGCAGGCGCTGGCGGCGCGCGGGCACGAGCCGCTCGTGTTCGACGTGCGGAAGGATCCCGGCGCCGATGTGCGGGACCCGGCGGCCGTCGGCCGCGCCCTCGCCGGGGTCGACGCCGTCTGCCACCAGGCCGCGATGGTCGGGCTCGGCAACGGGGTCGCCGACGCGGCGGAGTACGTCTCGCGCAACGACCTGGGAACCGCCGTGCTGCTCGCCGCCATGGCGGAGGCGGGCGTAGGGCGGCTGGTGCTGGCCGGGTCGATGGTCGTCTACGGGGAGGGGCGCTACGAGTGCCCGCGGCACGGGGTCGTACGGCCCGGGCCGCGTACCGTCGCCGACCTCGACGCGGGCCGGTTCGAGCCGCCGTGCCCGGTGTGCGGGACGGACCTCTCCCCCGGCCTGGTCGATGAGGACGCCCCGGCCGATCCCCGGAACGTGTACGCCACGACCAAGCTCGCCCAGGAGTACCTGGCCGCCGCCTGGGCCCGCGGCACCGGCGGCTCGGCGGTGTCGCTGCGCTACCACAACGTGTACGGCCCCGGGATGCCCCGCGACACCCCGTACGCCGGGGTCGCCTCCTTCTTCCGCTCCGCGCTCGCCCGGGGCGAGGCACCGCGTGTGTTCGAGGACGGGCGGCAGCGGCGGGACTTCGTGCATGTGCGGGACGTGGCGGCGGCGGGTGCGGTGGCCTTGGAGGCGGAGTCCGCCCCGGGTGCGCTCACGGCGTACAACACCGGCAGCGGCGACCCGCGCACCGTCGGCGAGATGGCGCGGGCGCTGGCCGCCGCGTACGGCGGGCCGGAACCGGTCGTCACGGGCGAGTACCGGCTCGGGGACGTACGCCACATCACCGCCGACTCGGCCCGGCTGCGGGACGCGCTGGGGTGGAAGCCGGAGGTCGGGTTCACCGAGGGCATGGCGGAGTTCGCGCGAGCCGGGATGCGGGACGCGTAGGTCCCCGGGGGCCAGGGGGTCCATGAGACCGGTGGTGCTGCCCGTGTTCAGGAAGCGGCGGCGGGCAGTACCACCTCGAAGCGGCAGCCGCCGGGGATGTTGCGTACGGTGGCCCGCCCCTGGTGTGCCTCGACGATGCCCCGGACGATGGCTAGGCCCAGGCCGGCGCCCGCCGGGGGCGTTCGCGCGTGCGTGCCGCGCCAGCCGGTGTCGAAGACGCGGGGCAGGTCCTCCTCGGGGATGCCGCCGCAGCCGTCCGTCACGGACAGCACCACGGCGCCGTCGGTCCCGCGCTCGGCGGCGATCGCGACCGTGCCGTCGGCCGGGGTCCGGCGGATCGCGTTGACCAGCAGATTGCCGAGCACCCGGCTCATCTCCTTGCCGTCCACCTCCACCGGCACCGGCTCGATCCGCCCGCCCACCAGCCGCACCCCGTGCTCCCGGGCGAGCGGGTCGGCCCCCGCGAGGGCGTCGCCGACCAGGTCGTAGAGCGAGATACGGGCGTACGACAGCGGCAGCGTGCCGGCGTGGATGCGGGAGAGTTCGAAGAGGTCGCCGACCATGTCGTTGAGGCGTTCCACCTCGGTGCGGATCTGCTTCAGATAGCGGTCGGGGTCGGCGGCGACGCCGTCCTCCAGGGCCTCCGACATGGCGCGCAGGCCGGCGAGCGGGGTGCGCAGGTCGTGCGAGATCCAGGCGACGAGTTCGCGCCGGGAGGTCTCCAGTGCGCGTTCCCGCTCCCGGGATTCGGCGAGCCGGGCGCTGGTGGCCGCCAACTCGCGGCTCAGTGACTGGAGTTCGGCGGTCGTCGGGCCGTCGGGGGCGGCGAAGCTCCCGCCGTCGCCGAACGACCGTGCCGCGACCGCGAGTTCGCGGCTGCGGGCCACGACCCAGCGGCCCAGGAGGAGAGCGGTGGCCACCGAGACCACGGCCGCCATGGCGACGACGGTCGTGACGACGGTCAGGTCGTGCGTGTTCAGGAACATCGCCCATGCCACGGCCAGCGTGCCCGCGAGCATCGCGACGACCCCGACCGCCGCGACCACCGCGAGGGACGCGGTGAGCGAGCGGCGCCGGATCAGGCGCAGTACGGCCGCCCCGGCCAGCCCGGTGGCGGCGGCACCGGCGAAGGCGTAGACCGCGATGAGAAGGGTGTCCCCCATGCTCACTCACCACCCGGTTCGAAGCGGTAGCCCACGCCCCACACGGTCTGGATGAGGCGAGGGCGGGCCGGGTCGTCCTCGACCTTGCCGCGCAGACGGCGGACGTGCACCGTGACGGTCGACAGATCGCCGAAGTCCCAGCCCCACACCTCACGCATGAGGTCCTCGCGGCCGAACGCCCGTCCCGGATGCCGCAGGAAGAACGAGAGCAGGTCGAACTCCCGCAGGGTCAGGGCGAGTTCGGCGCCGTTCTTGGTGGCCCGGCGGGCCGCCGGGTCGACCGTCAGCCCGGCCGCGCCCAGCCGCTGCCCGGTCGCGGCGGGCCTGCTGCGGCGCAGCACCGACTCCACGCGCAGCACCAGCTCGCGCGGGCTGAAGGGTTTGGTGACGTAGTCGTCGGCGCCGACCTCCAGGCCCAGGATGCGGTCGTCCTCGTCGCCGCGGGCGGTGAGCATGATGACCGGGACCGGCCCGTGCCCCCGGATCCGCCGGCACACCTCCAGGCCGTCCATGCCGGGCAGCATCAGGTCGAGGACGACCAGGTCGGGCCAGTGGGCGGCGGCACGGGTGAGGGCCGTCGGGCCGTCGTCGGCGCGGTCGACCACGTACCCGGCGCGGTCCAGATACCCGGCGACGACCTCGGCGACGGTCGGGTCGTCGTCGACGACCAGGATCCGGGAGATCCGGGAGGGTCCGCCCTCGGTCTCCTCGTGCTGATACGGCTGCTGCTGCATGCCTCCAGCCTGGCACCGAGCGCCCGCCGACGTCGTGCCCGGGCAGCGCCACCGCTCCGACGTCCGCGTTTCGTAAGGAGCGGAAGTCCGTTATGCCCGATTCGCGTTCGTAGGGTGAGACCGTGACGACGACACCTTCAGACGTCGACGTGGTGCTGCCCTGCCTGAACGAGGCCGAGGCCCTGCCCTGGGTGCTCCGGCGGATCCCGCCGGGCTGGCGTGCGCTCGTCGTCGACAACGGTTCCACCGACGGCTCCGACCGGATCGCCCGCGCGCTCGGCGCGACCGTCGTGCACGAGCCGCGCCGGGGCTTCGGCGCGGCCTGCGACGCCGGGCTGCGGGCCGCCACCGCCGACGTGGTGTGCTTCTGCGACTGCGATGCCTCCCTCGACCCGTCGCTCCTCGTCCCCTTCGTCCGCGAAGTGCGGGACGGCGAGGCCGACCTGGTGCTCGGGCGGCGGCGTCCGCAGGGCCCGGGCGCGTGGCCCGCGCACGCCCGCGCCGGCAACCTCGCGCTCGCGCGGATGCTGCGCCGCCGTACCGGGCTGCGCCTGCACGACCTCGGTCCGCTGCGTGCCGCCCGCCGCGAGCCGCTGCTCGCCCTCGGCCTCACCGACCGGCGCAGCGGCTACCCGCTGCAGATGGTCGTCCGCGCGGCCGACGCCGGCTGGCGGATCGCCGAGCACGACGTTCCCTACCTGCCGCGCACCGGGGCCTCGAAGGTGACGGGCACCTGGCGGGGGACCTGGCAGGCCGTACGGGACATGAGCCGCGTGCTGAGCGAGGCCCCGGCACACGGAGGAGGAACCGTCCGTTGAGTTCATCGAGTGCATCAAGTCCGTCGAGCCCATCCAGTGCGTCGAGTCCGTCGAGCGCATCGAGTTGGTTGCCCACGCTCCTGGTCATCGCCAAGGAGCCGCGGCCCGGCCGGGTCAAGACCCGGCTCACGCCGCCGTTCACGCCCACGGAGGCGGCCTCGCTGGCCGAGGCGGCCCTCGCGGACACCCTGCGCACCGTCGCGGCCACGCCCGCCTCCCGGCGCGTCCTCTACCTCGACGGCACGCCCGGCCCCTGGCTGCCGCCCGGCTTCGACGTCGTACCGCAGTGCGGGGGCGGGCTGGACGCGCGGCTGGCGGATGCCTTCGCGCACTGCGACGGCCCGGCCCTGCTCATCGGCATGGACACCCCACAGGTGACGCCGGAGCTGCTCACCGTGGACTTCGCCGACTGCGACGCGTGGTTCGGCCCCGCGGAGGACGGCGGCTTCTGGGCCCTCGGCCTGGCGAGCCCCGACCCCGCCCTGCTGCGGGGCGTCCCCATGTCCACGTCCACGACGGGCGCGGTCCAACGGGGCCGGCTCATCACCGCCGGCCTGCGGGTACGCGACCTGCCGCGCCTGCGCGACGTCGACACCGCCGCCGACGCCCACGCCGTCGCCGCCCTGGCCCCACGGGGGCGCTTCGCGGCACGGTTGGGGAGGTGTACGGCGGTGACGGGGGCGGGGGCGGGGCCGGTCACGGGGGCGCTCTCGCTGCCCTTCACGGGGTTCGACTCGCCGTCGGCCACCGAGGCAGGCTCACCATCTGCCGACCAACCGGACTCGCCAACTACCGACCGACCGGGCTCGCCACCATACGACCGACCGGGCTCCCGGTCGGCCACGGGTTCCCGGGCGGCCGATGGGCGGGGCTCCCTGCCGACTGATGGGCCGGGGTCCCCGTCGGCCCACCGAGCAGGCGCCCATCCGCATCCGCGCCCCCGGCCCGCCGCGCAGCCGAATCCGCGCCCGGCCCCTCCCCGATGAGCACCCCTCCCGTCACCGCCCCGGCCTGGGCGACCGCAACCCCCTATGCCGCGGCCCTGAGCACCGGCCGGGGACCGCTGTTCCTGCGTCGCACCGACGGCTGGCTGTTGCCGCTGGAGGTGGAGCGCTGGTGTGCCCGGGCCGACGCGGTCGACCGGGCGGTGCTGGACCGGTGCGAGGGCACCGTCCTGGACGTGGGGTGCGGGCCCGGACGGCTGGTGGCGGAACTCGCCGCCCGGGGCCGGGCCGTCCTCGGCATCGACATCAGCGAGGCCGCCGTCGACCAGACGGTGCGGCGCGGGGGTCAGGCGCTGCGGCGCTCGGTCTTCGAGCCGCTGCCCGGCGAGCGCCGCTGGGGCACCGTCCTGCTCATGGACGGCAACGTCGGCATCGGCGGCGACCCGCGCGCCCTGCTGGACCGGGTGGCCGGGCTCCTGCGCCCCGGCGGCCTGCTGATCGCCGAGACCGCTCCGGTGGACGTCGACGAACGCGCCCAGGTACAGGTCGTCGATCTCACCGGCACCGGGAACGGGGCCGACGACCCGTTCCCCTGGGCACGGCTCGGCACGCGGGCGCTGTTGCGGTACGCACAGGGCTGGGACGAGGCCGGTCAGTGGACGGCCGGCGGACGGCGCTTCGCAGCCCTGCGCAGCCGCAGCGCCAGCAGCAGCGCCGAGCCGCCGAAGAGGACGGCGGTGATCAGCAGCCAGCGGGCGAGGAACACATCCGCCGGCAACCCGGTGCCGGACCGGTAGCGCCGCTCCACCATCCCGCTGATCAGCGGGAACCACACGAGCAGGAGCAGCCCGGACAGGGCCGCCGGTACGCGCACGTACGGCACCCACTCCCGGCGCCGGACCGCGCCGAGTCCTCGTACGACCGCCCGGTCCGCCACCGCGTACAAGGGCAGCAGCACGAGGTCGTGCAGCAGCGCCGCGCCCACGAACCACAGCGCCACGCCGAACCAGTCGTCCGCGAGCAGCCGTACGCC
Source organism: Streptomyces sp. NPDC059010 (assembly GCF_042740355.1). Lineage (NCBI taxonomy): Bacteria > Bacillati > Actinomycetota > Actinomycetes > Kitasatosporales > Streptomycetaceae > Streptomyces > Streptomyces sp. NPDC059010. The sequence continues at coordinate 94,942 of NZ_JBHYJA010000024.1, forward strand.
CGCGTAGGCGGCGAGCGCGAACGAGCAGGCGAGGAGCAGGAGTTGGACGGGGCTTCCGACCGGGATCCGCAGCCGGCTCATCGACATCACAGGTCTCCGAACGTCATCCGGGCCACCCACTTGGTGTTGAGCACACCGGGCGCCGCGGGCACGATGATCCGCGCCGGGTAGCCGTGGTCGGGGGACAGCTCCTCGCCGTTGACGTACAGCGCGAGCAGGGAATGCGGGTCGGCCACCTGGTTGGCGCGCAGGGCGGCTTTCCGGAAGGCGCCGTGTCGCTGGAGGGACTCGACGAACACGTCGGGCGGGTCCGTGTCGTACCCGACGAGCGCCGCGAGGTCGCGCAGCCGTACCCCGCGCCACCACTGGTCCGACGTCGACCAGCCCTCCACGCAGGCGATGGGCAACGCCGCGCTGTGCAGGGGGAGTTGAAGCAGTTCACTCCGGCTCAGGCGGACGGTGCCCGTGCGTCCCGTCACGACCAGCCGCCATGCGTCCTCGTCGGTCTGAGCCGCGTCGATCCCGGCGTACGCCGCCGTCTTGTTGATCTGGAAGCCGTTCGGGCCACTGCCGGGTTCGCCGCCGCCATGGGGTGCGAGGAAGGCCGTGCGCCGCAGCGGACCGTCGAAGTTCTGCCCCACCGTCGTGGCGAACAGCAGCAGCGAGCCGCCCCCGACGAACCACAGGGCACCCCGCCGGGAGACGGTCGGCTCGGCGGGGCGCGGGGAGACCAGGTCGTTCTTCTCCTCCCGCAGGTGCCGCAGATTGCGCAGCGCGATCGGCATTTTCAGCAGCGCGTGGGCGACGAACGCGGCGAAGAACACCCACGCTCCGTAGAAGTGCAGCGGATAGAAGGAGCCGGGGAAGACATAGTCGAGCTGGACGTTGAGCACACCGGTCACGAACTCGAACAGCCCGCCGCCCACCAGGAGCAGCAGCGAGATCCGTTCCAGGGCGTGCGCGAGCGAGCGGGCCGGCGGCAGCGCGAACAGTCTCGGCACCACGGACCACAGCTTGGCGAGCAGGACGGGGATCAGGGTGATGCCCAGGGTGACGTGGACGCCCTGGTTGAGCCGGTACAGCCAGTGCGGGTCGGTCGGCCAGGAGAAGAGGTAGAAGCCGAGGATCCCCTTGTCCGGCGTCTTGTCGTTCACCGGCGCCAGGTCCGGGTTGTAGGCGGCGTACGAGACCAGGCCCGTCACGAACAGCACGGTGATGCCGACCAGCAGGACGAGGCCCAGCACCGAGGTGAACCAGGGGCCGCGCAGCGGGCTGCGCCAGAAGCCGGGCGTGGAGGGGAGCCGTGGGTCGGATCGCAGGGGGAGCCGTGGCTCGGCTCGCCGGGGGATCCGTGGGCTGTCGGGGTCGCGCATGTCCTGACGGTAGGCCGGGAGCGCCCCGCGAAAGGGTGCTCGACCCATGACGAAACGCTGACATCAGGCCCGGACGGCGGTCCGGGACCGGCCACGCGGCCTAGCGTTCCCGTGTGATCCGCACCCTGCCCTCCGCCGAGCCCGACACCGCGCGCTCCGACATGCCCCGCGGTGTCCGACGCGACCTGTACGCCGCCGGGGCCGCCACGCTGCTCGTGACGGCGGCCGTGCTGGTCGGCCGCCATATCCAAGGGGCCGACCACACGCTCTTCGTCGACTGGCCCCCGCTGTTGGCGTCCTGGGGACCCCACCTGGGCCCCGGCACTCCGGCGGCCGTCCTGCTGGCCGTCGCCGTCGTGGCGTACGGTCCCGGCCTCGCGGCCCGTCTCCCCTGGCGGGCCCTGCTGCCGGTGGCCTGGGGCACGGCCACGGCCTGGATCTTCTCCCTCGCCCTGATCGACGGCTGGCAGCGCGGCATCGCGGACAGGCTCACCACCCGCCACGAGTACCTCCAGGTCATCGACCGCTTCGACGACATCCCGGCCGCCCTGCGGGACTTCACCCAGCACATCCTTCTCCAGTCCCCCGACAACTGGCCCGCCCACGTCGCCGGCCACCCGCCCGCGGCCACCGTCACCTTCGTCCTGCTCGACCGGATCGGGCTGCACGGCGGCGGCTGGGCCGGGATGTGGTGCGTCACCCTCGGGGCGACGGCCTGTGTGGCCGTGCTGGTCACGATCCGCGCCATGGCCGACGAGGCACTCGCGCGCAGGGCGGCCCCCTTCCTCGTCCTGGCCCCGGCCGCCGTGTGGCTGGGTGCCTCGGCCGACGCGTACTTCGCGGCGGTGGCGGCGTGGGCGGTGGCACTGCTGGCACTGGCGCTCACCGGCCGGTCCCTGTGGTGGGCGGGGGCGTCCGGGCTGCTATTCGGCCTGACCTGCTATCTGTCGTACGGCCTCACGCTCGTCGCCCTGATCGCGGCAGCGGTCCTGGTGCTCGGCCGGGACGGCATCCGGGGGCGTCCCGCCCTGCTGGTGCCGCTGTTCGCCGGACTGGCCGTGGTCCCGACGGCGTTCACGCTCGCCGGGTTCGACTGGTGGGAGGCGTACCACCTGCTGGTCACGCGCTACTACCAGGGCGCGGGCGGTATCCGTCCCTACGGCTACTGGGTGTGGGCCAACCTCGCCTGCACGGTGCTCATCACGGGCCTGGCGACGGCGGCGGGCCTGCGGCGGACCGGCGCGGCGCTCCTGCGACACCGCGCCGACGCCTCCCCCCGGTCTCCTCGGTCCTACCGGACCCCCCGGGCCTACCGGACCGCCGATGCCCGCCTCGCGCTCCTCGTGTCCGCCGCCCTCCTCGCCCTGCTGGTCGCCGATCTGTCCGGCATGAGCAAGGCGGAGACGGAACGCATCTGGCTCCCGTTCGCGCTGTGGCTGCTCCCGGCCTGCGCGTTCCTCCCTCATCCCCGCGCCTGGCTCACCGCCCAGGCGGTACTCGCGCTGCTCCTGAACCATCTGCTGCACACCGGGTGGTGACCGCGGACGAGGCGGTGGAATCCGGTGTGCGCACCGAACAACTCGGCGAAGGCTTCCAGGCCACCGACCCGTATCCGCTCACGCGGGGAGAGTTCCACGATCAACCCTGTCCGCCCGGCACCGAGCCGGCAGCTGGCGTCCGCTGTCGGCCCGGTGGCTCGGCGTCACCTCAGGTGTCACTTCAGGTGTCGGCCGAAGAAGCGGTCCCCGTCCTCCAACTCGAACCACGGGGTGCCGGTGTGACCGCCCATGTTGGCGTGCAGTGTCTTTTCCTTGCTGCCGAAGGCGTCGAACAGGTCCAGGGCCCGTTGGCGGGGGTTCCCCTCGTCGTCCCACTGGAGCAGGATCAGCAGCGGAATGGTGATCTGCCGGGCCTCCTCGCGCTGGGCGTGGGGCACGTATCCCCCGGCGAAGAACCCGGCGGCCGCGATGCGCGGATCGACCGCGGCGAGGCGGATGCCGACGGCCATCCACCCCGAGTACCCGACCGGGCCGCCGATCTCGGGCAGCGCGAGGAGGGCGTCCAGGGCGGTCTGCCAGTCCGGGACCGCCTTGTGGACCAGCGGGCCGACGAAGGACTCGAAGATCCCGTCGACCGGCTCGCCGGCCTGCATCGCCCGGCGGAGGTCGGCGCGGGCCCGGTCGTCCGCGGCTGAGCGGGGCCGGTCACCGCACCCGGCGGCGTCAATGCCGGCCACCGCATAGCCACGCGCCGCGGTGTAGCGGGCCCGGGCCACGAGCCGCGGTTGCGCCTTGGACATGCCGTTGTTGTGGGCCATCAGGATCAACGGGGCCGGTGCGGCGGATGCGGGCGTCCACAGGGTGCCGGGGATCTCGCCGAGGGTGAATTCGCGTTCGAGGACGCCGTCTTCGAGGAGCTGCTCGGAAGTGAAGTGCATGGTCGTGCCTTTCGGGAGTGCGCTTGAACGGCGCTCCCGGACGACCTATCGCCCGACCGCGACCCCGGAGGGGAGCACCCATGTCGATACTGCGTTCACGGGTACCACCTCCTCGTTCTCCTGCACGGCCGCCAGAAAAGTAGCAACGGTCGCGATGGCCCGCCAACGGGTTTTCGCGGAGCCGGTGGCCCGAGGGCGGCGCCTATCGTGATCCGTATGCAGTCCTACACAATCGGCCAGGCCGCACGGCTTCTCGGGGTGAGTCCGGACACCGCGCGGCGATGGGCGGACGCCGGGCGGGTGGCCACGCACCGGGACGAGGGCGGGCGGCGGCTCGTCGACGGGAAGGATCTGGCCGCCTTCTCCGTGGAGTTGGCGAAGAGCGGTGGCGTCGAGGGGAACACCTCGTACACGTCCGTCCGCAATGCCTTCCCCGGCATCGTCACCGCCGTGAAGCTCGGCGACGTGGCGGCCCAGGTGGAGATCCAGGCCGGGCCGCACCGGCTGGTGTCGCTGCTGACCCGGGAGGCCGTGGAGGAACTGGGGCTGGAGGTCGGCATGGAGGCCACCGCCCGGGTGAAGTCGACGAACGTGCACATCGACCGCGCCTGAGCGGGGCCCAGGATGGCCCGTGCCGGACGACCAGCACGCCCGTCGATTCCGGCCAGCTCACCACGCGGCGTCAGCCGGGACGGGCGGGCCAGATCGCCGGTGAGGGCTATTTCCGCCACGGGGCCGGCGGCCGTACCGGTGGCTGCGAGGGACTGACTCACGGGGTACCACCTCCCGGATGACCGTACCCGGGCCCGAGTCCCGTACAAACGCACATGCCAGCCCAGCAGATCACAGTTGCGGCTCATGCGAAGAGACAGAGGACTTTTTCCTAGCAACTGCGGCAGTATCAAATCGGCCGACCTGGTCGTAGAGAGGGAGTAGAACCGTGATGACCCGTACCGTGCGCCGGACCCGCCGCCCCCTGCGGGTGGCCGCTCTGGGAGCCGTCGCCATGCTGGCCCTGGGTGCCTGCTCCTCCTCCGACTCGGACTCCGCTACGAACTCTGCGAAATCAGACTCCGCAGCGTCCGCCTCGGGCTCCGGCTCGGGCAAGGTGTCCGGCTCGGTCACCGTCTTCGCCGCCGCCTCGCTCAAGGAGAGCTTCGAGAAGCTGGGCAAGCAGTTCGAGCAGGCGCACCCGGGCACGAAGGTGACCTTCAGCTTCGGCGGCAGCGACTCCCTCGCCGCGAGCATCACCGGCGGGGCCCCGGCGGACGTGTTCGCCGCCGCCAGCCCCAAGACGATGAAGATCGTCACGGACGCCGGGGACGCCTCCGGCACCCCCGCCACCTTCGTCCGCAACCAGCTGGAGATCGCCACCCTGCCGGGCAACCCGGACAAGGTCGCCTCCCTGAAGGACCTCACCAAGTCCGGCCTGAAGGTCGTGCTGTGCGACAAGGAGGTGCCGTGCGGCGCCGCCGCCCAGAAGGCGCTGGACGCGAGCAAGCTCAAGCTCACACCGGTGTCGTACGAGCAGGACGTCAAGGCCGCCCTGATCAAGGTCGAGCTGAAGGAGGCGGACGCCGCCGTCGTCTACAAGACCGATGTGCACGCGGCGGGTGAGAAGGTGGAGGGCGTGGAGTTCCCCGAGTCGGCCGACGCCATCAACGACTACCCGATCACCCTGCTCAAGGACACGGAGAACGCCGAGGCGGCCAAGGCGTTCATCGCGCTGGTCCAGTCCGCCGAGGGCCAGAAGGTCCTGAGCGAGGCCGGGTTCCTCAAGCCGTGACCGTCCCGACCGACAAGTCCGGTGCCGCGACCGACACCCTCCGGGGTGGGCCGCGGCGCCGGCGTGTGCGGACCGGCGGCGGCCACGGGGTGCCGCTGCCCCTGCTCCTCCCCGCACTGATCGGCCTGGCGTTCCTCGTCGTGCCGCTGATCGCCCTGCTGGTGCGCACCCCGTGGCGCAGCCTGCCCGGGCAGCTGACCAGCGCCGAGGTGTGGCAGGCGCTCCAGCTGTCCCTGGTCTGCGCGACGGCGGCGACCGCGGTGAGCCTGGTCCTCGGCGTACCGCTGGCCTGGCTGCTGGCCCGGGTCGAGTTCCCCGGCCGAGGCTTCGTACGGGCCCTCGTCACCCTCCCCCTCGTCCTGCCGCCGGTCGTCGGCGGCGTCGCCCTGCTGATGGCGCTCGGCCGCAACGGCGTCGTCGGGAAGTGGCTGGACGCGTGGTTCGGCATCACCCTGCCCTTCACCACGGCCGGGGTGGTCGTGGCCGAGGCGTTCGTCGCCATGCCGTTCCTCGTGATCAGCGTGGAGGGCACACTGCGGGCCGCCGACCGGCGCTACGAGGAGGCCGCCACGACCCTGGGCGCCTCCCGCTTCACCGCGTTCCGCCGGGTCACGCTGCCCCTGATCGCGCCGGGCATCGCGGCCGGCGCCGTCCTCGCCTGGGCCCGGGCGCTCGGCGAGTTCGGCGCGACGATCACCTTCGCGGGCAACTTCCCGGGCCGTACCCAGACCATGCCGCTCGCCGTCTACCTCGCTCTGCAGAGCGACCCGGAGGCGGCCATCGCCCTCAGTCTCGTCCTGCTGGCCGTGTCGATCGCGGTCCTGGCGGGACTGCGTGACCGCTGGATGACCGCCTCATGACCGACACTGCCTCATGATCGGCGCTGCCTCATGACCGACATCGAGAAGACGGCCGAGGGTGCCGTGGGAGCGTCCGGGCCGGCCGGTGCGGGGCTCGACGCCCGGCTGGTGGTCGAGCGCGGCTCCTTCCGCCTCGACGTGAAACTGACGGCGGCGCCCGGCGACGTGGTCGCCCTGCTCGGCCCCAACGGCGCCGGCAAGACCACGGCGCTGCGCGCACTCGCCGGGCTCGTCCCGCTCACCGGCGGCCACCTCTGGCTGGACGGCGCGGAGCTGGACCGTACGCCACCGGAGTCCCGCCCGGTCGGCGTCGTCTTCCAGGACTACCTGCTCTTCCCCCACCTCACCGCGCTGGACAACGTCGCCTTCGGACCCCGCTGCCACGGCGCCACCAAGGCGGAGGCACGGGCGCAGGCCGCCGAGTGGCTGAAGCGGATGGACCTCGCCGCCCACGCGTCGGCCAGGCCCCGCCACCTCTCCGGCGGCCAGGCCCAGCGCGTCGCCCTCGCCCGCGCCCTGGCCACCCACCCTCGCCTGCTCCTCCTCGACGAACCCCTCGCCGCCCTCGACGCACGCACCCGCCTCGACATCCGCGCCCAACTCCGGCGCCATCTGGCCGACTTCGAGGCGGTCGCGGTCCTCGTCACGCACGACCCGCTCGACGCGATGGTCCTGGCCGACCGTCTCGTCGTCGTGGAGGACGGCCAGGTGGTGCAGGAGGGCACCCCGGCCGACATCGCCCGCCATCCCCGTACGGACTACATCGCCCACCTCGTCGGCCTGAACCTCTACCGGGGGCAGGCCGAAGGGCACCTGGTCCACGTCGACGACGGCCCCACGCTCACCACCACGGAAGAGCTCACCGGCCCGGTCTTCGTCGCCTTCCCGCCCAGCGCGGTCACCCTCCACCGGGACCGCCCCACCGGCTCCAGCGCCCGCAACGTCTGGCGCTGCGAGGTCGCCGGCCTGGAGACCCACGGCGACCAGATCCGCGCCGCCCTCACCGGCGAACTGCCCCTGGCCGCCGACCTCACGACGATCGCCGCCGCCGAACTCGACCTCCACGCCGGCGCCACGGTCTGGGCGACGGTGAAGGCGGCGGAGACGCACGCGTATCCGGCCTGAGGAGTGACGTCGTGCCGCCCCCTCCGGATCCTGTCCGAGCGGACGGACGGACGTCCCCTCGCACGGCTCACGGACACGCAGACACCGATCCGTGACAGGTGCGGCTCCGCTTCCGGCGTGGCAGGCCCTACGCTGATGCCCGTTAGGCAGGCCGGCGCTGGGAAGGATGATCGGCGATGACGCCCCTGAGCACCGGTGACCCGGAATCCATAGGCGGGTACACCCTTCTCGGCCGGCTCGGGGCGGGCGGCATGGGAGTCGTCTACCTGGGGGTTTCCGCCTCGGGACGGCAGGTCGCCGTGAAGCTGGTGCGCGGGTCGTACGCCCAGGAAGAGGAGTTCCGCACCCGCTTCCGGCAGGAGATCGCGGCGGCGCGCAGAGTGAGCGGCGCCTTCACCGCGCCGGTCGTGGACGCAGACCCGGACGCCGAGCGGCCCTGGATGGCGACGCTCTACGTGCCGGGGCTCAGCCTGGCCGAAGCCGTGGAGAAGAACGGCCCGTTGAGCCAGCGGGAACTGCGCACGCTGGGCCTGGGCCTCACCGAGGCGCTGCGTGACATCCACCGGGCGGGCCTGGTGCACCGGGACCTCAAACCGGGCAACGTGCTGATGACCGAGGACGGGCCGCGCGTCATCGACTTCGGCATATCGCGCGCCTCCAACCACCAGAGCCTGACCATGACCGGCCGCATCATCGGCACGCCGCCCTTCATGTCGCCGGAACAGCTCGCCTCTCCCCGGGACGTCACCCCGGCCTCGGACGTGTTCTCGCTCGGGTCGCTGCTGGTGTTCGCGGCCGTCGGCACCGGGCCGTTCGACGCCGACAGCCCCTATATGACCGGCTATCAGGTGCTGCACGAGCCGCCGGACCTCGACGGCGTGCCCGAAGCGCTCCTTGACATCGTCGGGCGCTGCCTGGACAAGGACCCGGCCGCACGGCCGGAACTGGCGGACATGCACCGCCTGCTCCAGGCGCTGCCGGAGTCCGACGCCACCGCGCCCCCGAGGACCAGGGACTCCGCGACCCCCCGCCCACGCCCCGCCCCTTGGGGATCGGCCACCGCCTCCGCGAGCACCACCACCCGCACCGCCACCCGCAAGGGACGCCGGCCCCGGATGCTGCTGGCCGCGCTCGGCACGGCGCTGGCCGTCGCCGGGCTGTCCGTCGGGGTCGGTGTCTTCCTGGCGGGCCAGGGCACGACGACCGCCTCCGACCCCGCCGCCGCGACGGCCACCACCCGTACCGCGTCGCTGCCCAAGGGCTGGCGGCCGTGGCGCACCGCACTGCGGCACGACGTGCGGGGCGTCCCTCTCGACTACCAGTCCCTCGGCTGCGTGACGGGCACGAACGCCCTGTTCTGCGGCGGTACGGGCTTCACCGCCGCCCGGCTCGACACGGCCTCCGGCCGCGTCCTGTGGCGGTTCGGCACCCGCCCTCAGGGGGTGCAGCCGATCGGCGTCCGCGACGGACTGGTCTATGTGTACGAGGACCCGGACGACTCGGTCAGGCGCGTGGTGGCCCTCGACGCCGCGACCGGGCACCGGCGGTGGCAGCGCGACATCAGCAAGTCCGAGGACGCGATCCTGTACGACGGCGGACTGCTGACCCTGTCCCCCGACCACTCGACGTTCGTCGCGTACGGCCGTGCCGGCAAGGAACTCTGGACGGCGCCCTCGCTGGACGAGTACTGCACCACATCGGTGCTCGGCGGCACCCCCTACGCCCTGTGCACGGCCGCCACCGAGCCCGGCCAGGCCCCGGTCGACCTGATGAAGCTCGGCCCCGGCAGCCTGACCGAAATCGCCACCCTGCCCAAGAAGGCGCTGGCGCTCGGCGCCGTCGACGGCCAACCCGTGTTCCTCGCCCCCCAGACCGCGAAGGACGTCTACGAATCCGGGTACGAGCGGCCGTACAACGCGCTGCTGCGCGTGAACCCGGAAACCAAGCAGGTCAGGCGGATACCACTGACCCCCGCACTGACCGGCGCGGCCACCCTCGTGGACGGCGTCGTCTACTTCGTCCGGTCCGACGGGACGGTCACCGCGGTGTCGGCGGACAGTGGCAAGCAGCTCTGGCAGAAGGCGACGGACATGGAGAACCTGTCCGCACCCGCAGTGTCGGCGCCGTACAAGCGGGTCTACTTCTCCAACCGCTTCGGCCGCCTGCTGGCCCTGGACAGCCGCACCGGAGTCGAGTCCTGGCGCACCTCCGCGCTGGACAACCCCGGGGACAAGGCCCAGGGCACCCCTCCGAGCGTGCTGCTCATCAAGGACGCGATCGTGGCGACGACCGGCGACACAGCCTTCTCCCGAAGCCCGGACGGGCCTTCCTGACCGGGCGTCAACTCCCAGGGCAGCTCGATCCAGACGGTCTTGCCTCCGTCGTCGGTTCGCTCGGTGAAGACGACCCCGTTCAGTTCTTCCAGCAGGGCGTGCACGATCTTCAGGCCGCGGCCATGGGTGGCGTCGGTGTCGGCATCGGCATCGGCATCGGTGCCGCTGTCACCGAGCGCGGGGCAGTCGGGGTGGCCGTCGTGCACTCCCATGCGGATCCAGGCGCCGTCGCACAGTTCCAGTACGACACCGATGTGCACGGTGGCCGCCGACGCGTGGAGCACGACGTTGGTGAGCAGCTCCGAGGCGATCAGCCGTATCGCGTGGACGGTCTCGCTGCCGGTCGGCACCCCCCAGCCCTTCAGGGTGTCCAGGACGGCCCGTCGGGCGAGCGGGACCTGCTCCGGGTGCGCGGGGATGTGCAGGGACCGGGTGCTGCGGCGCTGAGCGTTCATGGTGTCCGGTCTCCTCGTGCGGTGGCGTGCACGAAACGCTAGGAGAGCGGGGCCCGCACGGGACGACGGTTGTCGCGGTACCGGTAAGTCTCGGGCGCTCAGTGGAACAGCGCGGTGAGCAGGTCTTCGCCGATGCTGCGTACGCGTTCCAGATGCAGTTGGTAGTACGCCCGTCGGCCGTCGCGCTCGACCGTGACGAGGCCGGCCTCGCGCAGCCGGGCCAGATGGCGGGAGACCTGCGGCAGGGTCATGCCGCTGCGGTCGGCCAGTGCGGAGGGGGTGAGGGGTTCACGGGCGATGGCGCGGGCGATCCGCTGGCGGCCCGGGTCCCGCATGACTTCGAGGCGGCGGTGCACCACCGCGTAGCCGGGCTGGTCGTCGCCCTCCGGCACCAGGGGGTAGTGGACGACCGCCGCCAGCCCCGGCTCGTGCTTGACCAGCAGATGGGGGCGGCCGAAGGCGGACGGGATGACCAGCACCGGAGTGGTGGCGACGTTCACGATGCCGTGGTGGAACTTGTCGAAGACCACGCGCGGCGGTTCCTCCCGGTACGACGCCGTGGAGTCCAGGTCCGCCAGCGTCCTGCCGGGACCGCTGTGCTCGATGGAGTCACGCAGTCGCGGCAGCTGCCCGGCGATCACGCGGGCGGCCCTGGCGAGGTCCGGTTCCAGCGCACGGGCCGCCTGGGCGAGCAGGTCGAGGAGGTCGGCGCGCAGGGGTTCGGGGGCGTCGAGGAGTCTGCGGGCGAGTTCGGCGCGGGCGGTGGAGCGCTGCTCGGCCGCCGTCACCAGGCCCTCGCGCTGAGCGCGGTCGTACAGCACCCGGTCCAGCGGGGCACCGGAGTTGCCGCCCCGGATCGCGTATCCGGTCAGCTCTGCGAAGAGCGGCAGCGGCAGCTCCGCCAGGTCGTCGAGCTCGGCTTCGAGCGGCCGGTCCCCCGAGGCGCCCAGCGGGAACAGATACCGGGCCCGGTACGAGGCCCACAGCGGCGCCCAGTCCCTGATGCGCCGCCTCAGTGCGGGGGTGAGAGTGGAGGTGGGCGCCCCGTCGCGGGTGGATCCGTCGCGCGTGGCTCCGTCAGGCGTGGCTCCATCACCGTCCGCGGCATCCGCGTCCAGCCCGCGGACCCAGCGCAGCGCACGCGGATGGTGCTCGGCCTCCGTATAGGCGTGGAGCGCCGCGCCCAGCTCGGCGAGCGGCGAGGCACCTGCGGACACGCAGGAGGGGGAGGCCCCGGCGAGCGAAAGGACGACGCTCATGGCCACCTCCGGCACGCCGGGAATGTCGCTTACCGCGACCGCGACAACCATTGTAGGTACGGCCTCCGGTCGGCTCTACGGTTCCGACAACCCGCCCGAGCCTCGCCCCGGAGTCGCCATGAATCAGCCCGTCCCCGCCGGTCTCCCGGCCGGCCTCCGCGCCGCCGTACAGGATCGCCGCTCCCAGCTGGAGCAGCTCAGCCTCGATCTGCACGGCACGCCGGAGACCCGGTTCGAGGAGCACTACGCCGTCGAGCAGTTGGCCGGCCGGCTCGCCACCGCGGGCTTCGAGGTGAACAAGGGTGTGGCAGGCCTGCCGACCGCCTTCACGGCCACCCACCGGGGGCCGGTCGACGGTCCGACGGTCGCGGTGCTGCTGGAGTACGACGCACTGCCCGGCATCGGCCATGCGTGCGGGCACAACCTCATCGCGGCCGGCGGACTCACCGCCGCCGTCGCCGCGGCCGCCGTACGGCCCGACCACCCCGGCACGCTGATGGTGATCGGCACCCCTGGCGAGGAAGGCGGCGGCGGCAAGATCCTCATGCTGGACCGCGGTGTGTTCGAAGGCGTGGACGCGGCGGTGATGTTCCATCCCGGGGACCGCAGTCTGCGGGCCCGGCACGCACTGGCCGCCTGCCATCTGCGGCTCACCTTCCACGGGGTGGCCGCGCATGCCGCCAAGATGCCCTGGGGCGGTCGCTCCGCCGCCGCGGGCGCCCAACTGTTCCTGACGGCGGTGGACTCGCTGCGGCAGTTCATTCCGCCGACGGCCCGGGTGCACGGGATCATCGCGCACGGCGGCACCGCCCCGAACGTCGTACCCGACCGCACCGTGGTGGACCTCTTCGTACGCGAGGCGACCTCCGCCGCACTGGACGAACTGATGCCCCGGGTCCTCGCGGCCGCCGACGGGGCGGCGCTCGCCACCGGCACCACCGTCGAGACCGCGGAGACCGCGCCGCGCTACGCCGAGCGCGACGACAATCTGGTGATGGGCGACCGGATCGCCGCCTACACCGCCGGCCTGGGCCTGGAGCTGGAGCCGCCGTCCCTGGCCAATCCGGCCGGTTCCTCGGACATCGGCAACGTCTCGATCGCGCTTCCGGCGATCCATCCGTACGTCCAGATCTGCCCCCGCGACACCCCGAGCCACTCCGTGCGGATGCGTGAGGCCGCCCGCAGCCCGCGGGCGCACGAGGCGGCCACGACGATGGCGACCGCCATGGCCGCGCTCGTGCTCGACCTGCTCGGCGACCCGGAGTTCCTCACCGCGGTCCGTGCCGAGTTCCACGCGTCCGCTCCCGGTTCCACCGCCGGTGCGGGAGCCGTCTGTTCCACCGCTGGTCAGGAGCCGTCATGACCTCCTCGTCTCCACCCGCCCTCGCATCGGACGCCCTGTTCAACACGTTCTTCAACTGGGACCTGATCGCCGAGACCTTCCCCCGTCTGATCACCGAGGGGCTGGCGAACACCCTGATCATCGCCGCGGGCGCGATCGTTCTCGGCACCGCCATCGCCCTGGTGGCCGCGATGCTGCTGCTGTCCAATCGCCGGCTGGTGCGGCTGCCCGCCCGTATCTACGTCGACGTCTTCCGCGGCCTCCCGGTGATCATCACGGTGATGCTGGTCGGGGTGGGCCTGCCCGCGGCCGGGATCCGCCCGTTCGGCACCGACCCGTTCGGCTACGCGATCCTGGCGATCGGCATCATCTCCGGCGCCTACACCGCTGAGATCTTCCGCTCCGGCATCCAGAGCGTCGACCCCGGCCAGCTGCAGGCCGCCCGCAGTCTGGGCCTGAGCTATCTCAAGGCGATGCGCCTGGTGGTGGTGCCGCAGGGCATCCGCCGGGTACTGCCCGCCATGGCCGGCCAGTTCGTCAAGGACATCAAGGAGAGCTCGCTGGTCTACCTCCTCGGCCTCGCCGCGGGCCAGCGCGAGCTGTACTTCATCGCGCACGAGGAGGTCGCCCGGACCTACAACTCCTCGCCCTTGATCGCCGCGGGCCTGTGCTACCTCGCCCTCACCATCCCTCTGACCTACTTCGTCAACTACCTCGACAGACGGCTGCGCGAGGGCCCGCGCCCCGGAAGCCTCCCCGCTCCGGCCGAGCCCGACCTGCCCAAGACCCCGCTCCAGCCCGCCGGAACCGAAGCAGGAGAAGGCCGATGACCCCCGCGACCGCCGGACGGGACCCGATGCCGCCCTCGATGCCCGAAGGGGCCCCTGCGACGATGGCCCCCGTCGCTCCCGCCGCTCCCACCACCCCCGCCGCCGTACAGGTCATCGGTCTCAGCAAGAGCTACGGCGCCGTCCCCGTGCTGCACGACGTCAGCCTGGAAGTGCAGCGTGCCGAGACCCTCTGTCTGATCGGCCCCTCGGGCTCCGGCAAGTCCACCCTCCTGAAGTGCCTCAATCTGCTGGAGAAGCCGAACGCCGGTGAGATCTGGCTCGGCGAGACCTGCCTGACCGCGCCGCGTGCCGACGTCGATGCCGCCCGCGCCCGGATCGGCATGGTCTTCCAGCACTTCAACCTCTTCCCGCACATGAGCGTCGAGCGCAACGTCACGCTCGCACTGACCTCCGTGAAGGGCATGGGCCGCGAGCAGGCCCGCACGCTCGCCCGACGTCACCTCGACGAGGTCGGCCTCGCCGCCTTCGCCGACCAGCGGCCCGGCCGGCTGTCCGGCGGGCAGCAGCAGCGCGTCGCCATCGCCCGTGCGCTCGCCATGGAGCCGGAGCTGATGCTGTTCGACGAGGCCACCTCCGCGCTCGACCCCGAACTGGTCAAGGACGTGCTCGCCGTGATGCGCGATCTCGCATCGGGCGGCATGACCATGGCCGTCGTCACCCACGAAATGGGCTTCGCCCGGGAGGCCGCCGACCGCGTCGCCTTCATGTGCGACGGCCGTATCGCCGAGATCGGCACCCCCGACCGGATCTTCGAACGCGCCGACCACCCCCGGCTGCGCCAGTTCCTGTCCCAGGTCCTGTAACCCACCCCCGGGCGGTCCTGTCCACCCTCGCCCCCCGCCTCCCGGGCTCCCCTCCCCGCCTCCGTCGTGCACCACCCCACCAGAAAGCCCAGATCATGCACCTCACATCGCGCAGATCACTGCTCGCCGGCACCATCGCCGCCACCCTGCTGCTGCCCCTGACCGCCTGCGGCGGCGGCAGTGAGGCGGCGGACTCCACGGCCGCCAAGTACAAGCTCGTCCAGAACGGTGTGATCACCGCGGCCACCCAGTCCGAGCAGCCCCCCTTCGCGATCACCGATGCCGCGGGCAGGCCCACCGGCTTCTCGGTCGAACTCATGAACGAAGCCGCGAAGCGTCTCGGCCTGAAGGTCCAGTACAAGACGACCACCCTGCAGGGCATCCTCGCCGGTCTGTCGGCCGGGCAGTACGACATCGGCGTGGCCGGCGTCGGCGCGACCGCCGAGCGCAAGAAGCAGGTCGCGTTCACCACCCCGTACTACTGGGGCTTCACCGACGTCCTGACGCTCAAGAGCGGCAAGCAGACCACGCTGCCGGAGTTCGACGACAAGCGAGTCGGTGTCGTCAGCGGGTCCGTGCAGGAGACCTTCGTCAACCGCGAGATGATCCGGGCGAAGCCGGTCAAGTTCAAGGACCAGACCGCGCTGATCACGCAGTTGCTCTCGGGAGGCATCGACGCGGCCGTGCTGGGCGGCGCCAGCGCGGACGCGTACGTCGCGAAGGAGCCGGTGCGCATCGCCGTGAAGCTGGAGAGTCTCCAGGGCAGCGCCTTCCCGATGCGCAAGGACGGCGATCCCAAGCTGCTCAAGGACATCGACGACCAGATCGACGCGATGATCGACGACGGCACCTACATCAAGCTCTACCGCAAGTACTTCCACGACCCGATCGCCGCCGACCTGATCACCGAACGCCCGAATCTCGCCAAGCAGGTCCTGAACACTGACCTGGCCCCCAGCCGCCGCTGACCGGATAGTGGGGGCGCCTTCCTCAAGGCAGGGCGCCCCCACCTCCGGCGACCGTGGCGCGCGGTCAGCGACCCGCGAGCCAGTCCGCCAAGTCGTAGACGGCATCGCAGTAAGGGTCGTGGACGTCCTTCCGCATGCGTTCCAACTCCCCCAGCCGCAGAAGGACCGGAAGTGCGGCATGCACTGCGGTTACACCGACGGCCACGGAGCCTTCTTCGTCCCGAAGGGGAAGGTCAACGCCGAATGGCGGAGCGTCCTCTGACGTAGGGGTGTCCAGGTAGAGGCGGCACGTCGCCTGGTCGAGAAGCAGGAACCCACGCAGACGCAGTTCCGCAGGCTCGCCCGGTTCCTCGGAGAGGGAGAACGCCGCCGCTGCCGCATGCAGCGCGTCCGGCACGTGGAACCGAGGCCGGGCGACGAAGGCATGGACAGCGGCGGAGGCGTCGATCACCGGAATCCCGAAGGAGTCACGTGGCGCCTCCTCGACGTTGCGTCCAGAGCAGTCGTCCATTGCGCCGCGCAGGGCGGCCGCAAGGTCGCCCGAGGGGATGTTTCCGCCATGCTGATCCGTGAGCGGCACGTCGAACGCGACGGAACTGTCCAGCCGCCGCCCGTCCCACACCACAACGCGACCGACGCCGCGCCGGTCCGGGGACGCCACCACACCACGGACGAGCCTGACTTCCTGCCCGAACGCGAACGCCGTGACCCGACTCAGCATTTCCCGCGCCAACTGCGCCTGCAAGCCGGAAAGGCCGGCCTCGTCCCACATCATCGAGTGCTCCGTCATACCCGGTTCAACGCGTCAGGGCATTTGTTGGCACCCTGGCAGAAAGCTGTGATCACGCCGATCTTGTCGTCGTGATCGGCGAGCTTGTACTTCTTGTCGCTGGTCTCCCAGTGGTACTGGGCAATGACCTTCACTCGGGCGAGAATGATCCCGAGGTTGTCGTACAGCACAGCGCCGTACACCTTGCGGGTCTTCGTGCTCCCGTCTTCGGGATGTTCGTTCACCGCCGCCTTGATGACCTTCTCGTTGTGGATGTTGTGCGGCCCGGAGAAGTGGGCCCAGCCGAACTCCCTGTTGCCCTGGCGAGTCGGGATGTAGCGGCCGTCCTTGTCATGGGCCGTGAACTTCACCACGCTCCAGTGGCTACCGGCCTCACCGGCTACGACCCCTGAATCCGATGGTTCGTCGGCCTTGTAAGTGAGCCCCCGCGCAGCGGCCTTGGCCGCTCCGAAGGTCTGCACGTACTGCTCATCGGAGGCAAGATGAAGCCCACCCTCGCCCGCGTCCGTCGCAGCTGGATTGCCAACAGCGCTGGTTTTCAGTGCGGTTGTCGACTGCCCGGAGAAATCGGAAGCGTTGGCATACGCGGGAATCGCTCCGACAGTCACTGATCCAAGCAGTGCAATGGACGCCAATTTGACCTTCACGTGTTCCCCCAAGTTCCTGTGCTCTGTTGCGAGGCACTCTGGTGCCGAGGTGCCGAACTGATGCCGTGGTCCGCGGCATCACGTTGGATCAACCTACTCCGCTGATAATCAATAGCCTCTCCATAGCCGACCAATATTTGATCAATCCCGCTCGATTCAGGCCCTGCCCTGCAGAGCTGGACACCTCGGAAGCCGGCCACGGCATGACCGGGTGCCAAGTGAACGCGCTCATGCGCCTGTTGATCGTTGACCCGGGCATGGTGCCCGGGTCTGGATGGCGAACTCCCCGTCGACGACCTGCGCGGACTGCTGGCCCGCTCATCCACATGCTCACCGCAGCGGACATCGAGCCGGTCGCATCGGTCCTGGAGCGGCACCCCTCCGAGGCAACCGGGGTGCTCGCGGCGACGGCCCGAGAGGTGCGACGAACTGGCTCGCGCGGTGATGGCCACAGAAACCCTGTCCGAGGTGGAGACCCTCAGCCGTGCACCCTGCGGCTATCTGGACACAAGAGATCCTCTTGTCCTCCTACGCCGCAGAACAAGTAGCCGACGTGCTTCCACGAGCGGCAGCACGGTCCCGCAGCATCACAACGACGTCCTGGTGTCAGCCGTCTCCTAACGGCATCGAGGCTTCCCCGAAGCCGAGTACGGCGGTGGACTCAGCGCCAGTCGTCGATCACGTAGGCGTCCGGGTGGCTGTAGCCGGGTTCGTTGGGCTTGTGCATGGTCACGCCCTGCAGCCAGGTGCGGAAACCGCGGTCGACCATGCGCCGGTAGGCATCCTGGCGGGCCAGGTTCATTCCGGCGTCCAGTTGCCCCAGTCCCTGCTCGGTGGCCAGCTGCTCGCACGCGTTCAGCAGTCGTTCGAACCGGTCCGCGGCGTCCGGGCCAGGGCGTACGGCACCGAATTTGACGAAGCACACGTCCTCACCGGCCTCCGACCCCGCTCCGCAGTGGCAGACAGCCAGACCGTCGAGGTCGGAGTCGCCCCCCTCAAGGAGGATGGTGTCACCGAGCCCCTGCGCCTGTGTGGCCATGATTTCGCGCTCCAGGCTGAGGCCCTCGTACACGGCCCCCGTCAGTGCGCGACTGAGGCTCAGTGCTTCGGGCCGCTCAGCGGCGGTCAGCTCGCCGTACAGCACTCGGCCGGGGACTGCGGCACTGACGGTGACCTGTTTCTTCATGATGGCCGTAAGGAATCGGGGCCAGAAACCGTACCGGCGGTAGAGCTCAAGGTGCTTGGGACTGTGCGAGAAGGTGAACAGGCCGAGGTGGCGGTTCTCCCAGGTGTCGAAGCAGGCCATGACCGGTTCCATGAGGCGCCTGCCGACGCCCTGGTCCCACAGATCGGAACGTACGGTCAACGGGCCGAAGAACCCGACGCTGCCCCAGTTGGCGGCGAAGTTCGATCCGACGACCTCGCCCTCGACTGTTGCTGCGAAGGCCGCGTGTGGATCTGCCGCCCAGCGGGTGCGGACATAGTCGGCGGTCCCGAAGAACGTCTCCGGCTCAGGGGCCCCGAGGAAGGTCCCGAAGGCGACCCTGAAGATCTCGTCGGCCCGATCCAGGTCCGGCTCGACCAGCGGGCGGACCGACACCGAGGCGGCGACACTCGTTCGCTTCGCAGCGGGCATGATCGCTCTCCTTTCCGCCCCAGTTCCATCGCACCACGGACGTGCGCCGCGGGCGAAGCGACAGGTCGGGCGGTACCTCAAGGATCAAGCGATATCTCAAGGATCGAGCGACCGCGCCCCCGACAACCGGGCGGCCGACTTCCTGCCGCCCGACGACCCGCTGGGCCCCGGTCCGTCGGGGCCTCCAAGGAACCGGAGGAGCGCCGCCTGTGCCTGCCTACTGCCTCGCCCCGCCATGGCCATCACCGCCGTCGACA
The DNA here is from genome assembly GCF_042740355.1 of Streptomyces sp. NPDC059010. Taxonomy (NCBI): domain Bacteria; kingdom Bacillati; phylum Actinomycetota; class Actinomycetes; order Kitasatosporales; family Streptomycetaceae; genus Streptomyces; species Streptomyces sp. NPDC059010. The sequence continues at coordinate 113,864 of NZ_JBHYJA010000024.1, forward strand.
AGTTCGCCCAGTGCACAGAACGGACCCCAGCAATGCCCGCGATGCGCCACACGCAACCCGGCCGCCCTGGCCGGGAAGACGTCATTGGCCGGATGATCACCGACATGCACCGTCCGTTCCGGCGCAGCCTGCGCCACCTCCAGCACCCGCTGGAAGAACTCCGGCTGCGGCTTGGCCACACCCCAGTCCCCCGACGTCACGATCAGGTCCACGGGCAGATCGAGGTCACGCAGCAGGTCACCGACGCGGGACGTCTGATTCCCGGCGACGGCGACGCGGACCCCAAGTCCGCGGAGCTTGGACAAGGCGGGCCGCACGTCGTCACACAGATCCGACTCGTCAAGCGCCTCGCCACGCCCCGCAGCCTCACGAGCGTGATACTCAGCGGCAACGTCAACTCCGGGACGCGCCAGCCGGATGGCATCGACGTCAAGAACGATGGTCTCAACCACCCCGGAAAGCCTAGGCCTTACCCAAACAACCTGACGCGAACCGCACGCCCCACCTCACGCGGTCAGGCGGCGGCACGGTGGGAGTGAACTTCGGCAGACCCCGCAGAAGGCCCTGGAGTGCTCACCCCCTGTGTAACTGATTGACAATTCCTTGATTCGGGAGGAGCGTGCCGTCCAAGAATGGGCCCGAACGGGGGAAATGATCAAATGCCTGGAAGTCTGATTCTTCTATTACTACTGGGGCTCGCGATAGCGATCCCATTGGGACTCTGGTGGATGTCCACCGACAGCACAGCCACGCGCACGATCCTGGGACTCGCCATCACAGTCGTCACGCTTTCGGTTGCGGCGACCGGAAATCAGATCATTCAAAAGAGTACTCTAAACCCAACCCATACAGCAGCTACCCGTAATTCAACTGTCACATCGGGCACGCTTCTCCCACAGCGTCAGGGACAGGGCGATTCTAAAAGTCGTTGTGATCAAGGGTCTGTGTTGTTCGCGGCAATGTGACGATGTACTGGGCGCCCACCACCCCCGCAACGAGGCTCCGGTTGACGGGTGACCTCGCAAGTCACCCTGAACATCCGTAGCCTCGATGTGCCGTGCTGACCGTCACCTACCTCAGCGTCAACTTCCTCATGCACGCGGCCAGGATCATCTGGCATCGCACCATGATGCGGCGCGAACGCCCGGGATGTACCTGTCGTCGGTGCATCCCGGGCGCAATTGAGGCCAGGTCAGATTCTCGATTCCTCGGAGGCTGACTTGCTGTCCTGGCTGCGGGAAGATCCTGCCTTGCTCATGATGAAGGCGTAAATTCCGGCCAGTGCGAATGTGACCACGTACTGAGCCCATTGCGTGGAATCCAGCAGCTTGTTTGCCAGAACGAGCACGCCGGCCCAAACGAGGGTTATCAGAATCTTAGCCATCGTGAAACCTCACAGCTACGCGAGTGCGGAGAGGCACCCAGTGGCTCCTGCGACCACGACCTTGGCGGCAATGTCCTCAGCGACGTCCTTGCTGACGAACCTGCCCACCACGAGTGCACCAGCGCCACCGATAGCCGCCTTGATCAGGCAGTCCTTGACCACCTTCTCCATCTTCGTGTTGGACATGAGGGACTTGCACGAATTCTCGTCGTGATAGACGACGCACTTGGACCTCTGCTCCTCGATCGGGCTGACCCGGGCCCCGTCACCCCTGCCCGTGTCGGTCGACGCGGATGCCGCGCCCGCGCCGGAGAGCACCGCGGCCCCCACCAGCACAGCTGAAGTCAGTCCTGAAGTCAGACGTATCTTGCTCACTTGTTCCCCGGTTCTTGAATTTTCGAAGGCGAAGGTCGCATGCGCTTCGCCCTCTGGTCGTGTTCGACCTTAGTAACGGGGATCTTGCTGCGTGAACCCCCCTTGAGGGTCATTTGAGCTTCTCGTTCCCTGTTCCGCTTCGCAAAGACGCCGGGGCGCAAAAAATTAGGACGTGTGCGTACTTTGTGGTCCAGGGCGTGTGATGGATCGCTAATGTTCCGGCGGCGTCGTACCTGCCCGGGCTGCGGTCCCCGCAGGAACGCTCACGGTGCCGCCGGGAGCCAGTCCACAAGTGCCGGATCTCGATGCTCCGTCATGGCCCGTCAGTTGCACGACCGCCCGACCGTCGGCGTCCTGGCTGTAGGCGATCGTGCAGGTCAGTTGGCGTAGGGCGGTGCTGTTCAGGTCCTTTACGGCCAGGGGGAGGCGGCTTGTGATCTTGCCGTCCGGGGAGACGTCGATCTCGACGGTGGGGCCGGTGCCGGGGGTTGGGAGGGCGGTGGTCAGGCCGGCGGCTCGGTCTTCGGGGCGGGGGCCGTCGAGTAGCGCCAGGATTATCTTCTCCGTGGGGATCGGGCCCGTCTTGGCGTCGGAGTTCTTGGCTCCGGAGCCCCACTCGGCGGATCCGTCTCCGAACTCGTACGACGGCTCGGGTGTCCGGATCACCGGGGTCAGGCGTCCGTCAGGGGCGCGGAAGAAGAGCAGCATGTCGGTGTCGCGGTTGAAGAAGGCCTGGACGCTGGCGGGGCCGCCCGCCTCGATGACGTCGGTCTCCTGGATGCCGCAGCCGCCGAGCAGCGGTGCCGTTACCGCGATGGGGATGGCCAAGGCCACCGCGAGTCGGAGTCTGCGCGCACTCCTTCTCCCCCGACCCTCCTCCACGCGAGGCGGTGTCTCGACAGCCACGGCCACGGCATCCACGGCCACGGCGGCGTCCGTCGCGTGTCGGCGCCCCCGCGCACGCCTCATCCCCCGGCCCCCTCCGCGTGAAGCGGTATCTCCACGGTGAAGACGGCACCGCCCCCGGGCAGGTTCCCGGCGCGGATCGTTCCGCCGTGCAGCTTCACGTTCTCCAGGGTGATCGCCAGGCCCAGGCCGCTGCCCGCCGAACGGGTGCGGGCCGCGTCGGCCTTGTAGAAGCGGTCGAAGATGTGCGGGAGGGATTGGGGGCGGATGCCCGGGCCGCTGTCCATGACCTCGACGATCAGCGCCTGCGTGGACGCGGAGCAGGCCGAGGCAACCGAGCCGACCGAGGCAACCGAGGCAACCGAGGCAACCGAGGCAACCGAGGCAACCGAGGCAACCGAGGCAACCGAGGCAACCGAGGCAACCGGTGTCAGCGTGCCCGCGGAATCGGCCGAGGCCATCAGCACCGGCGTACCCGCAGAGCGTTCCTCCGCCGCCAACACCGGCGATCCCGCCGCCTCTACCTCCCCCGCCAACACCGCCGTACCTCCCACCCCCGTCCGCAACCGCACCGTCACCGGCGCACCCCCATGCCGCAGCGCGTTCCCCACCAGGTTGGCGATCACGACGTCGAAGCGGCGGAGGTCGAGGCGGGCTCGGATTCCGTCAGGGAGGTCCGTACAGACGCGGGCGTCGGTCCAGTGGCGGTTGTGGAGGGTTTTGCGGATGGCCTCGGCCACGTCCACCTCGTCGGCGTTCAGTTCGGCCGCGCGGGCGTCGAAGCGGGAGATCTCCATCAGGTCCTCGACGAGGACGGCGAGCTTTCCCGTCTCGGCGCTGACCAGGCGGACCGCTCGGGCGGTGTCGGCGTCCAAGCCGTCCGCGTCCTCGTCCAGGACCTCGGTGACGGCGAGCATTCCGGCGAGGGGGGTGCGTAGTTCGTGGGAGACGTCGGAGGCGAAGCGGCGGGCTCGGGCTTCGGCCTCGCGTAGTTCCCGGACCGAGCTCTCCAGTTGGGCGGCCGACTCGTTGAAGGTGTCGGCCAGGTCCGCCAGTTCGTCGCTGCCGCGTACCGGAATTCGGGTGTCCAGTCTGCCGCTGCCCATGCTCCGGGCCGCCTCGCGCAGTTCCCGCACCGGGCGCAGCACGCTGCGGGCGGCGATCAGGCCGGGGATCAGGGCGACGACGAGGCCGGGCAGGGCGCCGTCGCGGGCGGCCATGAGGAGGGCGTCGACGTTGATCTGTTCGTCCGTCATGGGCATTACGGCGTAGAGGACGAGTCCGCTGGGCAGCAGGCTGTACGGGCCGGTCTTGAAGACGGTCGGCATGGCGATGGTCAGGTACGGGACGCCGTCCTTGACCACCCGCTCGAAGCTGCCGTGCGGGTTGGCCCGCGCGGCGCGGCGCAGTTCGGGTGTGATGACGGTGGAGACGGGGTTCTCGCCCGAGGAGACGCGGACCGAACCGTACTCGGCGAACACCACCCAGGGGTGCGGCTTGCCCTTGCGGGCGATGTCGCGCAGGACCCCCTCCAGGCCGCCGCCGTCCTCCCGCACCGGCAGCCCGAAGCCCATCTGCTGGACCTGCTCGCGGAACGACGTGACCGCCGTGTCCTGCGCCGTCTCCAGCAGCGCGTTGCGGGCCTCGCGGTACGTCAGCGCCGCCGTCGTACCGGCACTCACCGCGGCGACCAGCAGGAAGGCCAGCAGGAGTCGCGTGCGCAGGCCGAACGCCCTGATCCGCCGCGATCGCCCCGATGGCCCCGATGGCCCCGATGGCCCCGATGGCCCCGATGACCGTGATCGCCGCGATCGTTGAGGGACCGTGGTCACAGCGGACCGAAGCGGTAGCCGAAACCCCGCAGTGTCTGGACGTAGCGGGGGCTGCCCACCTCGTTCTCGATCTTGCCTCGCAGACGGGCGACGCACGCGTCCACCAGCCGGGCGTCGGCGTGGTAGCTGTGCTCCCAGACGTGTTCCAGCAGCTGCTGCCTGCTGAACACCTGCTCGGGGGCGGCGGACAGGTGCAGCAGGAGCTTGAGCTCCGAGGGGGCGAGGGCCAGGGGGCGGCCGGACTTGGCGACGGTCAGGCCGACCCGGTCGATGGTGAGTTCGCCGTAGACCTCGATGGCCGGGCGGCCCTGGCCGCCGTCGTCCAGGCGGCGCAGTACGGCTCGGATGCGGGCCTCGATGACCTCGGTGCGGGCGGGCTTGACGATGTAGTCGTCGGCACCGGCCTCCAGGCCGATGACCACGTCGAAGTCGTCGCCGCGCGCGGTGAGCATGATGATCGGCAGCTGGCTGCGCTCGCGGACCTGGCGGCAGACCTGGACGCCGTTCATTCCGGGCAGCATCAGGTCCAGCAGCAGCAGATCGGGGCGGAACTCGGCCATCGCGGCGAGGCCGGCCTCGCCGGTCGCGGCCGCCCGGACCTCGTGGCCGCGGCGGCGCAGACCGAGTTCGACCCCCTCGCGTACGGAAGGGTCGTCCTCGATGAGGAGCACGCGGGGCATCTGCGGTTCTCCCTCAGTGATGGTCATCAGGTCCGGTCCGGGGCGGGGTCCCATTCCGCGTCCCGGTCCCGGCCCTGGTCCGGGTCCGGGTCAGTCTGTTGCGTATGCCGTGGAGCAGCGCTTCGAGTTCGGCCAGTCGCAGCGGGCGGGCCAGCACAGCGAAGGTGAGGACGACTACGGCCGCACCGGCAACCGTGGAGACCATCGCCCCCGCCCGCTCGGTTCCCGCGACCGCGAAGTGGGCCAGCGCCGTGGCGGGGACGGCGGCCAGCAGCAGCCGTATGTGCGCGCCGGCGGCCGATGAGCGCAGGGGGCGGGCGACGGCGAGCCTTCGGCTCAGCACCCGTGCGGTCAGCGCCCAGCCCGCGCACAGCGCCAGTGAGTACGCGGCCGCCATGCCCGTGACGGCCCAGCGCGCCTGCAGCAGATGCGCGGCGGCCAGGGACAGTCCCGCGTTGAGGGCGACGATCACGAGGTTGAGCAGGAACGGCGTACGGGTGTCGGAGAGCGCGTAGAAGGCGCGGGACAGTACGTACTGGCCGGACAGGGCGATCAGTCCCGGCGCGAAGGCCATCAGGATGCCGGCCATGGCGGCCGTGTCGGCGGCGCTGGTCCTGCCGTATCCGAAGACGAGCGCCATCACGGGCTGGGCCAGGGCGAACAGCGCGCAGGCGGCGGGTACGACGGCGGCGGCGCAGACCCGCAGGGCGTGCGAGACATCACGCCGTACGGCGCCGGTGTCCCCGTCGGCCGCGGACGCGCTCATCCTCGGCATCAGCGCGGTCACCACGGAGACCGTGACGATGCCGTGCGGTACGACCCACAGGGCATAGGCGTTGTTGTACGCGCCGTATCCGGGGCCGCCGTCGAGGCCCGCGGTCGTGGCCAGCCGGGTGGTGACCCAGTAGGCGGCCTGGTTGGCCAGGACCAGCAGCACCAGCCAGCCGGCCGAGCGCAGGGGGCGGGTCAGTCCGCTGCCGCGCCAGTCGAAGCGGGGCCGCCAGCGGAAGCGGGCCGCGCGCAGCGCCGGGACGAGGGCGAGTGCCTGGACCGCGATACCGGCGGTCGTGCCCCAGCCGAGCACGGCGGTCTCGGTCGCGGTGAGCATGCCCCCGCCGTCCCCATCGGCCCCGCCGCGCATGGCCAGGGCCAGGTACAGGCCGAAGACGGTCATGACCACGACGTTGTTCAGGACCGGCGCCCACATCATCGCGCCGAACCGGCCCCGTGCGTTGAGCACCTGGCCCAGCAGCGTGAACAGTCCGAGGAAGAAGATCTGGGGCAGGCAGTAGCGGGCGAACGCCGTCGTCATCGCCGCCTGTTCGCCCGTGTAGTCGGTGTACACGTCGATGATCGCGGGTGCCGCCCATACCGCCGTCGCGGTGATAGCCAGCAGGGCTACGACGCAGACCGTGACGAGCCGGTCGGTGTACGCGGTGCCCCCGTCCTCGTGCTCCTTGGCGGCCTTGACCAGCTCGGGCACGAAGACGGCGTTCAGCGCGCCGCCGAGGAGCAGCACGTAGACGATGGTGGGCAGGGCGTTGCCGACCGCGTAACCGTCGGGGACCGGACCGATGGTGCCCAGCGCCGCCGCGACCACGGCGGAGCGGGCGAAACCGGTGGCCCGGGAGACGATGGACCCGGCGGCCATGACGGCACTGCCGCGGGCGGCGTTCGTCGCTCGCGCGCTGTCCGTGCTGTCCGTGCTGTCCGCGCCGGTCGGCTTGGTCGGTGTCACCGGCGTCGTCTGCTTCATCGGCGGTTCAAATACGCCTGGAAGGCGCGGTGAAGCGTGTGGTTGGCGCTGCCGCTCAAGGGCCTCTCCCATTCCCCCAACGTCTCGACGACCTGTCCCCCGGTGCCGAGCTTCCACCGCAGCAGTCCGTACGTACGTTCCTCAGGATCGAGAGTGGAGGGTACCCCGCGCATGTCGTAGACCTCGGCGCCGAGCGCGTGGGCGTCCTGCAGCATCCGCCACTGCAGGGCGTTGGAGGGCCGGACCTCGCGGCGGTGGTCGGCCGAGGCGCCGGTCTGGTACCAGGTGCGGCGGCCCACCGTGATCATCGTGTGGGCGGCGAGGATCTCCCCGCGGTGCCGGGCGAGGTACAGCTTCATCCGGCCCGGTTCCTCGGCGTTGAGGGCCGCGTACTGGCGCTCGTAGTAGGCGAGGGAGCGGCCGAGCCGGAAGCCGTCGCGGCGCTCGGTGATGCCCAACAGCCGGTAGAAATCCGGGAGTTCGGCGGCGCTGCCCACCACCACCTCCACGCCTTCCTTCTGAGCCCGGCGGACATTGCGTCGCCACTCCTGGTTGAGGCCGGACCACAGGTCCTCGGTGGTGCGTCCGGCGAGCGGCACATGGAAGACGTGCCGGGGCTGGGCGTCACCGTCCCCGCCTCCGCCCCGGCCGCCGCCCTCTCCGGTCCCGTCACCACCGCAGCGCCGCCAGCCCCGCGCCCGCAGCCGTTCGGCGACGGCGGTGCCGAGCGGGTCGACCTCGCTGGCGAGGACGTCGCCGAGGCGTCGGCCCGGGCCGGTGAGGGACTTGAGCCGGGCGGCGTCCCAGCGGCGGTAGGCGGGCGACGGGCCGATGCGCACGGCGAAGGCGCCCGCGCGGCGCAGGTGTTCAAGGAGCGGGTCGAGCCAGTCGTCGAGGTGGGGGTCGCTCCAGTCGGCGACGGGGCCTTCGGGGAGGTAGGCGAAGTACTTGCGGGTGCCGGGGAACTGACGTAGCAGCACGAGGGCTACCCCGGTAAGGGCGCCGGCCTCCGGGTCGGGCCCCCAGCCGAGGAGCCGGGCGCGCCAGCCTTCCTTGACGTCGGCCCAGGACGGGCACTGGAGGAATCCGGCGCCGACTGCGGCGCCGTCGGGGGACGCGAGGAAGGCGCGGTAGGTGTCCGCGGAGATGGTGCACAGGGCGAAGCCCCGGTTGCCTGGTCGGCACACGCGGCTGGGCGGAACGAGCAGCGCTGACACGTCTGAGCCTCTCATTCTCCCCGGGTCTGTCGCGGGGACAGACAGGAGGCTCACAGCGGCCCATGACCGCTCCGTCCGGCGAATGTGACGGGACCATGACCGTTCCTCACCAGTCGCCGTCATAAAGCTCCGTAGCCGCTGACCTCGGGTTTTCCGGCTCTACAGTCACGACATCGCCGACTCTTCCACTCGTTCGCTTCCTCCCGGAGGTCTCGTTGTCGCGCACCCGTGCAATCGCCCAAGTCCGTGTCCGGACCGCCGTAGTGGCCACGGCCATGGCCGCCTTGCTGACGCCGCTCGCCGCCTGCACCTCGGGCGGCTCCCCCAGTGCCCCGGGCACCAAGGTGAAGCCGAGCGCCGACGACCGCCCGGTCACGGTGACGGTCACGCCCGAGGGCGAGAAGGTCCCGCCGGGCGAGACCGTGAAGGTCACGGCCGACGGCGGCAGACTCACCTCGGTGACCGTCACCGACGGCGAGGGCCACCGGCTCGCCGGCAAGGTCGCCGGTGACGGCCGTTCGTGGGTCTCCGACCGCAAGGCCGCACCCGGCGCGGCATACGCGGTGACGGCGGCGACCCGGACCGGAGCCGGAACCGCGAAGACCACCAGGGCCACCTTCACCACCGCCCCCGCCGACAAGGTCAACAAGGTCGACTGGCGGCCGGGCTCCGCCACCACCGTCGGCGTCGCGCAGCCGATCTCCCTGGTCTTCGACAACCCGGTCGAGAACCGGGCCGAGGTCGAGAAGCAGCTGAAGATCACCACCTCGAACAACACCGAGGGCTCCTGGGGCTGGATACGTGACTGGTCGGGCCGGGACCGGGTGGACTGGCGGCCCAAGGCGTACTGGAAGCCCGGCACCAAGGTCACGCTGAACGCCGAGCTGAACGGCACCGACTCGGGCAAGGGCGGCGGCTGGTTCGTACGCGACTACACGAGCACCTTCACCATCGGCGCCCGGCAGATCGTCAAGGTCGACCTCGACAGCCACCGGCTCACCCTCGAACGCGACGGCGAGACGGTCCGGCGCATACCGGTCTCCGGCGGTACGCCCGGCGGCGACAAGCGCTCCTGGCACGGGACCGCCGTGCTCATGGCCAAGGAGGGCACGATCAACATGAACTCCGAGACGGTGGGCCTGGGCGACGCCTACGACAAGATGGTCGACTACTCGATGCGGCTGACCTGGTCGGGGATGTACGCGCACGCCGCCCCGTGGAACGCCCGCTACTTCGGCAACTCCAACCAGAGTTCCGGGTGCATAGGAATGAGCACGGCGAACGCCGCCTGGTTCTACGGGCAGGTGCGGCCGGGCGACCCGTTCGAGATCACCGGCAAGGAGACCAAGGGCGCGGTCGCCCCCGGCAACGGCTTCGGCGCGTGGAACCTCTCGTGGGCCGAGTGGCAGCAGAAGAGCGCGCTGCGCTGAGCCACCGCGCCGAGACGGACTCACCGCCCGAGTGGGGTTCCGCCTTGTGCGACTTCTTCACCCGGGCCGTCGTTCTGCCCGGACGCGTCGCCGTCACGGCCCGATGACCAGGGCGCAGCACGGCACCGCGAGAGGCGATTCAGCGGCGGCGGCCGTCACGGAGCGCCAGCCCCAGGCGCGCAGGGCCCGCAGTGTCGCGGTGTCGGCGCGGTCCACCAGCGTGACGCCGAGTACGGCGGGGTGGCCGGTGAGCCCGGCGGTGTGATCGGCGAGCAGCCGCCGTTGCAGGCGCCGGGCGAGATTCCAGTCACGGCCCTGGTTCTGGGTGCGCACCCGGGAGTGGACCACCAGCCCGGAGATCGCGAAGAGCCTCCCGGAGGGCGCGAGCCGGAGCAGGTCCAGCGGGAGATACCGGTCCAGACCCCGCCACCGGGGCCCGTAGGCGCGTACCGGAAAACCGTAGGCGCATCCCGTCAGTACGACGCCGTTGGCCGGGCCGGTGCCGGCCAGTTCCCGGGGTACGCCGCGCTCCGCGACCAGCAGGGCGAAACCCGGTCGCTGCACCTCGACGGCGAGTCTGCGCAGGAACAGCTCGCGGTCCTGGTTCCACGCCCGCGGATCGCTTCCGGAGGTCTCCGCGTACAGGTCGCCGAGTTCCTGCCGCCGGTCCTCGATCTGCCAGCGGTTCAGCGGGCGGATGCGCTCCCCTTCCAGGGGCGACGGCATCTGCCGGCCCTTTCGGTCGGGCATGTTCACGGCCATGAGGCGCACCCTGCCCCCGGGGGCCGGACGGACCGGCCCGGCGTAGTCGTTCGCCGAGAACGGCACCGCGTGTGAGCCGGCGCACGATGAACCCTCGGCACTTTCACGGTACTCCCGCGCACGTCCGGCCAGGTCGGAGGAGCGGGACACGCCGAGCCGTCGACTCGTCACTAATCTGTTATGGCGAAGACACCTTCCCGCGTCCGCCGGAGTTAGGGTTGTCGCACGAGGCAGGTGTCGCTGAACCCTTCCGAGCACGCGTGCCGCGACACGCCCGGGCCCTCGCCGCGTCCCCGAAACGAAGGTGCCATGCCCGCTGAGAAGGTCCCTGTCGCGGGAGACCTCGACAACGACGACTACCCCGCCTACACGATGGGGCGGGCCGCAGACATTCTCGGCACCACCCCGGCCTTCCTGCGCGCCGTCGGCGGCACCGGGCTGATCACTCCGCTGCGTTCGGGAGGCGGCCACCGCCGGTACTCCCGCAGCCAGTTGCGGATCGCCGCCCGCGCCCGTGAACTCGTCGACCAGGGCACCCCCGTCGAGGCCGCGTGCCGGATCATCTCCCTGGAGGACCAGCTCGACGACGCCCTGCGGCTGAACCGGGAAATGCGTCGCCAGCTGGACCAGCGGGGCGGCCACGCGGCCGCGGATACCTAGTCCGGCCGGTACAGAAATATGACCCACGGCGGGATCAGAATCTCCGGCCGACCCCGAAAAAACATGAGGCTTCCACCGCGGTCCCTGTGTTAACGTGATAGCAGTTGCAGTTTTGGTTGCCAGAGACTTTTTTCTTTGCAGAGCTTTCCGGATCTTTCCGGAGGGGTGATCATCGCGGCGACTCGGATTCCGTAAAGTGCGGATTCCGGCACTGCCCCCCAAGGGAGATTCAATATGGCATCTGGCACCGTGAAGTGGTTCAACGCGGAAAAGGGCTTCGGCTTCATCGAGCAGGACGGCGGCGGCGCTGACGTGTTCGCCCACTACTCGAACATCGCCACCTCCGGCTTCCGCGAGCTTCAGGAAGGCCAGAAGGTTACCTTCGACGTGACGCAGGGCCAGAAGGGCCCGCAGGCCGAGAACATCGTTCCCGCCTGACGCTCACGCGAACCATGTGGCTGGGGCCCGCGCTCTTGGGGTGCGGGCCTCAGCCCATTGTTTTCCCGGGTTTCTCAGCGCCGTGAGGCCCTGACTTTCGCATTTCCCTCGGCTCATTCTTGTGAATCCGCGTGTGGCACCGCTGGGCGGAATTCCTCGATACGCCGCATCGAGGAAGGTTCCTCCATGAACCGCACCCGTCGTGCCGACGGTGGCTCCGGACGCTCTCGCACGCAGGCGAGAGGCCGGCAGAACCCTCGTCCGGCCACCGGGCGCAGGAACGGCTCCGGAGCACGCTCCACCACCCGCCCGCAGGAGTTCGCCCTGCCGGTCACGCACACCGAGCCGCTGCCGCCGGTCGCGACGTTCGCCGAACTCGACCTGCCCGCCCGCCTGCTGACCGCCCTCGCCGCCGAAGGCGTGACGGTGCCGTTCCCGATCCAGGCGGCCACCCTGCCGAACGCGCTGGCCGGACGGGACGTCCTCGGCCGGGCACGCACCGGCTCGGGCAAGACGCTCGCCTTCGGCCTGTCCCTGCTGGCCCGGCTGAACGGACAGCGGGCCCAGCCCCGGCAGCCGCTCGCCCTCGTCCTCGTACCCACCCGGGAACTGGCCCAGCAGGTCACCGACGCGCTCACCCCGTACGCGCGCGCCCTGCGCCTGCGGCTCGCCACCGTGGTGGGCGGCATGTCGATCGGCCGCCAGGCGAGTGCGCTGCGCGACGGCGCCGAGGTCGTCGTGGCGACACCCGGCCGCCTCAAGGACCTCATCGAGCGGGGCGACTGCCGGCTGGACCAGGTCACCGTCAGTGTCCTGGACGAAGCCGACCAGATGGCCGACATGGGGTTCATGCCCCAGGTGACCAAGCTGCTCGACCAAGTCGGTGCCGACGGCCAGCGGTTGCTGTTCTCCGCCACCCTGGACCGCAACATCGACCTGCTGATCCGGCGCTACCTCCACGACCCCGTGGTGCACTCGGTCGACCCGTCCGCGGGCGCCGTCAACACCATGGAGCACCATCTGCTGCAGGTGAGCGACACCGACAAGCACACCACCGCGACCGAGATAGCCGCCCGCGACGGGCGGGTGATCATGTTCCTGGACACCAAGCACGCGGCCGACCGGCTGGCCAAGCACCTGCTGTCCGTCGGTGTGCGGGCCGCGGCCCTGCACGGCGGCAAGTCGCAGCCGCAGCGCAACCGGACACTCGCCCGGTTCAAGGACGGCGACGTCACGGTCCTGGTGGCCACCAACGTCGCCGCCCGCGGGATCCACGTCGAAGGCCTCGACCTCGTCGTCAACTTCGATCCTCCGGGCGATCACAAGGACTACCTGCACCGCGGCGGACGTACCGCGCGCGCCGGGGAGTCCGGCACCGTCGTCACCCTGGTCCTGCCGCACCAGCGGCACGCGATGGACCGTCTGATGGCCGACGCCGGCATCACGCCGAGCACCGCCCGGGTCCGCCCGGGCGAGGCCGAACTGCATCGCATCACCGGCGCCCGAACCCCCTCGGGCGTGCCCGTCACCCTCACCGTGCCGGTCCCCGAGCAAGGCGAACGCAAGGGCTCCGCCTCACGCGGTCGCAAGGCGTCCGGGTCGCGCGGTCGCAGGGGATCCGGAGCAGGCAGCCGTACCGGGTCCGGCGCTGGTAGCCGTACGGGATCCAGCACCGGCAGCCGTACTGGATCCGGCGCTGGTAGCCGTACTGGATCCGGCGCTGGTAGCCGTTCTGGATCCGGAGCCGGTGGCCGAGGGGGACGGTCCGGCGACCGGGGCGGGAGCGGACGGGCCGCCGAACGAACCCCTCGCTCCAGCCCGCGGAACACCCCATAGAGGAGAAGCCCATGCGCTGTGTCATCGCACATTTCCCCTTCGACCTGATCAAGAGCGAGGTCGAGCAGTCGATGAGCGGAATCACCCCCGAACCCGTCACCGGCGTGGCCGTGACCATCGGGCGCCGCGTCTACCCCGTGATGCAGGTCGGGGAAGTCATCACCAGGCAGAACCGCCGCGACTTCACGGCAGGCGAGATGCGCCGGGCGCTGACCCGGCTCGGCTTCACCTGCCACGACGCGCCCCCGCCCGCACCGGCGCCGCGAGCCGACGAGGGTGCGCTCGGCTGGTAACACCTCGGGGCCGGGCCTGCTCGACGTCAAGGCCGTCCGGTCCCTTCGGTGTGGGCTTCGGCGGTGGTCTTCAGGTCGTGCAGCCACGCTTCGAGGCCCGCGCCGAGGGCCGCCGTCGCGGTGGGGACGTCCGCCTCGACCTGGGCGCCGGTCCAGGTCTCCTCGGTGTGGACACGCACCCCGCCCTTGACCTTCCTGAAGGTCCACAGGTGGACACCCTCGTCGATACGCAGCCCTTCACCGATCGCGGGTCCACGCCACAGGACGCAGTCGTGGCGCCGGAGTTCCTGCACGGTGGAGGTGATGGCGAGTGTGGTGGCGGGTGTCGTGGGGGTGGCCGGTGCGGGGGTCGTCCACCGGAACCGCGAACCCGCCTTCAGCCGGCCCGGGTCGAGACGTTCGGCGGTGATGACCGGGGGCTGCCAGGACGGCCAGCGTTCGACGTCGGTCTGCAGCTTCCAGACGGTGCTCAGCGGCGCCTTGATAAGGGTGTCGGACTCGTAGCGGATGACGGCGGCCGGGTCGACGCCGCGCCCGCCGCACTGGGACGTACCGCTGTGCGGGGTGACCTGGGTGGCTTGGGCAGCCTGTGCGGCCGGGACGGTGCCCGCCAGGACGGCGGTGACGGCGAGCGAGACCGTGACGGTGCTGAACATGGTGTTCCCCTCGTTTCGTTGTGGTGATTGGTTGCGGTGATTCGTTGCGTGATTCGCCGCGTGATCCTTGCGGTGATGGGATCGGGCGCTCCGGTGCCCGCTACGGGTTCAGGACGACCTTTCCGGCGACCGTGCCCGACTCGGCCAGCCGCAGGGCGTCGGCGGCGCGGGTGAGCGGCAGTTGCGCGGCGATCTGGGCCGTGACCTCGCCGCGCTGCAGGGCGGCGAAGACCTGCGTGAGGTCGGTACGCAGGCGGGCGCGGAAGCGGTTCTTGGCCAGGGCACGGCCGGCCCAGACGTTGAAGAAGTAGGCGCGGCGGCGGTTGGGCAGGGCGTTCCACAGCCACACCCGGCCGAGCAGCTTGAGGACCGGCCACTGCTTGGAGCCCTCGTCGTCCCGGGTGGAGGCGCTGCCGTACGAGACGAGCGTGCCGCCGGGGGCGAGGAGGCGCCAGGAGTCGACGATGCCCTGGCCGCCGACATGGTCGAAGACGGCGTGCACCCCGCCCGGCGCGAGTGTGCGGATGCGGGCGGCGAGGTCGGCGGCGCGGTAGTCGACGGGGACGACTCCCCGTTCCCGCAGGGCATCGTGGTGGCGTACGGACGCCGTGCCGATCACCCGCGCTCCCGCGGCCAGGGCGAGCTGGACCAGGACCGAGCCGACGCCGCCGTTGGCGCCGTACACCACGACGGTGTGTCCCGCGCGGACGCGGGCCTTGCGGTGCAGCATCTGCCAGGCGGTGATGCCGTTGACGACGAGGGTCTCCGCCTCGGCCGCGCCGATCCCGTCGGGCACCGGCACCACGTCCGCCGCGTCGACCACCACATGGCTGGCCCAGCCGCCGACCTTGAGCAGTGCGGCGACCCGGGTGCCGGCCAGGTCCGGGGTGACGCCCTCGCCGGTGGCCAGCACCGTGCCCACGAGGTCGTAGCCGGGCACGAACGGGAAGGGCGGCTGGTCGTAGTAGCGGCCGCGGCGCATCTGCTGCTCGGCGAAGGAGACGCCGGTGGCCTCCATCCGGATCACGACCTGGCCCGGGCCCGCGGCGGGGACGGCGCCGTGCCGGATCTCAAGCCCCTCGGGCTCGACCTTGCCCGGCAGGACGACCTCGACGAGTCCTTCGGCGTTCATGGTGACCTCCACAGAGTCAGCGGGTGCTCGGATTACTGGGCTTCGCGTTCGTTAGAAGTTATAACTCCACGGATCCGGGAGTGTCAATAACTTCAGTGATAACCTCTAACTATGGTGAACTCGGAAGCGAAGACCCCGCGTGAGCGCTACCGCGCCCAGGTGCGTACGGAGATCAAGGAGCGCGCGTGGGAGCAGATCGCCACGGCGGGCGCGTCCGCGCTCTCCCTCAACGCGATCGCCAAACAGATGGGCATGAGCGGGCCCGCGCTGTACCGGTACTTCAGCGGCCGTGACGAGCTGATCACCGAGCTGGTCAGGGATGCGTACCGAAGCCTCGCCGACACCTTCCGCGCGGCCTCGGCGGCCGGTGCCGACCTGGCCGCACTGGCGCACGCCCTACGCGGATGGGCCCTGGAGGACCCGCAGCGCTATTTCCTCATCTACGGCACGCCCGTTCCCGGCTACCACGCGCCCGACGACACCACCGCGATCTCGTCCGAGATCATGGCGACCCTGCTGGACGCCTGTGCCGCGCGGCCCCTGGACGGCCCGGCGACGCCGTTCGACGCACACATCGGGGAACACCGGGACTGGGCGGCCGGCCACCCCGCCCCGCCCGCGGTCCTGCGCCGGGCGCTGACCTTCTGGACCCGGCTGCACGGCGTCCTGTCCCTGGAACTCGCCGGTCAGTTCACCGGCATGGGATTCGACCCCGCGCAGCTCTTCGCCGCCGAACTGGACGACCTGGTCGGCCAGGGCCTGGTCGGCTAGGACCCGGTCGGCTGGGACCCGGACTCTTCGGGCCGAGAGACGGGGGCGCTCTTCCGGCGGGCCCGGTACGCGGCCGCCTTGATCTTGTTGCCGCAGGAGTCCATCCCGCACCACTGCCGGCGCGTGCCCCGGGAGCGGTCGATGTAGGTGCGGGTGCACTCCGGGTTCCCGCACTCCTTGAGCAGGGGGACGTCCGGTCCGCTCAGCAGCTCGACGGCGTGGCGTGCCACCAGGGAGAGGGCTTCTTCCGGTGTCGCCTGGGTCCAGCGCCCCGACGGGGTGAGCTGCGGCACCGCGGACGGCCTGCGCGCCGCGTTGTTCACCACGGTCAGCGCCGCCCTGTCGTACTCCTCACCGAGCCGACGGGCGGTGACCAGTTGGTAGGCGGCTTCCCGTACGGTCCTCGCCTGCTCGACGTCGGCCTCCTGACCTGGGGAGACCGCGTCGACGATGCCGGACTCCACGTACCATGCGTTCAGCCTGTCCGGCGTCACCAACATCTCGAAGCGGACCGAACGGCGCGCTCGCAGCGTCGCGGCGAAGTCGAGCGCCGGGTTCCCGCAGACGAAGACATGGTCGAGGTTCACGTCACCACTCTGACAGGTGACTGCCCCACCGGGCAAGAATTCCGGTTCCGGCTCAGAGGCCCAGGTCGGCGGCGACGCATGCGAAAGACCGCCACGAGCCCTCGGGGTCGTAGGCGAATCGCGCCGGATCGGCGGGCGTAGCCGTCTTCTCCTCGACCAAGTCCTCGCGGCGGATGCGCTCGGGCAGCCTGCCGAACCGCGCCCGCCGTCCCGCTGCGGCGCCGTCCGTGGCGTTCAGGCCTGTGTTCTGGATTTCGTTCCGGCTTTGGTTCCGGCTTTGGTTCCGGCTTTGGTTCCGGCTTTCCATGAGGGAACTCCCTTATCCGTTCACGTCGATGACGGCCCGGGCGAAGGCGGCGGGTGCTTCCTGGGGCACGTTGTGGCCGACACCCGGCAGGGTTCGGTGCTCGTAGGCGCCCGTGAACCTGTCCCGGTACGAGGCTCCGCCGCCCGGAGCGGTGAAGGGATCGCACTCGGGGTCGAGGGTGATGGTGGGAACGCCGATCGTCGGCCGCGCGGCGAGCCGTTTCTCCAGTGCGTCGTAGCGGCGCTCGCCGTCGGCGAGGCTCAGCCGCCAGCGGTAGTTGTGGACGACGACGGCCGCGTAGTCGGGGTTGTCGGTGACCAGGTATCCGCTCACCGACACGAGGGCCTTGCAGCGTTCGGGCCAGAGCGCGGCGACGATGTCGGCGGTGCGCGAGCCCCAGTCGAAGCCGGCGAGCACGGCCTTCTCGATCTTCAGGGCGTCCATCAGGGCGATGACGTCCAGGGCGACGGCCGACTGCTGGGCGTTGCGGAACGTCCGGTCGGAGCGGAAACGCGTCGTGCCGTGGCCGCGCAGATAGGGGACGACCACCCGGTAGCCCCGCTCGGCCAGGAGGGGGGCTACGTCGACGTAGCTGTGGATGTCGTACGGCCAGCCGTGCAGGCAGATGACCACGGGGCCGTGGGCCGGGCCCAGTTCGGCGTAACCGACGTTCAGCAGGCCTGCCCTGACCTGCTTGAGCTGCGGAAAGGTCGCTGCCGACGCTGTCTGCGGACCTCGCAAGCCGGTCAGCGAAACGGCTGCCGCGCCCGTGCCGACCCCCAGGGCCTTGCCGAAGACACGCCTGTCGATCATGTGCATCCCCTCCACGCGCAGACTTCACGGGCCGTGCGACGACTGAACTGTCGCACGGCGAGGGGGACCCGGGCCAAAACGCAGCCCAACAAGATGTGGGGCAGGTAGACCCAC
>NZ_JBHYJA010000024.1:131822-155591 GCF_042740355.1 Streptomyces sp. NPDC059010
GGCGTTGCCTCAGACACGCGTGTCGAACTTGTGCCTCCCCTCCCCGCGCAGATTTCGGGGGCGGTGCGACGTCTGAACGGGCGCCGGGGGTGCGACACGGGTCAACCGGGTGACGCTCACGAGGGGGGGCAGGTGTCACCAGTTGATGGCGTTGTCCATCTCCTGCTGCCAGTACGTGACCTTGAGGGAGTCGTCGATGTAGACGCCCTTCGCGGGCAGCGCCGGGTGGGCGGTCTTGCCGACACTCTCGCTCATGGAGCGGCCGTAGAAGGCGACGGACAGGGACTTCTCGGTCCGGCCGTCCGAGCCGCTGCCGTCCGTGGCGGACAGGCTGACGGACGCGTATCCGGACTGGCCCGGCTCCAGCGTGACGACCGCCTGCGGCTGCGACTCCTCGATGACCGGAGGCACGGACTGGGCCTCACCGAAGGCGACGGCCGGGTAGCCGTAGAGGAAGCAGGTCTTGCTGCCGGTGTTGGTGACCGTGAGCAGCATGTGGTTCACCGGGCGGTTCAGCGGGGCCGCGACCGTCTTGGTGTTGGACCCCTCGCAGGTGACCGGCTTGCCGGCGGAGGTGGGCGCCTTCCCCGCCGAGGTCTGGGCGGTGGAGCCCGAGCCGTTCGAGCCGTTCGCGGAGCCTGAGGAACCGGTGGAGCCAGAGGAACCCGAGGTGCCCGAGGAGGAGTTGCCGCCGGTGCTCGCCGAAGGGGAGCCGGACGCGGAGCCCGCGGAGCTGGTGGCCGCGGCGCCCTCGTCCTTGGTGCCGGTTCCGTCGCTGCACGCCGTCAGGGAGAGCGCGGCGAGTACGGCGGTCGCGGCGGCGGCGACGAGACGGGTGCGGGAGGTACGGGAAGTGCGGAACTCGGACATGTTGCTGTGCCCCTTCGGTGTTCGGGTGGCGGTGGTGATTGGATGACCGAAGCTTGGGACGCGATCTGTCCCAACCGCCATGTTCAGCGGGGAGTTGGGGACGCTGGAACACAAAAACACGCACTGACCAGGGAGAACGCAGTACCCCTGGAACGCGCGACTGGAACGCGGGGACTGAGGGGAACGGGTGTCAGGCGCAACGGAGTCGGGGGAGACGGAGGCGTTCGCGCGGCTCTTGCGTGAGCTCAAGGACCGCTCGGGACTCAGCTATGGGGCGCTCGCCAAGCGTCTGCACATGAGTACGTCGACGCTGCACCGCTACTGCAACGGCACCGCCGTGCCGGTCGAGTACGCCCCGGTGGAGCGCCTCGCGCGGGTCTGCCGGGCGACGCCGCAGGAGCTGGTGGAACTGCACCGGCGCTGGATCCTGGCGGACGCGGCACGCGGGCGCGGAACGGATCAGGCGGCGGCGACGAGGTCGGCTCAAGGAGCGGGCCCGGCTCAGGAAACGGGCTCGGCTCAGCAGACGGGTGCGGCTCAAGAAGCGGGTGCGGCTCAGAAGCCGGGTGCGGCTGAGGAGACGGATGCCGTCGAGCCGGTCGTCGTCGATGTGCCGGACCCACTCACGCAGCCGAGCCCTCCCGCTCGTCGCCTTCGGCGCCTACGTCGCCGTACCGCCCTGATCGCCTCCGTCGCGACGGCCGCCGTGCTCGGGGCCGTGGCGCTCGCCGTGGGTGTGCCGTTCGACGGTGAAGGGAAGGACGAGGGGTCCGCGGGGCAGGCGGACAGCGCGGTGGAGGCGACGGCCGGTGCGTCCCGCACCGGGACGCCGTCCGCCGCACCGTCCGCGAGCGGGAAGGGGAAGAAGCCGTCCTCGTCGCCCTCCGCCTCCCCCACCGGCTCCGCGGGCGCCGGGTCCGGCACCTCCGCGGGTGGTGAAGGACAGGAGGCGGACCGGCCCGCCGACGACGGTGTCTCCGACGCCGTCCCGCTCACGGTCGACGTCCGCCCCTATGTCTACGACAGCCCGTGCAGCCAGCACTTCCTCGTCGACAGCGAGCCCGAGCAGGTCGGCCCGCCGGCGAGCGAGGAGTACGCCCAGCGCTGGGCCACCGCGTACGGGGCGATCTCCTCGAACGAGCAGCGGATCGCCCTCACCGTCCAGGGCACCGGCAAGGAGACCGTCGTCCTCAAGGATCTGCACCTGCGCGTCGTGTCGAAGGGCACGCCGCCCGGCTGGAACGAGTACGCGATGGGCTCGGGCTGCGGCGGCGGCGTCGAGAGCAGGTCGTTCGACGCGGACCTCGACAGCGGCAGCCCCACGATCACCGTCAAGAACGGCCAGCGCGACTTCCCGTACAAGGTCAGCGAGTCCGACCCGGAGGTCTACTACGTCACCGTCCACACCAAGGCGTACGACGTCCGCTGGGACCTCACCCTGGACTGGTCCAGCGGCAGCCGCCGCGGCACCGTCCACATCGACAACGACGGCACCCCCTTCCACACCAGCGCCAAGGTCGGCGGCACGAGCTACGACTACCCGCTGGGCGGCAGCGAATGGATCGATCCGGATGCCGTGAACCAGTGAACGGCGCCAACGCGCGCGGCAGCCTGTTGCCCGGCTGATTGGTTCGGCTGAATTGTTGTCCGGCCAATTGCTGTCCGGTTGATTGCCGTCCGGCCGTTTGTTGTCCGCGAACTCCCCCGGAATTGTCCTTGATCGGTAACGGACGGATCCGATGCCCGCCGTCCCTCGTCCTGTCAGTTGGTCGCAGAGCGACCCGGGGATGGGTGCGGAACTACGCAAAGGCGGGGCGGACATGGCGCGGCACAGTGGCGGGCGTGGCTGGTACGGCAAGCTGGTCGGGGCGGCGCTCGGCGTGACCGTGCTCGCCACCGGCGCCTCGGTGTGGACCGCGCAGGCCGGTGCCGCGGGCGGCTCGGCACCGCAGGCGGCCGCGTCGGCCGCGCCGGCTGTCAAGCCGGTCGACGTGAGCATCGCGCACGCCTCGGACAAGGGAGCGCGCGGCGTCAACATCACCATCGACGACGGCCCCGACCCCGTGTGGACCCCCCAAGTACTGGACGTGCTGCGGGAGTTCGGGGTGAAGGCCACGTTCTGCATGGTGGGAACGCAGGCGCAGGCCCACCCGGACCTCGTGAAGCAGGTGGTCGCCGCCGGGCACCGGTTGTGCGACCACTCGGTGTCGCACGACACCGCCATGGACAAGAACACCCAGGCCTACCAGTCGCAGCAGATCCTCGACGCCGAGCGCATGATCACCAAGGCGTCCGGTGGCGTACGGCCGATGTACTACCGGGCGCCCGGCGGGGCCTTCACCCCCTACAGCCGCAAGGTCGCCGCCGACCGGGGCATGCGCCCGCTGGGCTGGAACGTGGACACCAAGGACTTCGAGCGGCCCGGCGCGGACGCCATCGTCGCCACCGTCCAGCGGGAGCTGTCGGGCGGGCCGACGCTCCTCTTCCACGACGCCGGAGGCGACCGCTCCCAGACCGTCGAGGCCCTCCGCCGCGTCCTCCCCTGGCTCAAGGACCAGGGCTACTCCTTCGGCTTCCCGGTGCGCTGAGCCGGTGTGACGTGGTGCCGGTAGGAACGGCTGTTCACATACCGCTGACATGCCGATGACCGCCCAGGTCGGGGACGGGATCCGGGCCGCGCGCCGAGCGCCGCCTGCGCCGGTCCCGCACCGGCCAGAACAGGACGTAGGCGGTGGATACGACGACGAAGCCCAGGCGGATCAGACCGCGGGCCGCGTCGTCGGGGACGACGAAGACCGTGCCGTACAGGGTGAGCAGCGCGATCCAGCTCCACCAGGGCACCAGGCGCCGCTGCCCGATCACGTCCCACAGCAGGGTGCCCAGCAGGACGGAGGCGGTGTAGTACGTGTAGACGCTGGGGTCCAGGGCTATCCGGGCGTTGGCGCCGAGCAGGACGACGGCGGGCCAGCGGCCCCGCCAGACCGCGGCGCAGCCGAGGGCCAGTCCCAGGGCGGCCTGTGCGGGCCGGTCCCAGGCAGGGGTCTGCGGATCGTCGACGCCGAGCCAGCGCAGCGCGGACGCGGGCTGGTTGGGGATGGTGAACTCGGCCGCGGCGAACGACTGCGGGGCGCCCAGGAGGAACGGCAGCCAGGCGACCGCGACCAGCGCCGCGCACCACAGGCCCGCGCGCAGCCACTGTCGTCTGGGCAGGGCGAGCAGCAGCGGCAGGAAGGCCAGCGCGGTCGGTTTGGAGTCCATGGCGAGGGCGAGGAAGATGCCCACCGCGACGGCGTTGCCGCGGGTGAGGGCGTGTACGGCCAGGGCCGTGAAGAAGAGTGCCAGCACGTCGTCGAGGTGGCCGAAGCGGACGGCGACCTCGATCCACATCGGGATGAAGGCCAGGCCCGCTATCAGCACCCGCTGCCGCAGCCGTTGGTGATTGGTGCCGGTGCCCAGGAAGTGCCAGGCGGCGCTGCGTCCGGCGACCACCAGGATCACCAGACCGAGCAGGGACATCACGGCGGCGGCCAGTAACTGCCCGACGGACTCGGGGAAGGGGTTGAACAGGCCGGCCGTGAGGAAGCTGACGGGTCCCATCTGCAGTTCGGGGTGGTGGGCGTAGAGGTTCAGGCCGCCGTCCGGCCTGCCCGAGCCCGCGTAGATCAACTCGCCGCCCGTACGCAGGTAGTGCCAGGAGAAGCCCCCGTTCGGCTGGACCACGGCGAACCACAGGGTCGTCCAGGCGGCGAGCAGCACCAGGTGCGTCCGCTGGCTGATGACCGACACGCTCTCTCTCACGCCCAGGGAGATGAAAGGAAGGCGGGACGGGTTCTTTCCCGGGCGCCCTCCCCTTTGTGACATCGGCCCCGTTATGACCTCGGCCCGTTGTGGCATCGGCCCCGTTGTGGCATCGGCCCCCGTTGCCGCGTTCCCGGCGGAAATGTGCGTGATCGGTAACAGCGGGATCCCTCGACCGCTTTTCCCCCTCTTGCCGGATGCACGGGCCCGACAGTGACGGCGAGGAACAGAGGACATGGCAGCGCGAAACGGCGGACGGGGTTGGTACGGCACGGTGATCGCTGCGGCGCTCGGGGTGACCGCGGTGGCCGCCCTGGCCTCGTTCTGGGACGGGCAGCTCGGTTCCACCGAGGGGCGGCCCGCCTCGTCCGGCGTCTCGGCGCCTCCCGCCACCAAGCCCGGTCAGCCGCAGGGCCAGAAGAAGGCGCCCGTGTCGGCGGAGATCGCGCACGCCTCGGACGGCGGTGACCGCAGCGTCAACATCACCATCGACGACGGGCCGGATCCCGTCTGGACCCCGCAGGTGCTGCAGGTGCTGCGGGACAACGGGGTGAAGGCCACGTTCTGCATGGTGGGCACGCAGGCGCAGGCCCACCCGGACCTGGTCAGGACGGTGGTGGCGGCCGGGCACCGGCTCTGCGACCACACGGTCTCGCACGACGTCACCATGGACCGCAAGTCCGAGGCCTACCAGTCACAGCAGATCCTGGACGCCGAACGCATGATCACCGAGGCGTCCGGTGGCGTACGGCCGATGTACTACCGGGCACCCGGCGGGGCCTTCACCCCCTACAGCCGCCACCTCGCCGCGTCCCACGGCATGCGCCCGCTCGGCTGGAACATCGACTCCAAGGACTTCGAACTCCCCGGCACGGCCACCATGGTCGCCACCGTCAAGAACGAGATCTCCAACGGCCCGACCCTCCTCTTTCACGACGCGGGCGGGGACCGCTCCCAGACCGTGGCCGCCCTGCACGAGGTCCTGCCGTGGCTGAAGGAGCAGGGGTACTCCTTCGGTTTCCCCGTGCGCTGACGACCGCACCGGCTCTCAGCGTTCGGTGTCCGCGCCGCGCAGGTCGTCGGCGGCTTCGTGGTAGGCCCGGGCGGCCCGGGTGAAGTAGTCGAAGAGGACGTCGAGTTGTTCCGGCGTGTAACCGGCGAGGATCTCGCCGACCCGTTGCCGCGCCGGTGCCAGGACGCGGTCCAGTTCCGCGGGTTCGCCGACCGGTTCCACGACGACCTTGCGCCGGTCCCCGGGGTCGGGAGCGCGTCGGACGTAACCGGCCTGCTCCAGCCTGTCGATCAGCCGGGTCGTCGGACCGGTCGTCAGGCCCGTGCGTTCGGCCAGTTCGCCGGGGGACATCGCGCCCGACAGCTGAAGGATGTTCAGGGCGTAGAGGTCGGTGGCGCCGAGTGCGCACGCTCTTGCACCGGCATGGCCATGCAGCATCACGGCGCTCAGGTACCGGCGGTAGATCTCGTTCGCATCGGCTCGCATCGGCGGCGGCGTTGACACGGGTCCTTCCACTCCCTAATCTCTTCTTCAGAGAAGAGAAATCTCCAGCGCAGTTACTTCCCTCATGAAACTATCACGCCGGAGGCAGAGAAGTGATGACACACAGCCCGCTCGACCCCGTACACGACAGCGACGTCGCCACCATCCGCGCGCTCCTCGACGAGAGCCGCGCGGCCTGGAACCGCGGTGACGGCAGCGCGTACGGCCGGTGCTTCACGCAGGACGCGACCGACGTGACCTTCGTCGGCACCGTCTACCACGGCGGCCCGGAGATCGGCCGCGCCCACCAGTCCCTCTTCACCGGATTCCTCAAGGGCACGGAACTGTCCCTCGACATCACGGACATCCGCTTCTACGGCCCCGACACCGCCGTGGTGGTCACCCGTGGCGCCGTCGGCAAGGGCAGGCCGAAGGCGAAGCCAAAGCCGAAGCGGCTGGACAAGCTCGCCACGTACACGGTCGTACGGGAGTCCGGGGCCGGCTGGCGGATCGCCGCCGTGCAGAAGACGCGGCACAAGCGTCTGATGGAAGCCGTCTCGTTCCGACTGCAGCCCGAGACCCGGCCGGTGATGCGGTGAGGGACCGCTCCCGACCGGGTCACGGACGCGGGTCGGGTCAAGCGGTTGGCCGGTACGCCCCCGTGCCGACCAGGTCGGGCAGCGGGTTGACCAGGTCGCCGCTCGGGGACTGGCGCCGGTCGGAGGGTGCCGTGGGCCAGACCGCGGGGCAGTGGGTGCCCTTGCGCGGGGTCTTCAGCGTGGTGAGGTAGGTGTCGATGGCGGTGCGGGCGCACGGGCTCAGCCAGTAGTCGCCGTGGCCGACACCGTCGTAGGTGAGGAGCACGGCCTCGCGGCCGATCTGCCGGGCCGCGTTGGAGCCCCAGGAGTACGGGGTGGCCGGGTCGAAACGGCTGTTGGTCATCAGGATCGGCGGGGTTTTGTCGACACGGAGCCTGCGCTGCGGGTTGGACACCTCGGACGGCCAGTCCTGGCAGCCCGTCTGGACCGTCCAGCCGAGCGTGCTGAAGCGGGTGACGGGGGCACGGCGGCCCAGCTCGCGTTCGTAGCGGGCGAGGGTGCGGTACGACGGGACCGTGAAGTCGTAGTCCTGGCACATCACCGGGAAGAACGGGTACTCCGTCGGCTCGCCGAACCGGCGCAGGGACCGTGCCGCCGCCGGGTCGGTGGCGTCCAGGTCGGCGAGGACCTGGGCGAAGTCGAACCAGCCGGCCGGATCGTACAGGTTGCTCAGGGCGACGTCCTGGAGGTCCTGAGGGGTGACCTTCCGGGGCGGGTCGCCCGGCAGGACCAGTTCACCGGCCTGAGCGCGCTTGTGGAGCGAGTCGAACAGGGCGCGGGCGTCGCGGCCGTGCAGCACACAGGACGTCGTACGGGCGCACCAGTCGGCGAACTGGCCGTACGACGCCTCCACCGAGTCGGTCTCGGTCTTCTGGAACGCCCAGTTGGACAGGCTGTGGTCCATGTTCGAGTCGAGGGTCATCGCGCGGATGCGGTGCGGGTAGCGCTCGGCGTACTGCTGGCCGATCGCGGTGCCGTAGGAGACGCCGTAGTAGCTGATCCGCTTCTCACCGAGGCCGGCGCGGATCGCGTCCATGTCGCGGACGACGCTGCCGGTGTCCATGTTGTCGGCGAGCGGGCCGGTGAGGTCACGGCAGCTCTTGCCGAGCGCGCGGTTGGCCGCCCGGAGGGCGTTGAAGGAGCGCGCGCTGTCCGGGTAGAGCAACTCGCCCTGCGCCTGCACCCGGTCCGCGTCGCACTTCACCGGGGTGCTGCGGCCGACGCCACGCGGGTCGAAGCCCACGATGTCGAAGCGCGCGAGCAGTTCGGGCGAGAAGGCGTCGGGGGCGGCGAGCGCGAAGTCCACACCGGAGCCGCCGGGTCCGCCGGGGTTGACCAGCAGCGAGCCGATGCGGCGCGCGGGATCGGTGGCCAGGTGGCGGGCCAGGGCCAGGTCGAGGGTGGCGCCGTGCGGCCGCTTCCAGTCCACGGGCACCTTGATGGTGGCGCACTCGAACTCGCCCTGCCCGGGCGCGGCTTCACAGGGTTTCCAGGCTATTCGCCCGGCTGACGGGGTCCTGTCGGCCTCGGGAGCGGCTGCCGCCGTCCCGGCGAGCAACTGGCCGAACAACGCGGTGACCAGAGCTCCGACAGCGAGTCTTCCGCGCGTCTTCGCGCGTGGGATCGGTGGGGGGTTGTACGGCACGGATGTTCCTCCATGAATCAGGAGTTCACAGACCGATCACAGCATCAGTCCAACTCCCGTGTGATTCAAGCGACATGAGGATCCATCAGGCCGATTCCGGCTCAACGAAAACCCCCCAAGGGCAGGGACCCTGGGGGGAGTTCGTCGTCCGGACCGGGAAGTCAGTCCGAATGCGGTCGGCCGTCCCGGACCCACGTCACCACGACCAGGGCGGCGGTGATGAACATGACGACACTGGCGCAGGCCACGGATTCGACGTATGGCTCATAACCGTCCGCACGGAGCTGGAGCGTGAGGAAGCCGAGCGCCGTCCCCAGCGCCGCGATCGACAGGGACAAGGAGCCGAACGGAACCTTCTTCATGGGCACTTCCTCCCGTTTTCGAGTCGACTGGTCAATTCCGACTCTACGTATCCACCGTCAAGTTCCCTGCGCCTGCCCCGAGCCGGCCGCGGGAAACGGAAGGGGCGGCTGCGCGGCTCGGTAACCAGAGGGGGGGTGGGGCTAATGGCCCCAGACCCCCGCGGCCACCCCCTGTGCGAACTCGGTCGGCGACGGATCGTTCGGTAGTCGGGCGGGGGCCGTGGTGCCCTTCTTGGCGCCTGGGCGGTCGGCGAACAGGGCGACTGTCAGGGCGAGTCGGCGGTCGTAGCCGGTGGTCCACACGGTCCGCCGGGTGATGCCGCCGCCCGCCCCTCCGGTGGCGAACACCTTCGCCTCCGCAGGCACCGCACCGATGTCGGTACCGGCGCCGATGGCGGCCGGTGTCGGCCCGGCCCCCGTCCGCAGGCCCGCCACGAACGCCTCCTTCTCGTCCAGCACGCGCCGCACCTCGGGGCGGGCCCGGTAGACGGTGCGGCCCTCCTGGGTGATGCGGGCGACGGTGTACGGGGTGGCGTGTTTGCCGTTCGCCGCGACCGTCGCGTACGCCGATGCCAGGTTCAGCGGCGTCGGTGCCGCCGTCCTCAGCAGCCGGCGCAGCGGCTCGCCCGCCCGCTCCATGCCCTTGAACGGATCCAGGACGGTCCCCGCCTCCACCGCCCCGCTCACCGCGTCGTTGAACGGCTGGCGCGCGTAGTCCGAACCCCCGTACAGGAGCCGTACCGCACCGTCGCCGGGCATCAGCCCCACCACGGCGGTGTGCACACGGACACCGTCTTTACCCCCGGGGTGTTCCTGGGCCAGTTGCGTGGCGCGGTCCTGGAGGGCCAGGTCGAAGGTGGTCGTGACGCTGTAGCCGCCGCTCGCGAGCTGGTCCTCGGTGATGCCGAGCCGGTCGGCCGCCTCCTTGGCGGCGACGTCGATCAGATACTGCCGCTGCCCCTCGGTGTCCCCCGGCGGATAGAACCGGAACGCCGGGAAACGCGCCCCGGCCCGCTGCTTCGCCGTGATGCTCCCGCTCGCCGCCATCGCGTCCAGCACCCACTCCCAGCGGTCCGCCAGCTTCGCGGTCACCTTCCGGTCCGAGCCCGCCTTCTCGTAGTACGACGGGATGTTGACGATGGAGGCCAGCGCCGCGCCCTGCGCGACCGTCAGGTTCTTCGCGTCAACGCCGAAGTAGTTGCGCGCGGCGGACTGGATGCCGGCGGCGCCCCGGCCGAAGTAGACGGTGTTGAGGTAGCCCTCCAGGATCTCGTCCTTGCTGCGGGTGCGGTCCAGCTTGATCGCGACGAGCGCCTCGCGCGCCTTGCGGGACAGCGACCGCTCCGGGCTGAGCAGCGCGTTCTTCACATACTGCTGGGTGATGGTGGAGCCGCCCTGCGGGTCGTCGCCGGTCAGCGTCGCCAGCGTGGCCCGTGCGATGGCCCGTGGCGAGATCCCGCTGTCCGTACGGAAGGAGCGGTTCTCCGCGGCGATCACCGCCTCCTGCACATGCCGGGGGACCGCGGCCAGCGGGACGTCCTGCCGGTCGACCGGTCCACGCCGGCCCAGATAGGCGCCGCCCGAGTCCAGGAACACGGTGCTCTGGGTGACGGTCTCGGGGTGCGGCTTCGGAATCGGCGTCAACCGGTACGCCACGACGGCCGCCGCGCACAGCGTCGCGATCAGGGCGAGGAACGCGTACAGGAGCCGACGCAGCCGCCGGCCCCGGGTGCGCCGGAACCGGATCCGCAACGACGTGCGCGTCCGCGGGTGCTTCGCTGCCCCCGGCCCGTTCTCCGTCTCGTTCTCCGTCGCGCTCACAGCCGCCCCCACCTGCTCGTCGACCGTGCGGCGACCTTGCCCGAGGCGTCGTACACCGTGACGATCCGTTCGTCTGATGCGGCGGAGAGGATCGCCTGCACGTCCTTCACGGGCAGCGGGGCGCTCGCGTACCAGAGGCCCCAGTCGCCGCTGCCCGCCAGGACGAGGACCTTCGCGGTGGACCTGCCGCCGTCGCCGGTGCTCACCTCGACGCGGCCCGGCTCGCCGTTCAGGCCGTAGTAGAGGCCCGACAGGAAGAACCCGTCGGGCACGCTGTCCATCCGTACCGAGACACCCGGTTCGTCACGCGGCTGGTCGCTGTCGCCGAAGTCCTTGAGGACGGCGGACCCCGACCAGTGCCCCCCGTCGGCCGTCAGCCACACCCGCACCCCCGGCCCGGCGGTCACCCGCTCGCCCGCCGTGACGACCCGGACCGGGCTGGTCGCCGCACGCGCCCCGCCCTCCGCCCCGGCCCCGGACGTCCCGTCGCCCCCCATCCGGTCGGCGGCGAGGAGCGCGCCGGGTGTCATCAGCACCGCGCAGACGGCGGCGGCCACGGCGGTACGGCGCCGTCGCAGGACGCGGCCCCGTGCCTGGACGTCGGTCAGCGGCACCTCGGAGGGGACGACGTCCCCGGCGGCACGGGCGTACACCTCGCGCAGCCGTCCCGGGTCGGCGCCGGTCGCCCGCAGCCCGTGCCGGACATGGGCCCGCACCGCGCCCGCCGAGCAGCCCAGCAGCTGGGCGACCTCCGCGTCCGTCAGCTCCTCCCAGAACCGCAGCACCAGGACGGTCCGTCGTCGCGCGGCCCGCCGTCCGCGCAGCCGGCGCAGATGGCCGCGCACCAGACAGCGCCGTACGTAGAAGTCCCGGTCGTCGCGCGGCACGCGCCGCCAGCCCGCGCACATCCGCGCCAGCGTTCTCCGCACCAGTTCCTCCGCCGCACCCGGGTCGTCGGTGAGCAGCCGCGCGGTCACGGCCAGCCGGGGCCAGTGGGTGCGGGCGTAGGCGGCGAAGTCGTGATCGGCGGGGAATGCGGCGTGGGTGGGTGGCACGTGGGCGGTCCTCGGGCTAGGGAACTCGGGCGCTGTCTCGCAGGTGGTTCACAGCGAGACACAGGGAGGTTGAGCAGCCGTCGGGCGAACTCCGTTGAGGAAAGGGGAGCCTGGGACCCGTGTACGCCGTCTTTCCTGTGGGGTTGCGCTCGGCCTGCTGCGACCTATGGGACCTGTACGCACGGCAGAGGTGGCCGGGTTGCACGGAAAGGGCACGGATTCCGGTGAGTGGGGGCATGACCGAGGACGAGTTCGACGCGTTCTACGCGACCGCGTTTCCCCGGCTGACCGGACAGCTCTACGCCTTCACCGGAGACCACGGTGAGGCCCAGGACGTCGTACAGGAGGCCTTCGTACGGGCCTGGGACCGGCGGCGGCAGTTCCTCGCGGACAGCGCGCCCGAGGCATGGATCCGCACCGTGGCCATGCGGCTGGCGGTGAGCCGCTGGCGGCGGGCGAAGCGCTGGCTGGAACTGGTACGGCGCACTCCGCCACCGGCCTCCACACCGGGGCCGGGACCCGAGTACACCGTGCTCGTGGCGGCCCTGCGCGAACTGCCCGAGGCACAGCGGATGGCGATCGTCCTGCACCATTTGTGTGACCTGAGTGTCGAACAGGTAGCCTCCGAGACCGGCGCGCCCGTGGGGACGGTCAAGGCGAGGCTGTCCCGGGGGCGGGCGGCGCTGGCGAAGCGTCTTGCGGAGGACGGGGCCGAGGACGAGGCCGATGTCCCGGTCCGGAAGGAGAGCGGCCATGTCCGATGAACTCTCTGCCGCACTGCGTGAGTTGGCCGCCGCCCAGGAGACCCCGCCGGTGGCCGGCGGCGCCGAGATCCGGGGCCGGGCGATGCGCCGCAGGCGTCGGCGTCGTACGGCCTACGCGCTCGGCGCGGGAACCGCGTCCCTGGCCCTGCTGGCCTTCGCGCTGACCCTGGACCTCGGCGGAAACACCGACCGGCAGCCCGGAAGCCGCCCCCCGGCCGTGGCCTCTCCCGCCACCACGCCCACGCCCGCACCCACCCCTACACCGACGCCCACACCCACGCCGGCCTCCGGCACGCTCGACCTGCGCAAGCACAGCCTCACCCTCGGGGACCGCACGATGCCGGTCCTGTCCGAGTTCGCCTCCGAGCTCGACTCCAGGAGCCCGATCAAGGTGGTCGCCAAGCGGCGTGCGGAGAAACTGCCCTTCGACATCCCGCCCGACGGCCGCACCATGGTGCACCTCTCCTACGTGGTCGAGCTGCGCGACGGCGAGGGCCGACCCCACTTCGTCGGGCTCTACGCCCCACAGCTCAAGGCCCTGAGCGACTACGACGGCAAGAGCAGCTGGCTCGGCCTGGGCGAGAAGGACGCGGCGTGGTTCTACGACCGGGTCCGCGTCGGCGACGCCTTGTCGGTGACCCCTGAGCCCGCCGCGTAGTCCGAAGCTGTTCCCCAATGAATCTTTGTGTGCAGATGTGTTGACCTGTGTTCGGGTCGTCTTCTAGTTTGCGGGAGCTATCGAGTCGCCGATCTGTGCCTCAGAAGGGGATGTCGTGTCACGTAAGAACCATCGCCGGTCAGCTTGTTTCGGTGCGTTGCTGGCCTGCGTCACGGCATTCGGGGGAACGCTCGCCGCCCCCGCGTCCGCGTCCGCCTCCCCCGCGTCCCCGCACGGCGCGGTGCCGCCCGTCAGTGACTTCCGGGGCGTCAACTGGGCCGACCCGCGCGACAATTACGCCGACGACGAGGTCGTACCGTCGGGCCTGTCCACGTCCGACAGCTACGGCACCGTCTACGCCAAGTCCAGGGCGATCATCGGCGGGTTCGGCAAGCTGGGCGCCAACACCGTACGACTGCCGGTGAACCCCTCCTCCGTCAACGGCCCCTTCTGGAAGGCCTACCGGGGAGCGATAGACGCCGCCACCGACAAGGGGTTCAAGGTCATCCTGGGGTACTGGGAGGCCGACAACGCC
Source organism: Streptomyces sp. NPDC059010 (assembly GCF_042740355.1). Classification (NCBI taxonomy): domain Bacteria; kingdom Bacillati; phylum Actinomycetota; class Actinomycetes; order Kitasatosporales; family Streptomycetaceae; genus Streptomyces; species Streptomyces sp. NPDC059010. The sequence goes on from NZ_JBHYJA010000024.1 coordinate 145,425, forward strand.
AAGGACGGCAAGATCGACGACCAGGCCGCCTGGAACCGGATGTGGGCGCGGATCACCTCAACCTACGCCCGTAACTCCAAGGTGTACTTCGAGCCGATGAACGAGCCGTTCGGCTACACCTCCCAGGAATGGCGGGACGTCGCCGCGCAGTGGGTGACCACGCACCGCTTCGTGCCGCGCGACCGGATCCTCGTCGGCGGCATCAAGTACAGCGAGGACGTCAAGCCCGTGTGCGCCGACAGCCGGCTCGACGGCACCCGGCTCGCCCTGCACAACTACGGCTTCTGGCACACCGACTGGACCAGCGCCGAGCAGTGGAAGCAGGACTTCAAGGAGCGCATCGGCAACTGCGCCTCACGCACCATCCTGGACGAGTTCGGCGCCACCATGACGTCCGGCCTGAACTACAACGGGCCGACCAACGGCTCCCACGAGATCGCCTACATCCAGGCGGCGACCGACACCATCCGCGAACTGGGCCTGGGCTCCGTCTACTGGCCCGGCCTGCGCAACGGCGACACCTACTCCCTCACGACCCTCCAGGGCACCGGCACCAACCTCAGCCTGACGGTGAACAACCCCAGCGGGCTGGACCGCCTGCACTGGGCCTGGAAGCAGTGACGGACGAGCAGTAGCACGCACCCTCATCACTTTCCACTCCGGAAAATCGTCACTTGACGGAGTGGAAAGTCAGACCCTAGTGTTTCCACCATGGAAACTGGCGCGCCCTTGACCGGCCCTCACTCCCCTCCCCCTCCCACACCGGAAGAGGCCCGGGCCACCCTCGCCGAAGCCGACCGCATCCGCGCCTCGGCCACCGCCCTGTCGGCCACACCGTGGCCGACCTGGTTCGCCGCCGCCCTCACCGTGTACGTCGCGGCCTTCCCCGTGGCGTACGGAGGGTCGCTCGCCGACGAGCGATGGATGCTCCCGAGGGCGGCCTGGGCGGGAGCGCTGCTGGTCATCACCGTGACCTACCTGGCACTGCTCGTGGTCGCCGCGCGTTCCTGGCGGCAGCGCACCGGCGTGGCGCTACGGTTCGACGTCCTGCCCAGGTCCGCGACCGTACCCCTGGCCATCGGCATGCCCGTGCTGCTGGTGGGGGCGCCCTGGCTGTTCCGCGTCACCGGCCAGGCATGGTGGCTCGGCGCCGCCTCGGCCGCCGCGGCGGTGGTCTCCGTGGCCTTCCACCTCACGTTCGTACGACTGCACCGGAAAACCCCGTGACCACCCCACCCGCCAATCCGATGGACGGCTTCGACAACCTCGTCCACTCACCCAACAAGCTGCGCGTCTGCGCCCTGCTCGACACCGTGGGCGAGGCCGAGTTCGCGGTCATGCAGGAGCAACTCGGCCTGTCCGCCTCCGTATTGAGCAAGCACGCCGGAGCCCTGATCGAGGCCGGCTACATCGAACAGCGCAAAGCGGTACGCGACACCCGCCAACGCGTCTGGCTACGCCTGACCCCACACGGCCGTGAGGCGTACCACGGCCATCTCGCGGCCCTGCGGGCGATCGTCGGAGAGTAGGCACACCACACCCACCACCGCAGCCGGCAGAGGACCCACCCTGGTAACTTCTACATAGCTGTAGAAGTTACGGCCGTCCATGCCGGGCGGCCGTCGAGACCCATACCCCGTTTGGAGTTCCCATGGCCCTGTGGGACCGCATCAAGGAGTCCGCATCGACGATGCAGACCCAGCTGACGGCGAAGAAGAACGACCTCAAGAGCGGCGCCTTCCGTGACGCGAGCATGGCGATGTGCGCGCTCGTCGCCGCTGCCGACGGCACCATCGACCCCTCCGAGCGGCAGCGGGTCGCCCAGCTGATCGCCTCCAACGACGTGCTGCGGAACTTCGACGCCGACGACCTGCGCCGCCGGTTCGAGGAGAACCTCGACAAGCTGACCGCCGACTTCGCCTTCGGCAAGGTCAGCGTGTTGCAGGAGATCGCCAAGGCCAAGAAGAAGCCCGCCGAGGCGCGGGCCGTCATCCAGATCGGCATCGTCATCGGCGGCGCCGACGGCGACTTCGACAAGACCGAGCAGGCGGTCGTCCGCGAGGCGTGCTTCACGCTGGAGCTGCCGCCGCACGAGTTCGACCTCTGATTCCGACCTCGGATTTCGCCCTCTGATCAGGAGCGCGCGGGCGGCTCGTCCCGCCCGACCACCGTGCCCGGGACCACCCGTCCCGGGCCCGGCCGGGCACCGTCGGGGTCGTCCTGCTCCTTCAGCGCCCTGGCCTCGCCCTTGAGGATGCGGGTCGCCTTGCCCGCGGAGCGGGTCAGCTCGGGCAGTTTCTTCACGACGAGGACCGCCGCCACGACGAGGAGGATCAGGGCCAGTTCACTCAATCCGAACATCAGGTCTGCTCTCTCCCCGGGTGCGATCCACAGGTGCGTGATCTACAAGTCTGTAGAAGTGTCTCGCGAAACGCGATCGCACAACAAGCCCGCACCGCACCCGCACCACGACCGGCTCAAAGAGGCGTCGCCGCGCGCAGGATCAGGACCATCGTCACCGCGGAGTTCGCCGACGACATCGCGGAGACGGCCGCCCCCGCCGCCGCGCCCCACGCCGCCAGGCCCACGGTGGTGAACACCGAGGGCCAGCTGCGGATGGCGGGGGCGGGGTTGAGAAGGGCCTTCACCCGGCGCGGCACCGGCCCCGGCACGGGTCCCGGCGCGGCGAACCCCATCAGCGTCGGCAGTGGCGCGCCCCGGGACACGAGCGCCGCCTTGCCGATCGCGCGGGCCACCGTCCGGCGGCTGCCGACCAGTTGGGCCGCCTCCTCGTCCGCCCAGCGTTCCGCGGTGTACGACACGGCCGTACGCAGCGGACGCAGGAACGGGTTGGCCCGCGCGGCCAGTTGTACGGCGAGCAGGAAACGGTGATGGCGGGCGGTGAGGTGGGCTCGCTCGTGGGCGAACAGCGCCCGGCGTTCGGCGGGTTCGAGGCGGTCCAGCAGGGCCGTCGTCACCACCACCCGGCCTCGCCGACCGCCGGGGCCGGGGCCGGGCAGCGCGTATGCATAGGGGATGGCGTCGGGCAGTACGACCACTTCCGTGCCGGGCATCCCGGCCAGCGCCCGGTGTGCCGCCCGGCGCACCCTGCGGTGCCGCCACAGCGTCCGGCCGCAGGCCACGAGTACGGCACACAGCGCCGGGATCGCCGCCTTGCCGACGACCTCGTCGTACGGCACCGCCGCCCGCACCTCGGGGTCCGACCAGCCGTCGGGCAGCGGGTTGCCGGGCAGTTGGGCGGTGCCCACCACCATCGTCAGGGCGAGGCACACCGTGCTGCACACCGCCATCACCGCGGCGACGCCGGTGAGCAACCGGGTCGCGGTGCGGGGGTGCAGACGCTGCTCGGCGAGGCGGGCGATCGGCCAGGCCGTGAGCGGCAGGACCAGCGGCAGGAAGACGAAGACCCCCATACGGCGTCAGTCTTCCCCGTCGCCTTCGCCCCGGGACTGATCCAGCAGCTCGCGCAGCAGCCGCTCGTCGTCCGGCCCGAGGCCCGTGACAAAGCTGGCCAGCACCGCCTCCCGGTCGCTCTCTCCGTCCAGCACCCTGCGCATCCGGTGCGCGGCGAGGCCCGCCTCGTCCGAGGCCGGCGTCCATGCGAAGGAACGGCCGGACCGTTCCCGGGTCACCGCGCCCTTCGCCAGCAGCCGGGTCAGGATCGTGATCACCGTCGTATAGGCGAGGTCCCCGCCGAGCCGCTCCTGCACCCAGCCGGCCGTCGCCGGTCCGTCCGACTCCCGCAGCGCCGACAGGACCAGCACCTCCAGCTCACCCTGCCCCCGGCGCCCGGAACGCTGTTGGTGATCCGCCATGCCCTGTCTCCTTTCCGCTGTCACCGCTGCCCGACCGGACATCGTATAGAGGCCGCCCGGGGCCGCCGCCCAGCCAACTTCTACAGTGTTGTAGATTTAAGAACGCGAGCCGGATCTATTGAGAAATCGAGAAATGAGAAGGAGTACGCAATGGGAGTTTCCCTGTCCAAAGGCGGCAACGTCTCGCTCAGCAAGGCGGCCCCCGGTCTGACCGCCGTCCTGGTCGGACTCGGCTGGGACGTGCGCACCACCACCGGCACCGACTACGACCTCGACGCCTCCGCGCTGCTGCTGAACGCGTCCGGCAAGGTCCTCTCCGACCGGCACTTCGTCTTTTACAACAACCTGACCAGCCCGGACGGCTCCGTCGAGCACACCGGCGACAACCTGACCGGTGAGGGAGAGGGCGACGACGAGAGCATCAAGGTCGACCTCACCGCCGTGCCCGCCGAGGTCGACCGGATCGTGTTCCCGGTCTCCATCCACGACGCCGAGAACCGCGGCCAGAGCTTCGGCCAGGTGCGAGGCGCCTTCATCCGCGTCGTCAACCAGGCCGGCGGCGCCGAGATCGCCCGCTACGACCTGTCCGAGGACGCCTCGACGGAGACGGCCATGGTCTTCGGCGAGCTCTACCGGAGCGGCGCCGAGTGGAAGTTCCGCGCGGTCGGCCAGGGCTACGCCTCGGGCCTGGCCGGTATCGCCGCCGACTTCGGCGTGGCGGTCTGACCCGACCGCTCCCCCGCTGAGGTCACACCTCCCGTTCGGGGCGGCCCCGCCACCCCGGCCCGCTTCCTATGCGCCTCGCCCGCCGCCTATGCACACCGTCGTCCGATCCGTGCCCCGTGCGTGAGGGACGCGTTCAACTGGGTTTGTTTCTGGGTCCGGTTAGTGCACGCGGAGTGACGGAGGCGGTTCGATGACCACACCCCTGGCCGACTATGCCAAGTTCGCGGGCAAACGCGTCGCGATCGTCGAGCACATGCAGAACCATCCCTTCGTGCTGGGGCTGCACCAGGCGCGTGAGCACGGGCTGGAGGTGTGGCTGCTGACCGGTGACCGGTCCTGGTACACGCACGGCCACGACTGGGAGTCGCACCCCCTCGCGGCGGCCGTCGACCGGGTGATCGACGTGGACACCACCGATGTGGACGCGGTGCTGGCGGCGGTGACCGGCCCCGACGGGCAGGTCCTGGTGGACGGGCTGACGTCGTTCTCCGACTACCACACCGTCCTCGCCGCACAGGCGGCCCGGCGGCTCGGGCTGCCCGGCCCCGACCCCGCCGCCGTGGAGACCGCGAACGTCAAGGACCGGCTGCGGGTCGCGCTCGGGGACGTGCCGTACAACATCCCGCACATGCTGGTGAGCGGGCGGGACCAGCTGGACGAGGCCGCTCGCCGGCTCGGCTTCCCGATGATCGCCAAGCCGCCCGCGGAGGCGATCAGTTACGGCGTCCGGCGCGTCGACGACATGGCGCAGCTGGTCGAGGCGTGGCAGGAGCTGTCGCAGGTGCGGCACAGCCTGCGCGGCCAGCCCCGGTCCGGGGACGTGCTGCTGGAGACGTATGTCGAGGGCGTCGAGGTCAGTGTCGAGACCATGTCGGTGGACGGGTACACGCATGTCTTCGGCGTCACCTCCAAGGACCTGTTCGGGGACCCCGCCTACATCGAGTGCGGGCACACCTTCCCCGTGCCGCTGTCCGACGAGGAGCGCGACGCGCTGTACTCCGTGGTCCGCCGGACCCTGGAGGCGATCGGCTACGGGCACGGCCCCTGCCACACCGAGGTACGGCGCACCGAGTCCGGCTGGCGGGTCATCGAGGCCAATCCGCGTACGCCGTCGAGCTGTATGACCATGCTGGTCACGGACGTCACCGGGCGCAGCCCGATCCTGGACGCCTGGCTGCTCGCGATCGGCGAGGTCCCGCCCATCGAGCCCGTCGTCCACCGGGGCGGCGCGGCCGTGCGCATGATCTACCCAGAGCGGCGCGGCACGCTCAAGCGGGTCGACGGCGTCGAGGCCGCCTCCGCCGTACCGGGGGTGCAGGTCCTGCTGCACGTCGAGCCCGGCGACAAGCTGCTGCAGCGCATGGACAACTCCTCCTGCGTCGGCTTCACCTACTGCACCGGACCGGACCGGCTCGAAGCGCAGGCCCTCGCCGACAAGGCGGCCGGATTCCTCGACTTCGTGGTCGAGGAGGACGAGGCGGGCGGGTCGGACGAGGCAGCCGGCCGGGGCGCGCGCTCGTGAGCGACGGCGCCGAGGTGGTGGCCGTGCCCAGCGCCGCCGGGCTGGAGGAGGCCGGCTGGGCGGAGCTGCTCGGCCCCGAGGACTTCTTCCAGACGCCCCGCTGGCTGGGTGTGCAGGAGCGCAACTCCGGCACCACCATGGACTTCCTGGTACGGCGCCGGGCGGGCGCACCCGTCGCGGCCCTGGTGACCGCGTGGGCGGACGACTCGGTGCCCTGGCTGCTCGCCCGCCCCGACGCGATGCTCGCGCGCGGGGTGCAGGACGAGGAGCCCGAGGCGCTGGCCCGGCTCGCCGACGTGGCGCAGGGCGATCCGGCGTCGCTGCTGCCGTCCCTGGTGTGCGGCGGCCGCCATCTGGGCCGCACCCGCACGCTGGCCGCGCCCGACGCGCTGCCGTCGGACGTGGAGGCCCTGGTGGCGGACGCCGAGCGGCTCGCCGTCGAGCGGGGCGCGGCCACCGTGTGCTTCCCGCACGTCGACGAGCGCGACTCCGGTCTTGTGGAGCTGCTGCGCCGGCGCGGATACGTCTCCCACCCGTCCGCGCACTACGCCTGGCTGCCCATTCCGCCGGGCGGCTGGGAGCAGTTCCTCGCCGAGATGAGCAAGCACCGGCGCCGCCGGGTCAAGCTGGAGCGGCGCGCGCTGGCCGAGGCGAAGATCGAGGTCCGTGTCGAGCCGCTGACCCCGGATCTGGTGCCCCGGCTCGGCGAGCTGGACTGCAACCTGCTGCGCAAGTACGGCAATCCGGCCAGCCCCGAGCACTCGGCCGGGCTGATCGGCTGGATCGGCGAGGTGATGGGCGACGACGTGATGGTCTCCGTGGCCCGCAAGGACGGCGTCCCCATCGGCTTCGGCATGGTGCTGCGCTCCAGGTCCCGGGGCCAGGAGGAGTGGTTCGGGCATCGCGCCGGCTTCGACTACGACGCCCAGGGGAAGCTGCCGCTCTACTACGACGTCCTGTACTACCGCGTCCTGGAGGCGGCGGCCGAGCAGGGCGTCGGCGTGCTGCACGCCGGGATCGGCAGCGTCGAGGCGAAACTCGCCCGCGGCTGCCTCGCCGCCCAGGAGCACTCCTTCCTGCTGCGCCTCGACAACAGCCCGCGCCCCGACGACGGCCCGAGTGCCGACGACAGCCCGGGCGCCGACAACAGCCCACGTCCCAACAACGGCCCACGTCCCGAAGGGAATCCCCGATGACCGCCCCGACCCGACGGCCCGCCCCGGCGACGAGTGGCCCCGGCTGGGACGCCGCCGTGGGCGCGCTGGTCAACCGCTCCGACCGGCGCGGCGGGACCCTGCGCCTGGTCACCTCGGCCGACGTGGACTCGCTCGACCCGGCGCGCACCTACTACGTGTGGGTGTGGCTGCTCCAACGGCTGCTCAACCGCACGCTCATGGCCTACCCGACCGACCCCGGCCCGGGCGGCCTCGTCCCGGTCCCGGACCTGGCCGACGGACCCGGGCAGGTGAGCGACGGCGGCCGTACCTGGACGTACCGGCTGCGCCCGGACCTGCGGCACTCCGACGGCACCCCGATCACCTCGGCCGACGTACGGCACGCCGTGCAGCGGGTGTTCGCCCAGGACGTGCTGCCCGGCGGTCCCACCTATCTCGTGCCGCTGCTGGACGACCCGGCCCGGCCCTACCCCGGCCCGTACCGGACCGACGAACCGCTGAAGTCCGTAAGCACCCCGGACGAGCACACCGTCGTCTTCCATCTGAACCGGCCGTTCTCCGACTTCGACCATCTGATGGCCCAGCCCTGTGCGGCACCGGTGCCGCAGCACGCCGACACCGGCGCCGACTACGGCGAGGCCCCGCTCTCCAGCGGCCCGTACCGGGTGGCCGAGCGCCGGCCGGGGGCGTATCTCCACCTGGAGCGCAATCCGTACTGGGACCGGGCCACCGACCCGATCCGGCCCGCGCTGCCGGACCGGGTGGAACTGACCATCGGCCTGGACGTCGACGAACTCGACGCACGGCTGATCGCCGGGGAGTTCGACATCAACCTGGAGGGCAGGGGGCTGCAGCACGCGGCCCAGGGCCGGGTCACGGCGGACGACGTGCTGCGCTCGCACACCGACAACCCCCGCACCAGCTTCCTGCACTTCGTCGCGATGCAGCCGCACATCCCGCCGTTCGACGACATCCACATACGCCGGGCCGTGCACTACGCGGCGGACCGGCTGCTGCTCCAGGAGGCCCGCGGCGGCCCCGTCACCGGCGGCGACCTCACCACCGCCCTGTTCCCGCCGCGCCTGCCCGCCCACCAGGGCCTGGACCCGTACCCGAGCGGCCCCGACCTGCGCGGCGATCTGGACGCGGCGCGGGCCGAGCTCAAGGCGGCGGGCCTCGCGGACGGCTTCGAGGCGGTGATCGGCACCCAGCGCGGCAAGTTCCGGATGGTGGCCGACGCGCTCGTGGAGTCGGTGGCCCGCGTCGGCATCCGGCTCACCGTCAAGGAGCTGGACGTGGCGACGTACTTCAGCCTCGGGGCCGGTCATCCGCAGACCGTGCGCGACCACCGGCTGGGGCTGATCGTCACCGACTGGGGCGCCGACTTCCCCACCGAGTACGGCTTCCTCGCCCCGCTGGTGGACGGCCGCCAGATCAAGCGCAACGGCGGCAACTGGAACCTGCCCGAGCTCGACGACCCGGCGGTCAACGCCCTGATCGACGAGACCCTGCACACCACCGACCCCGCCGGGCGCGCCCGCCTGTGGCGGGAGGTGGAACGCCGGGTGATGGAGCACGCCGTGCTGCTGCCCCTCGTCCACGACAAGACCCTGCACTTCCGCAATCCGTGGGTCACCAACGTCTACGTCCACCCGGCCTTCGGGCTCTACGACATCCAGGCGATGGGCCTGGGCCTGGAAGGAAGCCTCGTATGACCGACACCACACGGGAGCTCCCACGCGATCTGGAGTTCGTCCCGCTCAGCGCGGACGACGACGAGACGGCCGGCCAGTGGCTCGACCTGCTGGCCGAGTCGTCCGGCGACGTCCCGCACGCCGCTCCGCCCTGCAACGTCGACATGATCGGCTCGCTGCGGCACGCCCCGCCGGCCACCGCGCTGGACGACTGGGTGGCGCGGGCCGACGGCAAGGTGGTGGGTGCGCTGCGGCTGGTGCTGCCCGAGGGGGCGCCCGCCGCCCGGGTCGACCAGCTGCTGGTCCATCCCCGGCTGCGGCGGCGCGGCATCGGGCGCGCTCTGCACGCCCACGCCCTCGAACTGGCCGGCAAGCACGGGCGGTCCACGCTCAGCGCGACGCTGACCGAGGGGCTGCCGGACGGTCCGCCGCTGGGTGCGGGGCCGGCCGCGTTCGCCGCCGCCATGGGCGCGGTGCGCGCGGACGTGCCGGGCGGACTGCACCAGTGGCTCGACCTCGGCCGGCACAACCCGCTGGCCGACGGCGTCCCCGCCGCGCCGCCCGGCTACTGGCTCGTCACCTGGGGCACCGTCACGCCCGACGAGTACGCGCTGCAGGTGTCGGCGCTGGAACTCTCCCTGGGTGACGCGCCCGCCGACGCCGCGCAGCAGGAGGTCCGGACCAGCTACGCCCGCCAGTTCGAGAAGATGCGGGTCGGCCGGGGTCGCCGGGCCCATCACACCGGCGTCGTGCACGAGGCGAGCGGTCAGCTGGCCGGTTACACCAGCGTCTCCAAGACCACCGGCAACCCCGAGTACCTCCTCCAGGGCATGACCGTGGTCCACCGCGCCCACCGCGGCCACGGCCTGGGCCTGCTGCTGAAGCTGGCCAACCTGGACCTCGCCCTGCGCCACGAGCCGCAGGTGCGGCTGGTGGAGACGGCGAACGACGAGACCAACCGGCCGATGATCGCGGTGAACGAGGCCATGGGCTTCGAGCCCTACGACCGCATGGTGTCCTGGACCCGTGAGGTCGGCTCGGCGGAGAGCTGAGCAGGGGGCTGAGCAGGGGGGCTGGGCAGAGGGCTGAGCAACAGACTGCGTAGGGCCCCCGCGGACCGATTTTCGGTGCGCGGGGGCGATTAGGTGTGGATTAATCGGGCCGAGCGATTTCCCACCGACCGTAAGATTTCCAGTACCCGGGATGGCGGGTAG
>NZ_JBHYJA010000025.1:0-105433 GCF_042740355.1 Streptomyces sp. NPDC059010
GGCCGCAACCCAAATGTCCCGCCCACCCCGGCGGCACGTTTCTGCTGAAAGAACTCAACCCTGGGGGAGTGCTCAGCTCTCCTCGGCGTGGGAGACCGCGCGACGCGCGTCCGCGTCCAGCACACCCCAGCTGATCAGCTGCTCGGTGAGGACCGAGGGGGACTGGTCATAGATGACGGCGAGTGTGCGCAGGTCGTCCTGGCGGATCGAGAGCACCTTGCCGTTGTAGTCACCGCGCTGCGACTGGATCGTCGCGGCGTACCGCTGCAGCGGACCCGCCTTCTCGGCCGGCACATGGGCCAGCCGCTCCAGGTCCAGGACCAGCTTCGGCGGCGGCTCGGCCGCACCGCCCGGGGTGGTCCCCGGCAGCAGCTCCTGCACCGGAACGCCGTAGAAATCCGCCAGCTCGGCGAGGCGCTGCACGGTCACGGCGCGGTCGCCGCGCTCGTACGAACCGACCACGACGGCCTTCCAGCGTCCCTGGGACTTCTCCTCGACACCGTGAAGAGAAAGGCCCTGCTGGGTGCGGATGGCCCGGAGCTTGGCCCCGAGCTGTTTGGCGTATTCGCTGGACATATAGCTCCCCGGCACTGGGTCGACGCGACTGGCTTGGGTTCCATGCCGCGCGGTTGGTAACTCACTGTGAGGTTACGCAGCGTTACTCTGGCGCGTCAAGCCGAATGGTCCACACCGACGCTTCCGTGCTATCGGTGGCCGATTGGGCCAGGGGGGTGATGGGAGGCGTGTCGGTGGCCTGCTACGGTGGATGGCGCAAACCAGACGTCCTTTAAGGTCCGTCCCGTGAGGCGGAGAAGGAGGTCCTTTTCGTATGGACAGGCAGCAGGACACTCAGGCGTCCGACGCCAGGCCCGTTCTCGAAGGCCCTGACATCGCGCGGGTGTTGACCCGCATCGCCCACGAGATCGTCGAACGCGCCAAGGGCGCCGACGACGTGGTGCTCCTCGGCATTCCCACCCGAGGCGTCTTCCTCGCCCAGCGGCTCGCCGCCAAGCTGGAGGAGATCACCGAGCGCAAGATCTCGCTCGGCTCGCTCGACATCACCATGTACCGCGACGACCTGCGCATGCACCCGCCGCGTGCGCTGGCCCGCACCGAGATCCCCGGTGACGGCATCGACGGGCGCCTCGTCATCCTCGTCGACGACGTCCTCTTCTCCGGCCGCACCATCCGCGCCGCCCTCGACGCGCTGAACGACATCGGGCGCCCGCGCGCGGTCCAGCTCGCGGTCCTCGTCGACCGCGGCCACCGCGAACTGCCCATCCGCGCCGACTACGTCGGCAAGAACATCCCCACGTCGCTGCGGGAGACGGTCAAGGTCCAGCTCGCCGAGGAGGACGGTCGCGACACCGTGCTGCTCGGCGCCAAGCAGACCTCCCAGTAGCGCCCAAGGCGTACGGCTCTGCCGTACGCCCGCTCAGTGCGCCCTCGCGCGTACCCGTCTGCCCCGAATCCTCCTGAATTAACTGCCTTACGGAGCCTGACAGATGCAGCGTCATCTCATCTCGGCCGCCGACCTCACCCGCGACGACGCCGTCCTGATCCTCGACACCGCCGAGGAGATGGCCCGGGTCGCCGACCGGCCGATCAAGAAGTTGCCGACCCTGCGCGGCCGGACCGTCGTGAACCTCTTCTTCGAGGACTCCACGCGCACGCGTATCTCCTTCGAGGCGGCCGAGAAGCGGCTGTCCGCGGACGTCATCAACTTCACCGCGAAGGGATCGAGCGTCTCCAAGGGCGAGTCCCTGAAGGACACCGCCCAGACCCTGGAGGCCATGGGCGTCGACGCCGTGGTCATCCGGCACGGTGCCTCCGGAGCGCCGTACCGGCTGGCCAACTCCGGCTGGATCGACGCCGCCGTCATCAACGCCGGCGACGGCACCCACCAGCACCCGACCCAGGCCCTGTTGGACGCGTTCACCATGCGGCGGCGCCTGGTCGGCCGGGACGCCGGGCTCGGCCAGGACCTCTCCGGCAAGCGCATCACGATCGTCGGCGACATCCTGCACGGGCGGGTCGCCCGCTCCAACGTCGACCTGCTGCACACCCTCGGCGCCGAGGTCACCCTGGTCGCCCCGCCGACCCTGGTGCCGGTCGGCGTCGAGACCTGGCCCTGCGAGGTGTCGTACGACCTCGACTCCACGCTGACCAAGTCCGACGCGGTGATGATGCTGCGCGTGCAGCGCGAGCGCATGAACGCCGCGTTCTTCCCGACCGAGCGCGAGTACTCGCGGCGCTACGGCCTGGACGGCGACCGCATGGCGCGGATGCCCGAGCACGCCATCGTGATGCACCCCGGCCCGATGGTGCGCGGCATGGAGATCACCGCCGAGGTCGCCGACTCGGAGCGCTGCACCGCCATCGAGCAGGTCGCAAACGGAGTCTCCATCCGGATGGCCGTTCTGTATCTGCTGCTGGGCGGCAACGAGCCCGCCGTCACCCACACCCGTACCGAGGAGAAGTAGAACCGATGACCAAGATCCTGATCCGTGGTGCGAGGGTGCTCGGCGGCGAGCAGCAGGACGTGCTGATCGACGGTGCCGTCATCGAGGCCGTCGGCACGGGGCTCTCGGACGAGGGCGCCCAGGTCGTCGAGGCGGCGGGCAAGGTGCTGATGCCGGGTCTGGTCGACCTGCACACGCATCTGCGCGAGCCCGGGCGCGAGGACTCCGAGACCGTGCTGACCGGCACGCGCGCGGCGGCCTCCGGCGGCTTCACGGCCGTGTTCGCCATGGCCAACACCTTCCCGGTCGCCGACACCGCCGGTGTCGTCGAGCAGGTCTACCGGCTCGGCCAGGAGCACGGTTACTGCGATGTGCAGCCGATCGGCGCCGTCACCGTCGGGCTGGAGGGCAAGAAGCTCGCCGAGCTGGGCGCCATGCACGAGTCGGCCGCGGGCGTCACCGTCTTCTCCGACGACGGCAAGTGCGTCGACGACGCCGTGATCATGCGGCGGGCGCTGGAGTACGTGAAGGCCTTCGGCGGTGTCGTCGCCCAGCACGCGCAGGAGCCGCGGCTCACCGAGGGCGCCCAGATGAACGAGGGCGTCGTCTCCGCCGAGCTGGGTCTCGGCGGCTGGCCCGCGGTGGCCGAGGAATCGATCATCGCCCGGGACGTCCTGCTTGCCGAGCACGTCGGATCCCGTGTCCACATCTGCCACCTGTCGACCGCCGGCTCGGTCGAGATCGTCCGCTGGGCCAAGTCCCGCGGCATCGACGTCACCGCCGAGGTCACCCCGCACCATCTCCTCCTCACCGACGAGCTCGTGCGCTCCTACAACCCGGTCTACAAGGTGAACCCGCCGCTGCGCACCGAGCGTGACGTGATGGCGCTGCGCGAGGCGCTCGCCGACGGCACGATCGACATCGTGGCCACCGACCACGCCCCGCACCCGCACGAGGACAAGGACTGCGAGTGGGCCGCGGCCGCCATGGGCATGGTCGGCCTGGAGACCGCGTTGTCAGTGGTGCAGGAGACCATGGTGGACACCGGGCTCCTCACCTGGGCCGGGGTCGCCGAGCGCATGTCCTTCAAGCCCGCGCAGATCGGGCGGGCGAAGGGCCACGGCCGTCCCGTCTCGGCTGGTGAGCCCGCCAACCTCACGCTCGTCGACACGGAATACCGTGGGTCCGTGGACCCCGCGGGCTTCGCCTCGCGCAGCCGCAACACTCCGTACGAGGGGCGTGAGCTGCCGGGCCGTGTGACGCACACGTGGCTCCGGGGCAAGGCCACGCTCGTCGACGGGAAGCTCACGTGACACCTGCAACACTGCTCGCAGCCGGAACCGGGCTCGCGGCCGAACAGAAGTCGGCCGAAGTGACCGACTGGGCCGCCCGCATCGGCTGGGTCGTCGGACTCCTCCTCTTCGTCGCGCTCGTCTACTGGCTGATGCGCGAGGGCTGGAAGTGGCGCGGCACGCTCCAGGGCGACCTGCCCGAGCTGCCCAGCGCGCCGGACGACCCCGGCCCGGCCAGACTGAGCATGAGCGGCCGCTACCACGGCTCCACCACCGCCGGTCAGTGGCTGGACCGCATAGTGGCGCACGGCCTCGGCACCCGCAGCCGGGTCGAGGTCACGCTGACGGACACGGGACTGGACGTCGTACGCCCCGGCGCGACCGACTTCTTTGTCCCGGCCGCGCAGCTGCGCGAGGCCCGGCTCGACAAGGGCATCGCCGGCAAGGTCCTCACCGAGGGCGGGCTGCTCGTCGTGACCTGGGCGCACGGCGAACGGCTGATCGACTCAGGGTTCCGCTCGGACCACGCGGCCGAGCACAACGAATGGGTCGACGTCATTAACTCCATGATCAAGAACAACAGCACGGAAGGCGCCGAACGATGACGACCTCCACTAGGGGAGCCTCGAAGGTTCCCGCGGTACTCGTCCTGGAGGACGGCCGGATCTTCCGGGGCCGTGCCTACGGGGCCGTGGGGGTGACCTTCGGCGAGGCCGTGTTCTCCACCGGCATGACCGGCTACCAGGAGACCCTCACCGACCCGTCGTACCACCGCCAGGTCGTCGTGATGACCGCCCCGCACGTCGGCAACACCGGCGTCAACGACGAGGACCCGGAGAGCAAGCAGATCTGGGTCGCCGGCTACGTCGTGCGCGACCCCGCGCGCGTGCCGTCCAACTGGCGGGCCAAGCGCTCGCTGGACGACGAGCTGCGCCACCAGGGCGTCGTCGGCATCTCCAACATCGACACGCGCGCGTTGACACGCCATCTGCGTGAGCGCGGCGCCATGCGCGTCGGCATCTTCTCCGGCAACGCGCTGCCCGACGAGGGCACCATGCTCGCCGAGGTCCGCCAGGCGCCCGAGATGAAGGGCGCGAATCTCTCCGCGGAGGTCGCCACCAAGGAGACGTACGTCGTCCCGGCGATCGGCGAGAAGAAGTTCACCGTCGCCGCGGTCGACCTCGGCATCAAGGGCATGACCCCGCACCGGATGGCCGAGCGCGGCATCGAGGTGCACGTGCTGCCAGCCAGGGCCACCGCCGAGGACGTGTACGCCGTGAACCCCGACGGCGTGTTCTTCTCCAACGGCCCCGGCGACCCGGCCACCGCCGACCACCCGGTCTCCGTCATGCAGGCGGTCCTGGAGCGCGGCACCCCGCTCTTCGGCATCTGCTTCGGCAACCAGATCCTCGGCCGCGCCCTCGGCTTCGGCACCTACAAGCTGAAGTACGGCCACCGCGGCATCAACCAGCCCGTGCAGGACCGTACGACGGGCAAGGTCGAGGTCACCGCGCACAACCACGGCTTCGCCGTGGACGCCCCGACCGACAAGGTCTCCGAGACCCCCTACGGCCGCGCCGAGGTCTCCCACGTCTGCCTCAACGACAACGTGGTGGAGGGACTCCACCTCCTCGACAGGCCGGCCTTCAGCGTCCAGTACCACCCCGAAGCGGCAGCGGGCCCGCACGACGCCGCCTACCTGTTCGACCGCTTCGTATCCCTGATGGAGGGCCAGCGTGCCTAAGCGCACCGATATCCAGTCCGTCCTGGTCATCGGCTCCGGCCCGATCGTCATCGGCCAGGCCGCCGAGTTCGACTACTCCGGCACGCAGGCGTGCCGTGTCCTGAAGTCCGAGGGCCTGCGCGTCATCCTCGTGAACTCCAACCCGGCGACGATCATGACCGACCCTGAGATCGCCGACGCCACCTACGTCGAGCCGATCACCCCGGAGTTCGTCGAGAAGATCATCGCCAAGGAGCGGCCGGACACGCTGCTGCCCACCCTGGGCGGCCAGACGGCCCTCAACACGGCGATCTCGCTGCACGAGAACGGCGTGCTGGCGAAGTACGGCGTCGAGCTGATCGGCGCCAACGTCGAGGCCATCCACAAGGGCGAGGACCGCGACCAGTTCAAGGTGGTCGTCGAAGCGGTCAACGCCAAGATCGGCCACGGCGAGTCCGCCCGCTCGGTCATCTGCCACTCCATGGACGACGTCCTCAAGGGTGTCGAGACGCTCGGCGGCTACCCGGTCGTCGTCCGCCCGTCCTTCACCATGGGCGGCGCCGGTTCCGGCTTCGCGCACGACGAGGAGGAGCTGCGCCGCATCGCCGGCCAGGGCCTCACGCTCTCCCCGACCACCGAGGTGCTCCTGGAGGAGTCCATCCTCGGCTGGAAGGAGTACGAGCTGGAGCTGATGCGCGACAAGCACGACAACGTCGTGGTCGTCTGCTCCATCGAGAACTTCGACCCGATGGGCGTGCACACCGGTGACTCGATCACCGTCGCGCCCGCGATGACGCTCACCGACCGCGAGTACCAGATCCTGCGCGACATCGGTATCGCCGTGATCCGTGAGGTCGGCGTCGACACCGGTGGCTGCAACATCCAGTTCGCGGTGAACCCCGAGGACGGTCGCGTGATCGTCATCGAGATGAACCCGCGCGTGTCGCGGTCCTCGGCGCTCGCCTCCAAGGCGACCGGCTTCCCGATCGCCAAGATCGCCGCCAAGCTGGCCGTCGGCTACAGCCTCGACGAGATCCCGAACGACATCACGCAGGAGACCCCGGCCTCCTTCGAGCCGACGCTCGACTACGTGGTCGTGAAGGCCCCGCGGTTCGCCTTCGAGAAGTTCCCGAGCGCCGACTCCACCCTCACGACCACCATGAAGTCGGTCGGCGAGGCCATGGCCATCGGCCGCAACTTCACCGAGGCCTTCCAGAAGGCGCTGCGCTCGCTGGAGAAGAAGGGCAGCCAGTTCACGTTCGTCGGCGAGCCCGGCGACAAGACCGCGCTGCTCGAAGAGGCGGTCCGCCCGACCGACGGCCGGATCAACGCCGTCATGCAGGCCATCCGCGCGGGCGCCACCCCGGAGGAGGTCTTCGATTACACGAAGATCGACCCCTGGTTCGTCGACCAGCTCTTCCTGATCAAGGAGATCGCCGACGAGCTCGCCGAGGCCCCGAAGCTCACCCCCGAGCTGCTCGCCGAGGCCAAGCGGCACGGCTTCTCCGACCAGCAGATCGGCGAGATCCGCGGGCTGCGCGAGGACGTCGTGCGCGAGGTGCGGCACGCCCTCGGCATCCGCCCGGTCTACAAGACGGTCGACACCTGCGCCGCCGAGTTCGCCGCGCGGACGCCGTACTTCTACTCCTCCTACGACGAGGAGACCGAGGTCGCCTCGCGCGAGAAGCCGGCCGTCATCATCCTGGGCTCCGGTCCCAACCGCATCGGCCAGGGCATCGAGTTCGACTACTCCTGTGTCCACGCCTCCTTCGCGCTGAGCGACGCCGGGTACGAGACCGTGATGGTCAACTGCAACCCGGAGACCGTCTCCACGGACTACGACACCTCCGACCGCCTGTACTTCGAGCCGCTGACGCTGGAAGACGTGCTGGAGATCGTCCACGCGGAGCAGCAGGCCGGTCCGGTGGCGGGCGTGGTGGTCCAGCTGGGCGGCCAGACCCCGCTGGGTCTGTCGCAGGCCCTGAAGGACAACGGTGTGCCGATCGTGGGCACCTCGCCGGAGGCGATCCACGCGGCCGAGGACCGGGGCGCCTTCGGACGCGTCCTCGCCGAGGCGGGCCTGCCGGCCCCCAAGCACGGCACCGCGACCACCTTCGCGGGCGCCAAGGCCATCGCGGACGAGATCGGCTACCCGGTCCTCGTACGGCCCTCGTACGTCCTCGGCGGGCGCGGCATGGAGATCGTCTACGACGAGACCCGGCTGGAGTCCTACATCGCCGAGTCGACCGAGATCAGCCCCTCGCGGCCGGTCCTCGTCGACCGGTTCCTGGACGACGCCATCGAGATCGACGTCGACGCGCTCTACGACGGCACCGAGCTCTACCTCGGCGGCGTCATGGAGCACATCGAGGAGGCCGGCATCCACTCCGGCGACTCGGCGTGCGCCCTGCCCCCGATCACCCTGGGCGGCTTCGACATCAAGCGCCTGCGGGCCTCGACCGAGGCCATCGCCAAGGGCGTCGGCGTGCGCGGCCTGATCAACATCCAGTTCGCGATGGCCGGCGACATCCTCTACGTCCTCGAAGCCAACCCGCGCGCGTCCCGCACCGTCCCCTTCACCTCGAAGGCGACCGCGGTGCCGCTGGCGAAGGCCGCCGCCCGGATCTCGCTGGGCGCGACCATCGCCGAACTGCGCACGGAGGGGCTCCTTCCGGCGACCGGCGACGGCGGCGAACTGCCGCTCGACGCGCCGATCTCCGTCAAGGAGGCCGTCATGCCGTGGTCGCGCTTCCGCGACATCCACGGCCGCGGCGTCGACACCGTCCTCGGCCCGGAGATGCGCTCCACCGGCGAGGTCATGGGCATCGACTCCGTCTTCGGCACGGCGTACGCGAAGTCGCAGGCGGGCGCCTACGGCCCGCTGCCCACCAAGGGCCGCGCCTTCATCTCGGTCGCCAACCGCGACAAGCGCTCGATGATCTTCCCGGCCCGTGAGCTGGTCGCCCACGGCTTCGAGCTGATGGCCACCTCCGGCACCGCCGAGGTCCTCAAGCGCAACGGCATCAACGCCACGGTCGTGCGCAAGCAGTCCGAGGGCGAAGGCCCGAACGGCGAGAAGACCATCGTCCAGCTCATCCACGACGGCGAGGTCGACCTCATCGTCAACACCCCGTACGGCACCGGCGGCCGCCTCGACGGCTACGACATCCGTACGGCGGCCGTGGCGCGGTCGGTCCCGTGCCTGACGACGGTCCAGGCGCTCGCCGCCGCCGTCCAGGGCATCGACGCCCTCAACCACGGTGACGTGGGCGTCCGTTCGCTCCAGGAACACGCGGAACACCTGACCGCGGCCCGCGACTAGCAGCCCTGAGGGGGACACCGGAAACGGTGTCCCCCTCTTCATGAGGCTCACCGAGGCTTCGAAGAGGACAACACGATGTACAAGCTTTTCTTCCGTCTGGTTTTCAAACGGATGGACCCGGAGCAGGCCCACCACCTGGCCTTCCGCTGGATCCGCTTCGCCGTCCGCATTCCCGTGCTGCGCACCTTCGTCGCCGCCGCCCTCGCACCCCGGTACGAGGAACTGCGCACCGAGGCCTTCGGGCTGCGTATGCACGGCCCCTTCGGGCTCGCCGCCGGGTTCGACAAGAACGCGGTCGCCATCGACGGGATGTCGATGCTGGGATTCGACCACGTCGAGATCGGCACGGTCACGGGGGAGGCGCAGCCGGGCAACCCCAGGCAGCGGCTGTTCCGGCTCGTGAAGGACCGCGCGCTGATCAACCGCATGGGCTTCAACAACGAGGGCTCGCTGGCCGTGGCGGCCCGCCTGGCGTCCCGTGAGCCGGTCTTCAGGACCGTCGTCGGCGTCAACATCGGCAAGACCAAGGTCGTCCCGGAGGCGGAGGCCGTCGGCGACTACGTGAAGTCGACCGAGCGGCTGGCGCCGTACGCCGACTACCTGGTCGTCAACGTCTCCTCGCCCAACACGCCCGGCCTGCGCAACCTGCAGGCCACAGAGGCCCTGCGACCGCTGCTGAGCGCCGTCCGCGAGGCCGCCGACCGTACGGTCACCACCCGCCGCGTCCCGCTCCTGGTGAAGATCGCCCCGGACCTCGCCGACGAGGACGTCGACGCCGTCGCCGACCTGGCCGTCGAGCTGGGACTGGACGGGATCATCGCCACGAACACCACCATCGCGCGCGAGGGGCTCGGTTTGAAATCCGAACCCTCCCTCGTCAAGGAGACCGGCGGTCTCTCCGGCGCACCCCTGAAGGCACGCTCCCTGGAGGTGCTGCGGCGCCTGTACGCGCGCGTGGGCGACCGGATCACCCTGGTGGGCGTCGGGGGCATCGAGAACGCCGAGGACGCCTGGCAGCGCATCCTGGCGGGCGCCACGCTGGTCCAGGGATACAGCGCCTTCATCTACGAGGGCCCCTTCTGGGGCCGCGCCATCCACAAGGGCCTCGCCGCTCGGCTCCGCACCAGCCCGTACGCCACCCTCGCCGACGCGGTCGGCGCCGACGTCAGGAAGGCAAGGAAGTCCGCATGAGTGCTCTGGAACCCTTTGGCACCCGACTCCGCCGGGCCATGGACGAGCGCGGCCCGCTGTGCGTCGGCATCGACCCGCACGCCTCGCTGCTCGCCGAGTGGGACCTGAACGACGACGTGGCCGGCCTGGAGCGGTTCAGCCGCACGGTCGTCGAGGCGATGGCCGACCGGGTCGCCGTGCTCAAGCCGCAGAGCGCGTTCTTCGAGCGCTTCGGCTCGCGCGGCGTCGCGGTACTGGAGAAGTCGGTCGAGGAGGCGCGGGCGGCCGGGGCGCTGGTCGTGATGGACGCCAAGCGCGGCGACATCGGCTCGACCATGGCCGCGTACGCCGAGTCCTTCCTCCGCAAGGACTCCCCGCTGTTCTCGGACGCGCTGACCGTCTCGCCGTACCTCGGCTACGGCTCGCTCTCACCGGCCGTCGCGCTCGCCCGCGAGAGCGGCACCGGCCTGTTCGTGCTCGCGCTGACCTCCAACCCGGAGGGCGGCGAGGTCCAGCACGCGATCCGCGCGGACGGCCGCAACGTCGGGGCGACGATGCTGGCCCACCTGGCGGCCGAGAACACGGGGGAGGAGCCCATGGGGTCCTTCGGGGCGGTCGTCGGCGCCACGCTCGGCGATCTGTCCACGTACGACCTCGACATCAACGGTCCGCTCCTCGCGCCCGGCATCGGCGCGCAGGGCGCCACGCCGGCCGATCTTCCGCGCGTCTTCGGCGCCGCGGTGCGCAATGTCGTGCCGAACGTCAGCCGGGGAGTGCTGCGACACGGACCCGACGTCGTCGCGCTGCGTGAGGCCGCGTCACGCTTCGCCGACGAGGTCCGGGACGCCGTGTCGGGCGTCTGACCGCCGTCCGGGGTGTTCGAGGCGGTCAAACGAGTCCTCCGATGAGTGACTCCGGGTCGGCTTGAGTCTGAATACATCCTCAAATCCAGGGCATTATGTCCTAAATGTCCGGCCTGATGGAGGCTGACCAGGACTTTTCCGCTGTTCTCGCTGACTCTGGCGGACTTGCCCGCTAGTCTCCGACGAGAGTCAACGGGCAAGCGTGTTGTTCGTGGCTCCCCAGGTGTGGGGCGACTAGGTTCCTCACCGGTCCGTATCCGACAGTTCGACATCCGAGGTGACGTAGGCGTGGCTCTTCCGCCCCTTACCCCTGAACAGCGCGCAGCCGCGCTCGAAAAGGCCGCCGCGGCTCGCCGGGAGCGGGCCGAGGTCAAGAATCGACTCAAGCACTCCGGCGCCTCCCTGCACGAGGTCATCAAGCAGGGCCAGGAGAACGACGTCATCGGCAAGATGAAGGTCTCCGCCCTGCTTGAGTCCCTGCCGGGCGTGGGCAAGGTCCGCGCCAAGCAGATCATGGAGCGACTCGGCATCTCCGAGAGCCGCCGCGTGCGCGGTCTCGGCTCGAACCAGATCGCCTCCCTGGAGCGTGAGTTCGGCAGCACCGGCTCCTGAGTCCGGGTCACTCCGGACCGGGAGTCCCGGGCACTCCGGGATTGCTGGAATAATCGCTGCATGAGTGAACGTCCGCGGCTGACCGTGCTCTCCGGCCCCTCCGGGGTCGGCAAGAGCACGGTCGTCGCCCATATGCGCAAGGAACACCCCGAGGTCTGGCTCTCGGTGTCGGCGACGACCCGCAAGCCCCGCCCCGGCGAGAAGCACGGAGTCCACTACTTCTTCGTCACCGACGAAGAGATGGACAAGCTGATCGCCAACGGTGAGCTGCTGGAGTGGGCCGAGTTCGCCGGCAATCGCTACGGCACGCCGCGTGCGGCCGTGATCGAGCGGCTGGAGGCGGGTGAGCCCGTTCTCCTGGAGATCGACCTCCAGGGCGCGCGGCAGGTCCGCGGGTCCATGGCCGAGGCTCAGCTGGTGTTCCTGGCTCCTCCCTCCTGGGAGGAGCTCGTGCGCAGACTCACCGGACGTGGTACCGAGCCGCCCGAAGTGATCGAACGCCGTCTGGACGCGGCGAAGGTCGAGCTGGCGGCCGAGCCCGAGTTCGATATGACCTTGGTCAACACCTCCGTCGAGGACGTGGCGCGCGAGCTGCTAGCCTTGATGGAAGTTGTGTGATCGTGCCTGATCGTTTCGAGGCTTGATCATTCACCCCGATTCTTTCCCATCCATCGGAAGGTAGAGCGTGTCCTCTTCCATCTCCGCGCCCGAGGGCATCATCAACCCGCCGATCGACGAGCTTCTTGAGGCCACGGACTCGAAGTACAGCCTCGTGATCTACGCGGCCAAGCGGGCCCGCCAGATCAACGCGTACTACTCGCAGCTCGGCGAGGGCCTCCTTGAGTACGTCGGTCCGCTCGTCGACACCCACGTGCACGAGAAGCCGCTCTCGATCGCCCTGCGCGAGATCAACGCGGGTCTGCTGACGTCCGAGGCCGTTGAGGGCCCGGCGCAGTAAGTAGTATTTACAGCTTTGAGCTGGCTTTTCCACAGGCCCGGCAGCGCGACTGTCGGGCCTGTGGTGTGTAGTGGAGTCGTGCGCCGATCCCTGGCGCACATGAGCCGATTCCGGGGAGAGACGGTGGACAAGCCGAAGGTCGTTCTGGGGGTCAGTGGCGGCATCGCCGCGTACAAGGCCTGTGAGCTGCTGCGCAGGCTCACGGAGTCCGGCCATGACGTGCGTGTCGTGCCCACCGCCTCCGCCCTGCACTTCGTCGGCGCCGCCACCTGGTCCGCCCTGTCCGGCCACCCCGTCTCGACGGAGGTCTGGGACGACGTCCACGAGGTCCCGCACGTCCGTATCGGCCAGCAGGCCGACCTGGTGGTCGTCGCCCCGGCCACCGCCGACACCCTCGCCAAGGCCGCCCACGGCCTCGCCGACGACCTGCTGACCAACACCCTGCTCACCGCCCGCTGCCCGGTGGTCTTCGCCCCCGCCATGCACACCGAGATGTGGGAGCACCCGGCCACCCAGGAGAACGTGGCGACGCTGCGCCGACGCGGCGCGGTCGTCATCGAGCCCGCCGTCGGCCGTCTCACCGGCGTCGACACCGGCAAGGGCCGGCTGCCCGAGCCCGGCGAGATATTCGAGGTCTGCCGCCGGGTGCTGGCCCGGGGCGTGACCGAGCCGGATCTCAAGGGGCGGCACGTCGTCGTCAGCGCCGGCGGCACACGCGAGCCCCTCGACCCGGTCCGCTTCCTCGGCAACCGCTCCTCCGGCAAGCAGGGCTACGCCCTCGCCCGCACCGCCGCAGCCCGGGGCGCCCGGGTCACGCTGATCGCGGCCAACACGGGGCTGCCCGACCCGGCCGGCGTGGACGTCGTACAGGTCGGCACGGCCGTGCAGCTGCGCGAGGCGGTCCTGAAGGCGGCCGCGGACGCCGATGCGGTGGTGATGGCGGCGGCCGTCGCGGACTTCCGCCCGGCCGTCTATGCCGCCGGAAAGATCAAGAAGAAGGACGGCGAGGACCCGGAGCCCGTCGTTCTGGTGCGGAATCCGGACATCCTCGCGGAGATCTCGACCGACCGCGCCCGCACCGGCCAGGTCGTCGTCGGCTTCGCCGCGGAGACGGACGACGTCCTGGCGAACGGCCGCAGAAAGCTGGAGCGCAAGGGATGCGACCTCCTCGTGGTGAACGAGGTGGGCGAGCGCAAGACCTTCGGCTCCGAGGAGAACGAGGCCGTCGTCCTCGGCGCCGACGGCAGCGAGACACCCGTACCGCACGGGCCCAAGGAAGCCCTGGCCGAAATCGTATGGGACCTGGTGGCGGGGCGACTCGGGTGAATGTTTGATGCGCTGGGGTTCTCCCTAGACCCTTGCTCGATTCGGGTGTGGCGCCCCTGGTCAAGGGCGCGTGACATTGGGCAGAATGCCCGTGCCGCAGGTCACAGCGCTCCCGAGAGGCGAGACAGGGGGTCCGTGACCGAGCACGACAGATAAACTGTCCTCGGACGACGCCGGGCGCAGCCCCCGAGCCCGTCCACAAATGATCAGCCAGCAGCCGCTGCAACCCCAGGGAGCGTTGTGTCCCGTCGCCTGTTCACCTCGGAGTCCGTGACCGAAGGTCACCCCGACAAGATCGCTGACCAGATCAGCGACACCATTCTCGACGCGCTTCTGCGTGAGGACCCGTCTTCCCGGGTCGCCGTCGAAACCCTGATCACCACCGGCCTCGTGCACGTGGCCGGCGAGGTCACGACCAAGACGTACGCGGACATCGCGACGCTGGTCCGCAACAAGATCCTGGAGATCGGCTACGACTCCTCGAAGAAGGGCTTCGACGGCGCCTCCTGCGGCGTCTCCGTCTCGATCGGCGCGCAGTCGCCGGACATCGCGCAGGGCGTCGACACGGCCTACGAGTCCCGGGTCGAGGGCGACGAGGACGAGCTGGACCGCCAGGGCGCCGGTGACCAGGGCCTGATGTTCGGCTACGCGACGGACGAGACGCCGACGCTGATGCCGCTGCCGATCTTCCTGGCGCACCGCCTGTCCAAGCGACTCTCCGAGGTCCGCAAGAACGGCACGATCCCCTACCTGCGCCCGGACGGCAAGACGCAGGTCACCATCGAGTACGACGGCGACAAGGCGGTCCGTCTGGACACCGTGGTCGTCTCCTCGCAGCACGCGAGCGACATCGACCTGGAGTCGCTCCTCGCGCCCGACATCCGGGAGTTCGTGGTCGAGCCGGAGCTGAAGGCGCTCCTCGACGACGGCATCAAGCTGGACACCGACGGCTACCGCCTGCTGGTCAACCCCACCGGCCGCTTCGAGATCGGCGGCCCGATGGGTGACGCGGGTCTGACCGGCCGGAAGATCATCATCGACACGTACGGCGGCATGGCCCGCCACGGCGGTGGCGCCTTCTCGGGCAAGGACCCGTCCAAGGTGGACCGCTCGGCGGCGTACGCGATGCGCTGGGTCGCCAAGAACGTCGTCGCGGCCGGCCTGGCCTCGCGCTGCGAGGTGCAGGTGGCGTACGCGATCGGCAAGGCCGAGCCGGTCGGCCTGTTCGTGGAGACCTTCGGTACGGCCAAGGTCGAGACCGAGAAGATCGAGAAGGCCATCGACGAGGTCTTCGACCTGCGCCCGGCCGCGATCATCCGCGACCTGGACCTGCTCCGCCCGATCTACGCCCAGACGGCGGCCTACGGTCACTTCGGCCGTGAGCTGCCCGAGTTCACGTGGGAGCGGACGGACCGGGTGGAGGCGCTGCGGAAGGCCGTGGGCCTGTAAGACCTGATCCCAGGCTTGTGCGAGGTCCGGTTCCTACGGGAACCGGGCCTCGTTCGTGTTTCCGGGCGCGGTCTGCTCCTCGGCGAGCGGGCTACTCCTCGGTGACAGGTCCGATGTCCGTCGATGACTCGTCCGAATCGCCCCCGTCCCCATCCCCACCCCCCTCCCCGTCCCGGTCCTTGTCGTCGTTTGCGCCCTCGTCCGGTGGGGCGAACCGTTTACGGATCTCCTCCGCCGCCTCCGGGTTCTTCTCCTTGATCGCCATCGCCACCTGATCGGCGACCATCATGCAGTCGTCGGCACCGGGCTTGAAGCCCAGCCCCTGCATGAAGTCGGTGAACAGATCGGCCGGACCGTGCGACGTCTCGGCGGCAGGAGCCTCGGGGAAGGCGTCCGGCACGAGATGCCGGAAGGGCTCGGCGACCTGCTCGTTGTTGGCCGCTGACGTCAGCTGGGCGAGCAGCCCGATGTCCCCGACGGTCTTCGCCACCTGGTCGTCGTTCTTGGCCAGCCACCAGACCACGGCACGTCCCGTGTCCCGCAGGACGTCGTCGCCCAGATAGGCACGACGGCTCTGCTCCCATTTACGCTCGTGCTCCCACAGCTCCTCGTCCTTGCGGATGGCGGCGAGACGGTCCAGTCGGGTCTGGTCCTCCTCCGAGAGCCGGAGTACGACGTCCAGGGCCATGGCCCGGATGTGCCCGCTGCGGTCGGGGTGCATCTCGGCCAGCGCTCCGCTCAGTTCGTGCTGAACGAGCGAGCTGCGGAAGGGATCGCAGACGGCGGTGATGTCCCGGGCCCGGGCGAGTACGGCTTCCACCGCGAGGCCGCCGTGGTGGGTGCCGGTCTCCTGCGCGTAGGGCTTCTCGGGGCACCAGCGGATGGTCGCGGACAGCAGGAAGTCGTAGTCCTCCAGCGAACTCGGCAGCGCAACGTCCTGCACGGACAGCTCGCGCCGCTCCACGTCCGGCACCGGCGGCGCCGTCACCGTGTCGGAGACCGGCTTCCCCCGGTTCGCCCGCGACGCCGCGACCGTGGCCCCTGCCCAGGACGCTCCCAGGAGGACGACGGCGACGGGCCAGGCCCAGATCGGCCAGGACACATACAGACCGAGGATCAGAACGAGCATCGAGCTGATCAGCATCAGAAAGACGGACACGGTCTTCTGACCGGAACTCATGGCTGAGGATCCTCCTGCGACTTGGACCGCCGTGACAGGCCTGCTCGCTGTGCCTCATGGATCCTGGACAGGAGAAGGCCGGCCTCTTCGGCGGAGAGGGAGGTGCGGGCCGTGGCGTAGATCTGGCGGAGGGCGGCGTAATGGTCGGCGGCGGCGTCGGCCAGCACGTTCAGGGCGTGGCGGATGAGCGCCGGGTCGTCGGAGCCGCTCGCCGAAGTGATCCACTGCCGGACACACGGCAGCCACATCGCGCTGTCGATGCGCCCCAACACGTCCGTCCAGCACCCCGTGAGCCACTCCCGGGTCACGGGATTGCGAAGGAAGGAGTGCGGGGGCCGGGTCGGTACGGCGATGAGGTCGAGGAACAGCAGGGCGTCGAAGCCCTTGTGCCTGAGGTCGGGCGGGGAGAAGACGAACAGGCGGAAGAGGAGATAGCGCTGGAGCCGTAGGTCCTGTGCGACGTATCCCAGCAGGGCGTCGCGGGCCTTGTACCCGGGGGACGGTTCTCGGCGGGCCAGGTGGTGCAGGCGGACGACGGCCTGTTCCGGGTGGCGCACCGACATGACCCGGGCGCACACCAGGATCAGGACTTGGCGTAGTCCGGCCGTGATCGAGTTCGTCGACCAGTCGTAGATCCTCCTGCGGAAGTATTGGCTGGTGTCCTCGTTCTGAACACCCCAGCGGAGCAACTTCGCAGCGGCGAGCAGGTATGTCGCTCTGCCGTCTCGTTTCTCCGCCCAGGCCGAGGCGGTACGGAACACGTCGTCCCGGTCGGTGGCCAGACACAGCTCCGCGAAACGGATGACCAACCGGGTGTGGTCGGTGTCGGGGAGCTGCGCCAGGGCGAGCACCTGGTCCACCCACTCCCGCAGTGGCTCGCGCAGGTCCGGCATGTTCAGCCAGAAGTGGCGGCGCACGGCATGGTCGTAGCGGAGCTTCTCGAAGCGCACACAGGCCGTGTCGTCGCGGGTCGCGCCGACCTTGCGCAGGCGCTCGGTGAGCCCCCTGTGTTCGAGGAGCGGCCGGTCGTCCTGCGGGATGCCGAGGAGTTCCTGGAGGAGTGCCGTGGCCCGGTGGACGATGTCGGCGGGTGCACCGTGCAGCATGGCGACGGTCAGCAGTAGCGCCCGCTGGGAACCTTTCCGCAGTCCGGGGACGAAGGAGTCGACCTCCATGGCCCGGGCGGTCTGCGCCGCGACGGCCAGGTTGCACCAGCCCGTGAAGGAGCCGTCCGGAGGCAGCGACTTGCGCGCCTCCAGGATGAGATCGGCCAGCCGTGCCAGCTCACGCATGGGCGGGCGGCCGATCAGGTAGTCGTGCAGCGTGGGCGGAACCGTACGGGGATGGCCGATCGTGATGCCGTGCGCGCGGAGGTGGGCGGCCACCACGTCCAGCTCGTCGGGACGGTTGACCGGCTTGCGGTATCCGGTGAAGTCCGGACTCAACTGGTCCGCGTAGGAATGCGGGAGCACGACGGCCAGATACGCCCGCTTGTCCACGAGGATCTTGTGAAAGCCGAGGAGTCTGTCGTGGTACTGCTTCCACAGGGCTTCGTCTTCCGCCGACAGGTCCAGCAGCATGCGGTCCCCTTCCCCGACGAGGCCGGGGGAGAGGATTTCCGGTGATTTTCCCTCGACAACGGTGGCGATCTCTTTGTAGATCCCCGTGCCGCGCGGGAGCTCCCGCAGCAGGACACGGGCCGCCGTGATCCTGCCGTTCCCCGGGGTGCCGTCGAGGAAGACGATGTTGTGCTGTTCCAGCGTGTCGTAGGCGTCGTTGAGGTCAGGAGGGCGGGCGAACCGCTGTTGGAGGCGGCGTAGTTGCTGTTCGGCCACCTGACGGGGCGGGGCGGACGTCGGCGGGATGGCCTTGTCGATGCGGATGTTGTACTGGTCGCGAAACTGGTTCGTCGTTCCCGGCTGTGCCGGTTCGTCGCCCGATGGACCGGGGACATCGGTCATCACTCGCCGCCCTCGGCCGGAGGCGTGGCGCCGAAGCCCTGGCGGATGCCGCCGTGACTGTCTCCCGCCACGTAGTTCGAGCCGGTTCCCGTCTGATGGACGGTGTGGTTGCTGTGGCGCGATTCGGCGGGGCCGATGTGGAAGGTGCTGCCCGTGACCGGACCCGTCTGCGTCGCGTACGAGTTCTTCAGATCGCCCGTGCTGTTGTCGGTCGCCGCCGGCGCTTCCGGCTCGGTAGTCGTGCGGTCGGCGTCGGCGAGCGCGGGGACGAGATCGGCGAGTTGGTCGCCGATGTGCTTCAGGTCGCGTTCGTCGGTCTGGTGGTCGTAGCGGAGGGTCTGGCAGTCGGTGAGCCACAGGAGAGCGTCGGGCAGGTCGCGCTTGGCCGGCCGTTCGGTGCGTCGGCCGATCAGCACGGGGATGATCCGGATGTCGTGGCGGAACGCTTCCAGGATCTCCTTGGTGACCCAGTCGTCGTCATGGCCGAGCGTGGGCTTGTCCAGCCAGTGGTCGCCTATCAGGGCGAGGAGGACGGAGCTGCGGCGTACGTTGTTGACCAGGTCGTGGTCGAACGCGTCACCGGGCGCGATCGAGCGGCTGGCGCGGTAGACGTGGCCGTCGCCGAAGCGCGCACGGAGTGCGTTGTCCAGCGTCGCCGCGGCCTGTTCGCCGTCACCGGTGCGGTAGTTGATGAAGATTTCGGGCATGACGGAATGACCTCTCTGTCTGGGGACGGAAGGGCGCCGGTCAGAGTTCCGGCGGGGTGAGGGCGGCCGTGAGCGAGGCCGCGACCGCTTGGTAGGCGGGACGGCTGGGGTGCCGGGCCAGGACGCGGGCGAGACGACGCAGGTCGTTCGCGATGGTCTCGGAGCCCACGCAGGCCGTGTTCCGCAGCAGGTGACCGGTCAGCTCGCAGGCGTGATCGATCTCTCCGGCCAGGGCGTGGGCGAGGGCACGCCGGGCGCCGTAGCGGGCCTGGTTCCGCAGGGCGTGCGCCGGAAGGCGGGCGCACTCGGCGTCGAGGATGTCGGCCGCTTGCCGGGGCCGGCCGAGATCCACCAGACACCAGCCCGTCACCAGGGACACCGGGTCGCTCAGGTACGTCGGACCGAGGACGGGCGCGCCGGGCTCGGATGTCTCGGCGGCGGCCAGACCGAAGAGGTCACGGGCTTGGTCGAGACGGCGCATGCAGGCGTCGTGGTCGCCGCCCAGGGCGTGCCCCTGGCCCACGCGCTGTGCCGCCAGGGCGCGGACACGAGGCGGAAGGCCGCTGGTCAGCGCTCCTTCGGCCAGGTCGATGGTGTCGGTCGACTCCCCTCGGTAGTAGGTGATCAGTGCGTGCCGGACCAGGGCGTACGACGCCAACTGACGGTCGCCCGCCGATTCGGCGAGGTCCACGGCATGGCTGGTCCAGCGCGCGGCCGCCGCTTCGTCGCCGGCCTCCTGCGCCATCCAGCCCGTGTACTCCGCGAAGCGCGCCGCCAGGTTCAGCAGGCCCGCGGCCGTACGGCCGCTCGTGCGTGCGGCCAGCCCCCGCAGCGCGCTCGTCTGCTCGGCCAGGGTCGGCAGCAGGGCCCTCGGTGACGACATCTGGCCGATGCGCCGGTACTGGTCGAACAGGGTGCGGTAGGCGTCGAGCAGCGGCCGGTCGGAGGGTGCCGGGTGCGGGGGAGCGGTGGGGCCGATGCCGAAGACGGACAGGGCGCCGGCGGCCATCAGCTGCCGTCGGGAAGGCGGCGGTGAAGGAGCGTCGCCCGGACGCTCGGTCGGTATCTCGTGCATGACTCCTGCCTGGTCGGGGACGGGGAGTCGGCCGGTACGACGTCGGTGGCCGCGCGTGGGGGCGAGGGCCTCCAGCGTGCCGCCGGTGTCCAGCACCACGTCGCACAGCCGGGCGAACTCGGGTGTCGCTCGCTGCTGCCCCGTCTCGATCTTGCTGATCTGCCCCTTGCTGTAGTGCACCGAGGAGGCGAACCGCGTCAGCGTGAACCCGGCCGACATCCGTAAGCGGCGCAGTTCGGCGCCGAACACAGGCGGCTGCTCCAGCATGTGATCCCCCTTCATGCCGACGCGGCCACTGTGCTGGGCGTGCGGCGTCGCGATTCAGCGTCGGCCGAGCGCGACGGTCCGGCAAGGCGGTCGGCCGAGTTTCCTGTTTCCAGTTCTGATCGATGGAGGGCGGATTCAAGCCTCGGTGATCGTTTCGGGCCGAATCGGTGATCGGAAATGGCTGGCGGGGCGGGCTTGTGGGTTCGTACGGGCCTATGTGGTCGGGGGCCGAGCTGATCTCGGGCGGGCGTCGGTTGTCAGTGGGGTTTGGTAAGAATGCAAGCGTGAGCAGCGAGAACGGGCAGTCGGGTGGTGGCGCCGAGGGGGCGCCGCCCGAGCAGCTTGCGCTCATTCGGGAGAGCGTGCGCAAGGCCGATGTGCCGCGGGCCAAGCCACGGACGTGGCGGGGGGCCGCGCTGGCCAAGGAGCGGCCCGTGGCGCGGGTGCTGGTCGACAAGGGTGTGCTGCACCTTGATCGGTACTTCGACTATGCCGTGCCCGAGGAGCTGGATGCGGACGCGCAGCCCGGGGTGCGCGTGCGGGTGCGGTTCGGGGCCGGGCGGCATCGGGTGCGGGAGGGGCGGCGTGAGGGCGGGGGGCTCATCGACGGGTTCCTCGTCGAGCGCGTTGCCGAGTCCGAGTACTCCGGGCCCTTGGCGGCCCTTGCCCAAGTCGTCTCGCCCGAGCAGGTGTTGAGCGAGGAGCTGTTGGGGCTGGCCCGGGCCGTCGCCGATCGGTACGCCGGTGGGCTCGCCGATGTGCTGCAGCTGGCCGTGCCGCCGCGCAGCGCGCGGGCCGAGCAGAAGCCTTCGCCGGAGCCGCTTGCCCCGCCCGGCCCGCCCGAGGCGGGGTCCTGGGAGCGGTATGAGCGGGGGGCCGGGTTCCTGGAGGCGCTTGCCGCCGGGGGCGCCCCGCGTGCCGTGTGGAATGCGCTGCCCGGGCCCGAGTGGAGTGAGGAACTGGCCCGGGCCGTCGTCGCGACGCTGGCCTCCGGGCGCGGGGCGCTCGTCGTCCTGCCGGACGGACGGGCCGTCGCGCGGGTCGACGCCGCCCTGACCTCGCTGATGGGCGAGGGGCGGCATGCGGTGCTGACCGCCGACGCCGGACCCGAGAAGCGGTATCGGGAGTGGCTCGCGGTGCGGCGGGGGAGTGTGCGGGCGGTCGTGGGGACTCGGGCCGCCATGTTCGCGCCCGTGCGGGACCTCGGCCTGGTCGCCCTCTGGGACGACGGCGACGACAGCCACAGCGAGCAGCATGCCCCGCAGCCCCACGCGCGCGAAGTGCTGTTGCTACGGGCCGCCCAGGACAAGTGCGGCTTCCTGCTGGGGAGTTGGAGCTGCACCGTCGAGGCCGCCCAGCTCGTGGAGACCGGTTGGGCCCGGCCGCTCGTCGCCGGGCGGGAGCGGGTGCGGGGCGCGGCTCCGCTCGTACGGACCGTGGGGGACGGCGATCTCGCGCGGGACGAGGCCGCTCGGGCCGCTCGGTTGCCGACCCTTGCCTGGCAGGCGGTGCGGGAAGGGCTGCGGCACGGGCCGGTGCTCGTGCAGGTGCCCCGGCGGGGGTATGTGCCGCGGATGGCCTGTGCCAACTGCCGGGCGCCCGCCCGGTGCCGACACTGTTCCGGACCCCTGGAGGCGCAGGGCTCCGGGGCCGATCTCCGGTGCGGGTGGTGCGGGCGGGACGAGGGTGCCTGGCACTGTCCGGACTGCGGTGGGTTCCGGCTGCGGGCCCAGGTGGTGGGGGCGCGGCGGACCGCCGAGGAGTTGGGCCGGGCCTTTCCCGCCGTTCCGGTGCGGACCTCCGGGCGTGAGCATGTGCTGGACACCGTGCCGGGGACGCCCTCGCTGGTCGTCAGTACGCCGGGGGCCGAGCCCGTCGCCGAGGGCGGTTATGCGGCCGCCCTGCTGCTGGACGGCTGGGCCATGCTCGGGCGGCCCGATCTGCGGGCGGGGGAGGACGCGCTGCGGCGCTGGATCGGGGCTGCCTCGCTGGTACGGCCACAGGGGGCCGGCGGCACGGTGGTGGTCGTCGCCGAGCCCACGCTGCGTCCCGTGCAGGCGCTGGTGCGATGGGACCCCGTCGGGCACGCCGTGCGTGAGCTTGCCGAGCGGGCCGAGCTGGGGTTCCCGCCGGTGTCCCGGATGGCCTCCGTGGCCGGCCCGGGTGAGGCGGTCGCCGAGTTCCTCCGTACGGCCGAACTGCCGCCGGAGGCCGAGCTGTTGGGGCCCGTGCCGGTGCCTGTCACGCCGGTCGGGCGACCG
The DNA here is from genome assembly GCF_042740355.1 of Streptomyces sp. NPDC059010. Taxonomy (NCBI): domain Bacteria; kingdom Bacillati; phylum Actinomycetota; class Actinomycetes; order Kitasatosporales; family Streptomycetaceae; genus Streptomyces; species Streptomyces sp. NPDC059010. The sequence continues at coordinate 22,629 of NZ_JBHYJA010000025.1, forward strand.
CGGCGGGTGGGGGCGCCGCCGCCCGGGGAGCAGTGGGACCGGATGTTGATCCGGGTGCCGCCGGGACGGGGTGCTGCGCTGGCGTCCGCGTTGAAGGTTGCGCAGGCTGCGCGGATGGCTCGTGGGGGCGGGAGCGGAGGCGGTGCCGGAGGCGCAGGTGGGGCTGGGGAGGCCGTGGTGCGGGTTCGGATCGATCCGCCTGATATTGGGTGAGCTGGTCGCTGGTCGCTGGTCGCTGGTCGCTGGTCGCTGGTCGCTGGTCGCCGGGTCGCCGGGTGCCGGGTGTGGCGTGTCGGATGGCAGGCGCCGGGTTCCTTGTGCCAGGTGTTGAGCGCTTCCCGCTTCCCGCTTCCCGCCTCCCGCGCTTCCGCCCCGCGCTTCCCGTCTCCCACCCCCCTGCCCTGTCACCCGGCATAGCTCTGCCCTCCCGGGTGCGCTCCGGGAGGGCAGAGTGAGGGGGGCGTCAGCCGTTGCGAGGGCCGGGGAAGGCCGTGGGCCTGGCCTCGTCGCGGAGGCCGGGGCTGCCTGCCGTGGGCTGCGTCGGCATGGAGCGCGCCGCAGGGACCGTCGGCACCGTGGGGAGAGCGGTGGTGACGTTGACCGTACGGGTTCCCGAGGGCTCGGTCGTGCGCTCGGCCTCGGCTGCCGCCTGGGTTGCGGCGCGGCGTGCGCCGTAGCGGCGGTGGACCGCCTGCTTGGTGACGCCCAGGGCGGAACCCACTGCGTCCCAGGAGAAGCCGAGTGAGCGGTCGAAGTCCACGGCTGCCGTGACCAGGGTCTCGACACTGTCCCGCAGCTCCTGGGCGAGACGGACCGTCGGGGCGGGGGCGCGTCCGTAGACGACGAAGCCCGTGGAGGGACCGGAGCGGCGCGGGCGGTAGACGTTGCCCAGTTGTGCGGTGAGCGTCCGCAGTGCGTCCACCTGCCGGCGGACCCGCTCGATGTCCCGCACCAGCAAGTGCAGGCTGGCCCGAGCCTGGGCGTCGTGGGTTGCGTGGTCGGCCATGAACAAGCCTCTCGAACCGGCGTTGAAAAGGAGAGGGCCGCGGGTACGGCGCGTGCGTGCGGCCCGTTGTGGTCAACTCTTTCTTGACCAACGCGGGAGTGGTCTGCGGGTCACGCAATGGGGGCGTGTGGGCATATGCCTACGCCCCTGGATGGGTGTGCGCGCCTCGATGTCCTCGGACTCGGTCCGCCGACCGCCCGCGCACTACCCGTTCCACCCGTCCCACCCCGCTCCACCTGCACCGCCCGCTCTACCCGCTCAAGTTGGCCGGGAGGCTGGATGGGCCCCTGCGCGGTGCGCACATAGACTTGTGCGTTGCCCCAGCCAACCCGCCCGAGAGGCCCGTGCACACCCATGAAGCTTGTCTTCGCCGGTACCCCCGAGGTCGCCGTTCCCGCTCTGGACGCCCTGATCGCCTCCGGGCGGCACGACGTGGCCGCCGTCGTCACGCGGCCCGACGCACCGGCCGGGCGTGGGCGCAGGCTGGTGGCGAGTCCGGTGGCCGAGCGGGCCGAGGAGGCCGGGATCGAGGTGCTCAAGCCCGCCAAGCCCCGGGACCCCGAGTTCCTGGAGCGGCTCAGGGAGATCGCGCCCGAATGCTGCCCCGTCGTCGCGTATGGTGCCCTGCTGCCGCGCGTCGCCCTCGACATCCCGGCCCACGGCTGGGTCAATCTGCACTTCTCGCTGCTGCCCGCCTGGCGCGGGGCCGCGCCCGTGCAGCACTCCATCATGGCCGGGGACGAGATCACCGGCGCCTCCACCTTCCTCATCGAGGAGGGGCTGGACTCGGGGCCCGTCTACGGCACCGTCACCGAGGCGGTCCGGGCCACCGACACCAGCGGTGACCTGCTGACCCGGCTCGCCTTCGCGGGCGCCGGGCTGCTCGCCGCGACCATGGACGGGATCGAGGACGGCACGCTGAAGGCCGTACCGCAGCCGTCCGACGGGATCACCCTCGCGCCCAAGGTCAACGTCGAGGACGCCCGCATCGACTGGAGCGCGCCCTCGCTGCGCGTCGACCGTGTCGTGCGCGGGTGCACCCCCGCGCCGGGTGCCTGGACCGTCTTCCGTGGTGAGCGGCTCAAGCTGATCCAGGTGCAGCCGGTGTCGGGGCGGGACGACCTCGCGCCCGGTGAGCTGTCCGTCGGGAAGAACAACGTGTACGTCGGGACCGGGTCGTACGCCGTCGAGCTGCTGTGGGTGCAGGCTCAGGGCAAGAAGCCGATGCGGGCCGCGGACTGGGCGCGGGGCGTGCGGATCGGTGACGACGAGAGGCTCGGGGCGTAACCGGCCGTACGCAGGGCCGACACCGCGACGTAGGCTGGTCGTACATCTCATCCAGCAATCCGGAGCACCTTTTTCGTGAGCGACACCTCCCGTCGGCCCGGTAGACCCGGCAAGCCCTACCGACGGCCCAAGAAGGACCCCGTCCGTCTCCTCGCCTTCGAGGCGCTGCGCGCCGTGGACGAGCGGGACGCGTACGCCAACCTCGTGCTGCCGCCGCTGCTGCGCAAGGCGCGGGAGAAGGGCGACTTCGACGGGCGGGACGCCGCGCTCGCGACCGAGCTGGTGTACGGGACGCTGCGGCGCCAGGGGACGTACGACGCCGTCATAGGCGCGTGTGTGGACCGGCCGTTGCGGGAGGTCGACCCGCCGGTGCTCGATGTGCTGAGCCTCGGTGTGCACCAGCTGCTGGGGACGCGGATTCCCTCGCATGCCGCCGTGTCCGCGTCCGTCGAGCTCGCCCGGGTCGTGCTCGGCGACGGTCGGGCCAAGTTCGTCAACGCCGTGCTGCGGAAGGTCGCTCAGGACGATCTCGACGGGTGGATCCAGCGGGTCGCTCCGCCCTACGACGAGGACCCCGAGGACCATCTCGCCGTCGTGCACTCGCATCCGCGGTGGGTCGTCGGCGCGCTGTGGGACTCGCTGGGCGGTGGGCGGGCCGGGATCGAGGCCCTGCTGGAGGCCGACAACGAGCGGCCCGAGGTGACGCTGGTCGCGCGGCCGGGGCGGGCGACCACCGAGGAGTTGCTCGCGGAGGACGCCGCGGTGGCGGGGCGCTGGTCGCCCTATGCCGTGCGGCTCAGCGAGGGCGGCGAGCCGGGCGCCATCGAGGCCGTACGGGACGGGCGTGCGGGTGTGCAGGACGAGGGGAGCCAGTTGGTCGCCCTTGCTCTCGCCAACGCTCCGCTGGACGGGGCCGACGCCAGGTGGCTGGACGGGTGTGCCGGGCCCGGGGGCAAGGCGGCGCTGCTCGGTGCGCTCGCCGCCGAGCGGGGCGCCATGCTGCTCGCGTCCGAGAAGCAGCCGCATCGGGCGGGGCTGGTGGCCAAGGCTCTGCACGGCAATCCGGGGCCGTATCAGGTGATCGCCGCTGATGGGACGCGGCCGCCTTGGCGGGCCGGGAGTTTCGACCGGGCACTGGTGGACGTGCCGTGCACCGGGCTCGGCGCGTTGCGACGGCGGCCCGAGGCCCGCTGGCGGCGTCGGCCGGAGGATCTGGAAGGGTTTGGGCCGCTGCAGCGGGAGTTGCTGCGCACTGCGCTCGACTCGGTGCGGGTCGGGGGCGTCGTGGGGTACGCCACCTGTTCGCCGCATCTTGCCGAGACCCGGGTGGTGGTGGACGACGTGCTGAAGCAGCGGTCCGAGTTCGAGCTGATCGATGCCCGGCCGTTGCTGCCCGGGGTGCCGGATCTGGGCGAGGGGCCCGATGTGCAGTTGTGGCCCCACCTGCACGGGACGGATGCGATGTACCTGGCGCTGATGCGGAAGGTGCGCTGAGGCCCGGTCAGTCGCCCCGTTGTGCGGCGCTCTCCGGGGGCCGCTCCGGTGCCGTCGCCCCGCCCCCGTCCTCCCGCGCCAGCCGGTGCGGCCACCACACCTTCGGGCCCACGTCCAGGAACAGCGACGTCACCAGGACCGAGCGGACGATGAAGGTGTCCAGGAGTACGCCCAGGGCGACCGCGAAGCCGATCTCGGCGAAGGCGACCATGGGAAGGGTGCCCAGGGCGGCGAAGGTGCCGGCCAGGACCAGGCCGGCGGAGGTGATGACCGCGCCGGTGGCGGCCAGGCCCGTGACCACGCCGGGGCGGGTGCCCTGGTGGGTCGCCTCCTCGCGGATGCGGGTCGTGAGGAAGATGTTGTAGTCGATGCCCAGAGCCACCAGGAAGACGAAGACGAAGAGGGGGAAGTCGGTCGTCTCGCCCGCGTAGTCGAAGAGGTGGCGGAAGACCAGCGCGCTGATGCCGAGGGCGGCCGTGAACGACAGGATCACCGTGCCGATCAGCAGAAGCGGGGCGATCAGGGCGCGCAGCAGTGCGCAGAGGATCAGCAGCACGACCAGCAGGACCAACGGGATGATCAGTAGGTTGTCGTGCGTCGTCGCCCGGTCCATGTCCAGGAGTGCCGCCGTACCGCCGCCCACCTGGGCGTCGGCGTCCGGCACCGTGTGGACGGCGTCCCGTACGCGTTCGACGGTCTGTTTCGCGTTCTCGCTGTCCGCGGGAGCGGTCATCGTCGCCTCGAAGAGCACCTGGCCTTCGTAGGAGGGCTTGGTGCCCGGTGGGAGGCCGAGGGACTCGGGGACGACGCCTGGCGTCGCGGCCACCGCGCGGCCCACCTGTACGGCCTGCGCCTGGTTGCTGACGATGACCAGCGGGTCGCCGCTGCCCGCCGGGAAGTAGCGCGCGGAGACCTCCTGGCCGGTGATCGAGTCCGGCTTGTCGGTGAAGGCGTCGGCGTTGCTCAGGCCCTCGGCGCGCAGCTGGATCAGGCCGAGGGAGCAGACCGCGAGGGCGATGGCGGTGACCGCCCAGACCATCCGGGGGCGGTGGGAGATACGGCGGCCCATGCGGGCCCAGATGCCTCGCTCGTCCGGGTTCTCCGTGCCCAGGTGGGGGATCACCGGCCAGAAGATCCAGCGGCCGAAGATGACGAGGAGGGCGGGGAAGAGGGTCATCATGGCGATCAGGGCGACCGCAACGCCGATCGCGGCGACCGGACCCAGGCCCCTCGTCGAGTTCATCTCCGCCGCCAGCAGCACCAGCATGCTCAGGACGACGGTCAGGCCGGAGGCGATCACCGCCGGGCCCGCGCGGTGCAGGGCGAGGGCCATCGCCTCGTGGCGGTCCTCGTGACGGCGCAGTTCTTCCCGGTAGCGGGCCATCCAGGAGGAGTGCGTAGTCCGTCCCCGCGCCGAAGACCAGGACGGTGAGGATGCCCGCGCTCTGGCCGTTGACCGTGAGGCCCGCGTGCTGCGCCAGGAAGTAGATGATGGCCTGCGCGGTGAAGAGGGCGGCGATCACCGACAGCAGCGGGACCAGGAGCAGGGTCGGGCTTCGGTAGGTGATCAGGAGCATGACGATGACGACCGCCATCGCCGACAGCAGCAGGGTGGAGTCGATGCCCTCGAAGGCCTCGGAGAAGTCGGCGGACGTGCCGCCCGGGCCCGTGATGTGCACGGCGAGCCCGGCGCCGCCCGTGCCGACGATGTCCCTGATGGAGTCGACGGCAGGCGCGATGCGCTCCCAGCCCTGCTCGTCCATCGTGATCGGCACCTGGACCTGGGCCGCGCGCGGGTCGATCCGCCGGTCGAAGACCGGGCCCCGGGTCTCGGCGCCCCGGATGCCGTGGTCGGTCAGCTGCTTCAGCCGGGCCACGTCCTCGGTGATCGCCGCCCGGTCCTGTGCCGTCAAACCGCCGTCACGGGCGTAGACGACGACCGCCGGTATCTGTTCCGGCCTGAAGTTCTCGGAGATCTGCAGGACTTGGGTGGACTCGGCGGAGCCGGGCAGCCAGGAGGCCGCGTCGTTGTCCTGGGCGTCGGTGAGTTTCTGGGCGAAGGGCGCCGTCAGGAACAGCACCGCCAGCCACAGGACGAGCACCACCCACTTGGCGCGTCGCCCACAGACCAGATGCGCGATGCCCCGCTGTCCCGGCTGCGTCTGCTGCTTCTTCTCCTGGATCTCCGTCATGGCCACCCCCGCAGCCGCACAACGATCCGATCGGCGGCCCAGCATGGCACGCGCGACCCGAACACAACATCCGATGAACGTCTTAGGTCTGTACCGGCGCGAACATTCGTGCTCAGGCATGGCAGGCTTGGGTCATGGCCGTGCAGATCAATCCCAGCATCCTGTCCGCCGACTTCTCCCGCCTCGCGGACGAGGCGAAGGCGGTCGAAGGAGCCGACTGGCTCCACGTCGACGTCATGGACAACCATTTCGTCCCGAACCTCACGCTCGGCGTGCCGGTCGTAGAGTCTCTGGCCCGTGCGACGGACACTCCGCTGGACTGCCATCTGATGATCGACGCCCCCGATCGGTGGGCGCCCCAGTACGTGGAAGCGGGGGCCTCCTCCGTCACCTTCCATGTCGAGGCCGCCGCCGCACCCGTGCGGCTGGCCCGGGAGATCAGGGCCAAGGGCGCCCGCGCCTCCATGGCGCTGAGGCCCGCGACGCCCATCGAGCCGTACGAGGATCTGCTGCCCGAGCTCGACATGCTGCTGATCATGACGGTCGAGCCGGGCTTCGGTGGTCAGGCGTTTCTCGACATCATGCTTCCGAAGATTCGCCGCACCCGCGAGTTGATCAGCAAGCACGGCCTGCAGCTGTGGCTCCAGGTGGACGGTGGCGTCGCGGCTTCCACCATCGAGCAGTGCGCCGAGGCGGGCGCCGATGTCTTCGTCGCCGGGTCGGCGGTGTACGGGGCCGAGGACCCGGCCGAAGCGGTCCGTGCACTGCGTGCTCAGGCGGAGGCGGTCACGCGGACCGCCGCCTGGGCATGCGACCACTGAGCCAAGGGAACGTGAACGGCGCCCATCAGGGCGGATCAAGAGCGCCGGATCTGCAAGGATGAACGGCGAATCCAGAGTGTGAACAGCAGTGAGGAGATCGCCGTGTCGGGTATGTCGGCGGGCCGGTCAGCCATGCGGATGGGACCCGCTGAGCTGGTGCAGGCGGCGGCCATGGCCCGCCGCTTCTACCTGGAGGGGAAGTCCAAGATCCAGATCGCCGAGGAGTTCGGCGTCAGCCGCTTCAAAGTGGCCCGGGTCCTGGAGACCGCTCTCGAACGGGATCTGGTGCGCATCGAGATCCGTGTGCCGGCCGAGCTGGACGCCGACCGCTCGGACGCGCTGCGCGCCCGGTACGGCCTCAGGCATGCAGTCGTGGTCGAGTCGCCGGCCGAGGCCGAGGAGACGCCCGACCCCGAGAACCTGGGAGAAGTGGCAGCCGATCTGCTCGGCGAGCTGGTGAACGAGGGGGATGTGCTGGGACTGGCGTGGGGCCGGTCCACCATCCACATGGCGGCGGCCCTGGACCGGCTGCCGCCGTGCACCGTGGTGCAGCTGACGGGCGTCTACGACGCCGGGACCGCCGAGCGCGGTTCGGTGGAGGCCGTACGGCGGGCCGCACAGGTCTCCGGCGGTGACGCGCACCCCATCTACGCGCCGATGCTGTTGCCGGACGCGGCCACCGCGGCGGCGCTGCGCCACCAGACGGGAATCGCCCGGGCCTTCGAGTACTTCGACAAGGTCACGGTCGCCTGTGTCTCCATCGGCTCCTGGGAGCCCGGCATCTCGACGGTGCACGACATGCTCAGCGACGAGGAGCGGGCCCACTACGCCTCGCTCGGCGTCGCCGCAGAGATGTCCGCGCACCTCTTCGACGCCGAGGGGCGCCGGGTCGGGCGGGACCTGGGGGAGCGGTGCATCACGGTCAAGGCCGACCAGCTGCGCCGTATCCCGGAGGTCGTCGCCATCGCGGGCGGCGCGCGCAAGGCGGCCGCGATCGACGCGGTGCTGCGGTCCGGGCTCGTCACCAGCCTGGTGACGGACACCTCGGCGGCGGATGTGCTGATGGCGGCCGGTTCGACGCCGAAGCCCGCACTCAACAGGGCCGACCCGGACGGGCACTGACGGGATGTCAGCAGGGGGGGCGGTCGAACGGGCCGTCCCCTCGTTCATTTGGTTCGTTCGACGATGCGTTCATTCGATGATCACTACGACCTGGGCGGTACTGGGATGACGGAGCTCGTGGTCACGCTCGACCTCGACGGGGTCACGGACAAGGCGGGCCTGATGGACCGCTGCGCCCGCGATCTTCGGCTGCCCGACTGGTTCGGGCGGAACTGGGACGCGCTGGCCGACTCCCTCTCCGACCGCACGGTGTGGCCGGAAGGCGCCGTCGAGCAGGGCATGCGGGTCGTCGTACGGAACTGGCGGCCGTACGCGAAGGCGCGGCCCGACGAGTGGGAGACCGCCCAGGAGGTGTTCTCCGAGGCGGTGGACCGCACGTCGGAGCTCTCCGTGCTGCTTGCTCTTGGAGGTTCCTCCTAAGGGACCTCTGACCTGCTTGGATGATGTGACCGTGCATCGCATTCCGGTCAGCATGGGACAATGAAGTACGTGCTCTTCCCCCTGGCTGACCTGTCCGGGGGCCACCTCTGATCGACTGGGATGTGCAGCACGTGCGTTTCCTCAACGACATCCAGCCCCCGTACGACCTGACGTATGACGACGTCTTCATGGTCCCGAGCCGCAGCGCGGTCGGCTCGCGGCAGGGCGTGGACCTCAGCTCCCCGGACGGCACGGGCACCACGATCCCGCTGGTCGTCGCCAACATGACCGCCATCGCGGGCCGCCGTATGGCCGAGACGATGGCCCGGCGTGGCGGCCTCGTGGTCATCCCGCAGGACATCCCGATCGAGGTCGTCACCGACGTCATCAGCTGGGTGAAGAGCCGCCACCACGTCCTCGACACCCCGATCGTGCTGGCCCCGCACCAGACCGTCGCCGACGCGCTGGCCCTGCTGCCCAAGCGGGCGCACAACGCCGGTGTGGTCGTCGACGAGGACCACAAGCCGATCGGTGTCGTCACCGACTCCGACCTGTCCGGCGTGGACCGCTTCACGCAGCTCGAAGTGGTCATGTCCCGGGATCTGCTGATCATCGACGCGGACCTCGACTCGCGCGAGGCCTTCAACACCCTCGACCACCACAACCGGCGCTACGCCCCCGCCGTCGACAAGGACGGCCGCCTCGTCGGCATCCTCACCCGCAAGGGCGCCCTGCGTGCCACGCTGTACACGCCGGCCGTCGACGCCAACGGCAAGCTGCGCATAGCGGCCGCCGTCGGCATCAACGGCGATGTGGCGGGCAAGGCCAAGCAGCTGCTCGACGCCGGCGTGGACACGCTGGTCATCGACACCGCGCACGGCCACCAGGAGTCGATGATCGCCGCGATCCGGACCGTGCGGGCGCTCGACCCGCAGGTGCCGATCGCCGCGGGCAACATCGTCGCCGCCGAGGGTGTGCGGGATCTGATCGAGGCCGGTGCCGACATCATCAAGGTCGGTGTCGGACCCGGCGCCATGTGCACCACCCGCATGATGACCGGCGTAGGCCGGCCGCAGTTCTCCGCCGTGCTGGAGTGCGCCGCCGAGGCGAAGAAGTACGGCAAGCACGTGTGGGCCGACGGCGGTGTCCGGCACCCGCGCGACGTCGCCATGGCGCTGGCCGCCGGTGCGTCCAACGTGATGGTCGGGTCCTGGTTCGCGGGCACCTACGAGTCGCCGGGCGACCTTCAGCAGGATTCCAGCGGGCGGCTCTACAAGGAGTCGTTCGGCATGGCGTCCGCGCGGGCCGTGGCCAACCGTACGTCGGACGAGTCGGCGTACGACCGCGCCCGCAAGGCCCTGTTCGAGGAGGGCATCTCCACGTCCCGCATGTTCCTCGACCCGACCCGCCCGGGCGTGGAGGACCTGATCGACTCGATCATCGCGGGCGTCCGGTCGTCCTGCACCTACGCGGGCGCCGGCTCCCTGGAGGAGTTCGCCGAGAAGGCCGTCGTCGGCATCCAGAGCGCCGCCGGCTACGCGGAGGGCAAGCCGCTGCACGCCAGCTGGAGCTGACGCCTCCTCAACCACCTTGCGCACGGCCCCCGTTGACCCGCCCGCCGGGAAAACAGGGGGCCGTTCGGCATCTCCGCGGTCTACCGTCGGGGCATGGAGATCACCGCCTGCACGGCCGCCGATGTCGCGCTGCTCGACCTGCACATGGGCTCGCCCGGGCGTACCTCGTTCCACGCCCGGCGGTTCGCGCGCCAGGAGGCGGGGGAGTGCACGTATCTGGTCGCCTGGCTGGACGGGCGGCCGGTCGGGCACACGGAGATGCGCTGGACCGGCTGCGCGGACCCGCGGGTGCGGGCCGTGCGTCCCGGCTGCCCGGAGATCGGCGGCCTCGCCGTGTGGCCCGAGGAACTGCGCTCACACGGCATCGGGACCACGCTGGTGGGCGCCGCCGAGCAACTGGCCCGGGCGCGGGATCTGACCGTCGCCGGCATCGGCGTCGCGAAGGACAACCCGCGGGCCGCCGCTCTCTACGCCCGGCTCGGCTACCGGCCCCTGGTCGACTACCTCGACCGCTACTCGTACGAGGACGTCGACGGCACGATCCGCGAGTGCGTCGACCCCTGCGCGTTCCTGGTCAAAGAGCCCCTCTGAACGGCCCTTGCGCAACGGTCGAAAGCCGCCGCGCAACGAACACCCATCCAGCCCCCAGGAACGCAATGATCTTGCGGGCATGCGCAAGGTTGCTGCATTTCACCAGCAACGCCGCGCCTCATAGGCTGTCGCCTCGTACGTGGCGTGGCGGGAACCCCGCTCGGTGGGTCCCTGCTCGTGGGGGTGCCGTCGGTTCCCGCCGCCCAGATTGGCAGCGATAAGGAGCCAGCGCGTGCTCGACCAAGGCGCACCACCGCAGAACCAGAGCCAGACCGCCGCCCCCGCGTCCCCGGGCGTCGGCGCGCGCCTGTTGCGTCGCAAGCCCGTAGAACACCTGGTCGCCGAGGGTGGCCAGGGTGAGGGAGGGTCCCTGCGGCGCTCCCTGGGCATGTGGCAGCTCACCATGATCAGCATCGGTGCCACCCTCGGCACCGGCATCTTCGTCGTCCTCGGCGACGCCGTCCCCGAGGCCGGCCCCGCCGTCACCCTGGCCTTCGTGATCGCCGGCCTCACGGCGCTCTTCTCGGCCCTGTCCTACGCCGAGCTGGCGGGCAGCATCCCGGTCGCGGGCTCCTCCTACTCGTATGCGTACGCAACGATGGGCGAGCTCGTCGCCTGGGTCTGCGGCTGGTGTCTGGTGCTGGAGTACGGCGTGTCCGTGGCCGCCGTCGCCGTCGGCTGGGGCGAGTACCTCAACGAGCTGCTCGACGGGACCATAGGCGTCACCATCCCGTCCGTGGTGTCCTCCGCGCCCGGCGAGGGCGGGATCATCAACCTGCCCGCGCTGATCGTCGTGATGCTGGCGATGGTGTTCCTGCTCGGCGGCGTCCGCGAGTCCGCCCGCGCCAACACGATCATGGTCGCAGTCAAGATCGTCGCGCTGGTGCTGTTCTGCTCGGTCGGTTTCATGGGCTTCAAGTCCGGCAACTACGAGGACTTCATGCCGCTCGGCATGGCCGGTGTGAGCGCCGCGGGTGCCACCCTCTTCTTCTCCTACATCGGCTTCGACGCCGCCTCCACCGCCGGTGAGGAGGCCAAGAACCCCAAGAAGGACCTGCCGCGCGCGATCATGCTGTCGCTGATCATCGTGACCGTGCTGTACGTCCTGGTCGCGGGCGTCGCCGTCGGCGCCTGGAACTGGACCAAGTTCGAGGGCTCCGAGGCCTCCCTCGCCGCGATCATGAACGACGTCAGCGGCCAGACCTTCTGGGGCACCCTGCTCGCCCTCGGCGCCGTCATCTCCATCGCGAGCGTCGTCCTGACCGTGCTCTACGGCCAGACCCGCATCCTCTTCGCGATGTCCCGTGACGGCCTAGTGCCCAAGGCGCTCGGCAAGGTCCACGCGAAGACCGGCGCGCCGCGTCTCAACACGGTCATCGTGTCCCTGTTCTGCGGTGCCCTCGCCGCCCTCATCCCGCTGGGCAAGCTCGTCGACGCCACCAGCATCGGCACGCTGTTCGCCTTCGCGCTGGTCAACATCGCGGTGATCGTGCTGCGCTACAAGCGGCCCGAGCTGGAGCGGACGTTCAAGGTGCCGTTCGGTCCGGTGCTGCCGATTCTGGGCTTCGGTTTCTGCGCGTACAACATGTTCAGCCTGGACACCGTGACCTGGGTGGTCTTCGGGTGCTGGATGGCGGCCGGTCTCGTGTTCTACTTCCTGTACGGCTATCGCCGTTCCCGTCTTGCCATGTCAGAAGTGAAGTGAACCACCAGCAGTGCTGAACGATCTCGACGAACGCATCGTGCACGCCCTCGCCGAGGACGCCCGCCGCTCCTACGCGGACATCGGGCAACTGGTCGGCCTGTCCGCGCCCGCCGTGAAGCGGCGCGTGGACCGGCTGCGTGCCACCGGGGCCATCACCGGGTTCACCGTACGGGTGGATCCGTCGGCCCTCGGCTGGGAGACCGAGGGGTTCGTCGAGATCTACTGCCGGCACAACACCTCGCCGGAGACGATTCGGCGGGGGCTGGAGCGGTATCAGGAGGTTGTGGCCGCGTCCACCGTCACGGGGGAGGCGGATGCGGTGGTGCAGGTCTTCGCCTCTGACATGCGGCATTTCGAGCGGGTGCTTGAGCGGATCGCTGGGGAGCCGTTCGTGGAGCGGACCAAGTCTGTGCTGGTGCTGTCGCCCTTGTTGCGGCGGTTTTCTTCCGGGTCGCCTACGTAGTGTGTCGTCTGCGGCTGCGTGGGGGCTTGTCGCGCAGTTCTCCGCGCCCCTGAGCGGCGTTGTTGTGGAGCTTCTTCAGTCCATGGGAGAAGTCTCGTGGAGCCCTATGGCCGCTCGGGGGAGAACCTCAGTCGGCCGTCTTTCGGGCGAGGGCGTTGTTGTCGATCGAGTTGTGGACGCTGAAGCTCACAGCGTCCGAGCGGTAGCGGTCGTCGGACCACTCCACCGGGCGGCCCTCGCGGGTCGTCGTCACGCGTCGTACCCGCAGGAGGGGGCTCGTGCGGCGGATGCCCAGTAGTTCGGCGTCCTGGGCGCCGGCCGCCACCGCGTCGATGACGTGCTCGCCGTAGGCGAAGACCAGGCCCGTGTCGTCGTACAGGCGTTGGGTGACGGACGGGGAGTCGGGCTCGATGGCCTCGACGGCGGGGGAGATCCAGTCGGCGTAGACCGTGCGCTCAAGCAGCACCGGTTCGCCGTCCAGGCCGCGCACCCGCAGGACGTGCAACACCGGGGTCCCGGCGCTCAGTTGGAGGCGTACGGCGTCCTCCTTCGTCGCCGGGCGGTACTCCTGCTCGACCACCTGGCCGGTCGCCTCCCGGCCCATCGCCCGCGCCCACTGGGCGAAGCTGCGCAGCTCGGCGAAGCTCTGGCTGCGGCGGCTGGCCAGCACCACGCGGCGGGCGCCCTGGCGTGAGCCGATGAGGCCCTCGGCGGTCAGTGCGGCGACGGCCTGCCGGACCGTGCCGCGTGAGACGCCGTACCGGGACGCGAGGTCCGTCTCGGCGGGCAGCAGACTGCCGACCGTGTACTCCTCGCGGTCGATCGCCCGGCGCAGTTCGTCGGCGATCTCCTCGTGTCGCGCCGCCATGCTTCCCCTCTGAGTCGGTTGCTGTGCACAGCGTGACCAGCCTAATCGAGATCGTTCGGTGATCTGTGTCGGTGGGGAGTGTGCACAAATTCAGGGTGGAGGCTTTCGCCAGTGTTCATGAACGTGTCACCATCGGCGGGCCTACTGGGGCCAACTTGTTCAGACAAGTTCGACGTCTTTCCTGGGCAAGAACCCTCCTGCACCCTCGCGCGTCCCCTGGAGCCACCGTGTCCACGTTTTTGTCGAGTACAGCCCTGCCGAGAACCGCCGCCCTCGGCGGCCCCCTCGCCGTCGTCGCCGCGCTCGCCCTGAGCGCCTGTGGCGCCGCCCCCGACAACGCGTCCACCACCGCCGACGGCAAGAGCATCGCCACGGCCACCTCCGCCGCCGACCTCGGCGGCATGGACGCGCTGGTGAAGGCGGCCAAGAAGGAGGGCAAGCTCAACGCGATCGCCCTGCCGCGTGACTGGGCCAACTACGGCGCCCTCATCGACGGCTTCCAGAAGAAGTACGGCATCAAGGTCGAGGTCGACAATCCGGACGGGGCCAGCCAGGAGGAGATCAGCGCGGTCACCACGCTCAAGGGCCAGGACCGGGCGCCCGACGTGCTGGACCTCGGGCAGTCCTTCGCGCTGAGCGGCGCCCAGCAGGGCCTGTTCGCCTCCTACAAGGTGGCGTCGTTCGACGGCATCCCGGCGGCGCAGAAGGACGCGCAGGCCCGTTGGTACAACGACTACGGCGGCTACATCTCCATCGGCTGCGACGCGAAGCGCGTCAAGGAGTGCCCGACCACCTTCAAGGACCTGCTGAAGCCGCAGTACAAGGGCCAGGTCGCGCTCAACGGCAACCCCACCAAGTCGGGTTCGGCCTTCGCCGGAGTGTGGGCGGCCGGCCTGGCGAACGGCGGCTCCTTCGACGACCTCCAGCCCGGAATCGACTTCTTCGCCAAGCTGAAGAAGAACGGCAACTACACGCCGGTCGAGTCCACCCCGGCCACGGTCGAGAAGGGTGAGACGCCCATCAGCATCGACTGGGACTACCTGAACGCCGGATACGCGGAGGAGTTCCGGTCCAAGGGGCTGGACTGGAAGGTCGCGGTCCCGACCGACGGCAAGTTCTCCCAGTACTACTCGCAGGCCATCAACAAGGACGCCCCGCATCCGGCGGCCGCCCGGCTCTGGCAGGAGTACCTCTACAGCGCCGAGGGCCAGAACCTCTGGCTCAAGGGGTACGCCCGCCCGGCCCTCATGCCCGCGATGGAGAAGGCCGGCACGCTCGACAAGACCGCCGCGGCCAAGCTGCCCGAGGTCTCGGGCACGGCGGCCTTCCCGACCGAGGCCCAGCAGGCCAAGGCCAAGGAAGTCCTCGGCGCGGGCTGGGGCAAGGCTGTCTCCGGATGACGACGGATACCGACGCGACCGTCGCCCCTGCCGCTTCGGCGCACACCGGTACCGACGCCGCCGCGGCCGCCGCCCGCTCCGGGCGGCGGCGCCGCGTCGGGGGCGGGCTCGCCGTCGTCCCGCTGCTCGCCTTCGTGGCGCTCGCCTTCGGGATCCCCGCCCTGGCCATGCTGGACGGTGCCTTCACCGTCAAGGACCCGGTCACGGGGGCCAGTTCGTACGGCGTGGCCAATGTGACCGCCTCGATGCAGGGCGCGTATCTCACCGCCCTGATCGGCAGCGTGAAGCTCTCCGCCTTCTCCGCGGCCATCGGCGTGGTGTGCGGACTGCTGCTGGCGCAGGCCGTGGTCACCTCACGGTCCAGGGTGCTGCGTGAGGCCGTGCTCACCGCCTCCGGGGTCCTCGCCAACTTCGGCGGTGTGCCGCTGGCCTTCGCCTTCGTCGCCACACTCGGCAACTCGGGCTTCCTCACCCGTCGCCTCGACCTGACCGACAAGGGGTGGAGCCTCTACAGCTTCTCCGGGCTGACGCTGGCCTATCTGTACTTCCTGATCCCGCTGATGGTCCTCACGATCACCCCGGCGCTCGAAGGCCTCAGGGTCCAGTGGCGTGAGGCCGCCCGGAACAACGGCGCCACCAACGCCCAGTACTGGCGGCACGTCGCGCTGCCCGTGCTCGCCCCCTCGCTGCTCGGCGGCTTCGTGCTGCTCTTCGGCAGCGCCTTCGCCGCGTACGCCACCGCGGCCGCCATGGTCGGCAGCTCGATCCCG
The DNA here is from genome assembly GCF_042740355.1 of Streptomyces sp. NPDC059010. Classification (NCBI taxonomy): domain Bacteria; kingdom Bacillati; phylum Actinomycetota; class Actinomycetes; order Kitasatosporales; family Streptomycetaceae; genus Streptomyces; species Streptomyces sp. NPDC059010. The sequence goes on from NZ_JBHYJA010000025.1 coordinate 38,342, forward strand.
CTGGTCACCCTGCAGATCGCCGACGCCCTCGCCGGCAACGTCCTGGTCGGCCAGGAGAACGTGGCGCTGGCCCTGAGCCTGGACATGGTCCTCGTGGCGGGCCTCGTGATGGCCGTGTACCTGCCCCTGCAACGACGGAGTGCCCGATGGCTCGCCTGACAAGTCGCGGCGTCGGGAAGGTCCGCCCCGGGCGCGGTGTCGTCCTGCTGTGCGCCGCGGTCTACTTCCTGCTGCCGCTCGCCGCTTCCGTGATCTTCACGGTCGACGTACCGGGCCAGGGGGTGAACTTCGACGTCTACGAGCAGATCCTCGGCGCCGACGGTTTCGTCTCCAGCCTGGTGCTCTCCCTGGAACTGGCCGCCGCCACCATCGCGCTGGTCCTGCTGCTGATGGTGCCCGCCATGGTCGCCCTGCGGCTCGGTGCGCGGCGGCTGCGCGCGGTCGTGGAGATCGTCTGCGCGCTGCCGCTGGTCCTGCCGCCGATCGCCTTCGTCGCGGGCATCGCCACGGTGCTGAAGTGGGGGCCCGAGTACTTCTCCACGACCCCGCTGTTCCAGACCTTCGTGGCCGTCCAGAATCCCGACTTCCCCGTCGTGCTCGTCCTCGCCTACACGGTGATGGCCCTGCCGTTCGTGTACCGGGCGCTGGACGCCGGCCTGCGGTCGATCGACGTACCCACCCTCGTGGAGGCGGCCCGCAACTGCGGCGCCGGCTGGGCGCAGGCGCTGGTCCGGGCGGTGCTGCCCAACCTTCGCGGGGCCCTGCTGAACGCCTCGTTCCTCACGCTGGCGCTGGTGCTCGGCGAATTCACGGTCGCCCAGATCCTGAAGTTCCGGCCCTTCGCCGTCTGGATCGTCGGCATCGGCGGCTCGCAGGCGCAGATGTCCGTGGCGGTGTCCGTCCTCAGCCTGTTCGTGACCTGGCTGCTGCTGCTCGGCATCGCCGCCGCCGGCGGGCGCACCCCCTCCCCGACCACCACCGAGAAGTGATCCGACCAGAGGTGACCCGGAAGATGACACTCACTGCACCCCAGCCGAAGGCCGCCACGGCCGACGCGGCCGCCACGGTCGAGTTCCGGGGCCTGCGCCGCGCCTTCGGCGGCACGGTCGCCCTCGACGGCCTCGACCTCGCCGTCGAGCCCGGTGAACTCCTCGCCCTCCTCGGCCCGTCCGGCTGCGGCAAGACCACGGCCCTGCGCATGCTCGCCGGGTTCGAACATCCCGACTCCGGCGAGGTGCTGGTGGACGGCGAGGACGTCACCCGGGTCCCCGCGCACCGCCGCGACGCCGGCATGGTCTTCCAGTCGTACAGCCTGTTCCCGCATCTGAACGCCCTCGACAACGTGGCCTTCGGGCTGCGCATGCGCAAGGTGCGCACCGCCGAACGACGCGCCCGTGCCGCCGAGTTGCTGGAGCTGGTCGGTCTCGCCGACAAGAGCGAGCGGTACCCGCACCAGCTCTCCGGCGGCCAGCAGCAGCGCATCGCCCTGGCCCGCGCCCTCGCCCTGCGCCCCCGCGTCCTGCTGCTGGACGAGCCGCTGTCGGCGCTCGACGCCAAGGTGCGTCTGACGCTCCGCGAGGAGATCCGACGGCTCCAGCAGGAGCTCGGCATCACCACCCTTTTCGTCACCCACGACCAGGAGGAGGCCCTGTCCATGGCCGACCGGGTCGCCGTCATGCGGTCCGGACGGCTCGAACAGTGCGCCGCGCCCGCCGAGTTGTACGGCCGTCCCGCCACGGCCTTCGTCGCCGAGTTCGTCGGCACGATGAGCCGGATTCCGGGCACGCTCGTCGACGGCGGTGTCGAGGTGCTCGGCCGGCGGCTGCCCGTCGACGGCGACGCGCCCCCGGTGTCCGAGGTGGACGTGCTGGTACGGCCGGAAGCCGTGGCCGTACGCGCCGACGACACCTCCGACGCGCGCGTGGCCGCCACGTCGTTCCTCGGCGCCACGACCCGGCTGACCGTACGGCTCGCCGACGGCACCGAGGTGAAGGCCGACCTGCCCGCCCACGAGGGCGCCGCACTCGGCGCCGGGGCCGCGGTGAGCGTGTCGCTGCCCGAGCGGCCCGTGCTGGTGGCCGAACGTAGCCGCTGACCCTCGTACGACCTACCGATCCCCCCCCACGCGTGCACATGAAAGAGACAACTGTGACTCAACTCCCGCTCCAGGCCGTCCTGTTCGACATGGACGGCACGCTCGTCGACACCGAGCGGCTGTGGTGGGAGGCGGTGGAGCAGGTCGCCGGCCGGGCCCTGACCGAGGCGGACGAGCCGGAGGTGCTCGGCCGGCCCGTCGAGCACACCGCCGACTGGCTGGCCGCGGCCACGGGCGCGCCCTCCGCCGACCTCGCCGAGGCACTCCACCGCGAGTTCGCCGACCGGGTCCGCACCGGCATCGTCCCGCGCCCCGGCGCCCTCGACCTGCTCGACGCCCTCGCCCGCGACGGCGTCCCCACGGCCCTGGTCACGGCCTCGCCCCGAGCCGTCGCCGACACCGTCCTCGAAGCCCTCGGCGCGAGCCGCTTCGCGGTCTCCGTCACCGCCGACGACACCGACCGCACCAAGCCCGCCCCCGATCCCTACCTCGCCGCCTGCCGTGCCCTCGGCGTCGACCCGGCGGCCTGCGTCGCCGTCGAGGACACCCGCACCGGCGTCAGCTCGGCGGAGGCGGCCGGCTGCACGGTGCTCGCGGTGCCCTCGCTCGCCCCGATCGAGCCGGCACCGGGACGGACCGTCCTCCCCAGCCTGGAGGGCGTCACCACGCAACGGCTGCGCACCCTGCCGACCGCCGCCCCGCCCTCGCCCGAGCTGCGCGTCATGAGCTGGAACCTCTGGTACGGCGGCACCAAGGTCCACGACCACCTGGCCAAGCAGCTCAAGGTCATCGCCGAGACCGGCGTCGACGTCGTCGGCCTCCAGGAGACGTACGGCACCGCCGCCCAGGACCTCGCCGACGCCCTCGGCTGGTACCACCACCGGGCGGGGGAGAACCTGGGCGTCATCAGCCGGTACCCGATCACGGCCGCCTTCGGCGACCCCGACATCGGGTTCTACGGAGCGGCCGGGGTCCGGATCGGGGTCGGGGAGCGGCAGGTCGACATCTGGACGGCACACCTCGACTACACGCCCTACGGGCCGTACGAGTCCGCCTTCGACGGGCTTGCGGCCGCCGAGCTGATCGCCCACGAGGAGGTGCGGCTCGCCCAGATGCGGGACGCGCTGCGCCGGATCGAGGAGGCGGCCGACCCCGCCGTGCCCGTCGTCCTCGTCGGCGACTTCAACAGCCCCTCCCACCTGGACTGGCCGGAGGTGGAGTGGCCGGTGACGAAGGCGGCGCAGGAGGCGGGACTGAGCGACTCCTACCGTGAGGCCCACCCGGACCCGGCCACCCGGCCCGGCCACACCTGGTCGCCGATCCATGTCCTGCACGAGGACGGCAGCGGGCGCCCGGAGCCACAGGACAGGATCGACTTCGTGCTGCACAGGGGGCTGCGCGTAGTCGACTCCGAGACCTACGTCGGTGGCGACCCGCGCCCCTGGCCGGACGTCGAGCACAACGAGTGGCCCTCCGACCACGCCGCCGTGATCACCACGTTCTCGCTACGGGAACTGCGCGAATGAGCCGGACCGGCCTACCATCGGTGCCATGACCTGGCGACATTGATCCACCAGCCGTGCCTCCCGAGGGCCGCCTCGGACGCCGTACCGACGACGTCCGAACCGCCCTTCCGGGAAGGCCTCATGACACTCACACCCGCACGCGTGCCCGCAACCGGCGTCCGACGCCTGACGACCACGCTGTACGGCTACTCGTTCCTGGACGACTTCGTCCTGCTCTACCCGGTGTACGCGCTGCTGTTCGCCGACACCGGCATGTCGCTCTGGCAGATCTCCTCCCTGTTCGCCCTGTGGTCGATCACCGGTGTGGTGCTGGAGGTGCCCTCGGGTGCCTGGGCCGACGCCGTGTCGCGGCGCCGGCTGCTGTGGATCGGCCCGCTGCTCACCGCCGTCGGCTTCGCGCTGTGGGTGGTCGTCCCGTCGTACGGGGCCTTCGCGGTCGGCTTCGTGCTGTGGGGCGCCGGAGGGGCGCTCGGCTCCGGCGCGCTGGAGGCGCTGGTCTACGACGAGCTGGACCGCCTGGGCGCGGCCGACCGGTACGCCGGGGTCATGGGCCGGGCCCGGGCCGCGCGGCTGCTGGGCACCGTGTCCTCCATCGGCCTGGCGGCGCCTGTCTTCGCCCGCGGAGGCTATGCGACGGTAGGTGCCGCGAGCTTCGTGGCCTGTGTGCTGACCGCCGCCGTCGCGACCCGGTTCCCCGAGCACCGGGTGCGGGCCGAGAGCGGCGGCGACAGCTGGGTGACGACCCTGCGGACCGGACTCGCCGAGGTCCGCGGGGACCGTTCGGTGCGCGGCGCCCTGCTGCTGGTCCCGGCCGTCGCCGCGGTGTGGGGTGCGCTCGACGAGTACACCCCGCTGCTGGTCCGGGACATCGGCGTCGCCGAGGCGACCGTGCCCTACCTGATCATGCTGATCTGGGCCGGCGTCACCGTCGGCAGCCTCCTGACCGGACCGGCCGAACGCCTCGGCGCGACCGGGCTCGCCGCGCTCCTCGCGGGCGCGGCCCTCGCGCTGGCCGTCGGCGCCGCGGCCCGCTCCCTGGCCGGTATCGCCCTGGTGAGCCTCGCCTTCGCCGGGTTCCAGCTGGCCGAGGTGCTTGCCGACGTCCGGCTCCAGCACCGCATCGAGGAGTCCCGCCGGGCCACGCTCACCTCGGTGGCGAGCCTCGGCACCGAGCTGGCCACGGTCGCCACGTTCGGCGCGTACGCGCTGCTCGGCACCGAGGCGGCGCACAGCACCGTCTTCGCGGTGCTCGCGGTGCCCTATCTCGTGACGGCGCTGGCGCTGGCTAGAAGTCGGGCCGCCAAGGCACGACGGTGAAGTCGCCCGTCCCCTTCCTGACCTTCTCGAAGGGGGCGGAGCCCACGCACTTGGGCAGCTCCTTCGTCTCGACGGGGCTGCCCGTGGCGGCCCAGCTGTAGCCGAGCCGGTCGCGCCGGCCGACGTCATGGACGGTGATGCCGACCCGCTTGCCCTCGGCGCCCGGTAGATCGGAGTCGGTGATCACGCCGGAGACGACGGCCACCTTCCCGCCGGTGACCAGGCAGTCGACCTTCGCCTTCGCCCGGGCGCCCTCGCCGTTCAGGTAGTGGCTGAACTCGAAGGTGCCGGTCGCCTTCGTCGGGTCGGCGGTGTCCTTCGCCGCCAGATGGGCGTCGAAGGAGAACGTGATGTCGTCCCCGGCCGAGCGGAACAGCTTGGCGGTGCCGGTGAGCGCGGCGGCCTCGCGCCGCGCCGGCGCGTCGTCGGACGCGGTTGCGGCGGAGGCCGCAGTGGCGGTGAGCAGCAGCGCGGAGCCGAGCACGACGATCTTCGTACGGCGGTTCATCGCGGTCCTTTCCCCAGGTCAAGCGGACAGTCCCCACTCTCCCGGGCCGTGCCCCGCACCACATCGCGCCGGGGACTGGACCCCGCCTCCGCCGCCCGGCGGGGACGCCGACGTGCCCTGCGCCCCGAGGACGAGCGGAACTACGCCTCAGGTCGCGCAACGAATCGCCGCCGACCCCCCGACGTACGCAACAAACCGCTCACCGGCGCGCAACGGCTCCTTCTTGTCCGCCCTGGTCAGCCGACCGTACCTTCTACATGGCCCCCACAATCACCCTTCCGCCCCGGTGAGGACACGCATGCGCACCGCCCTGCTCCAGAGCTCCGGCCGCCCCGGCTCGACCGTCGAGAACCTCAAGGTCCTCGACGAGGCCGCGGGCCGTGCAGCCGCCGCGGGCGCCGGGCTGCTGGTGGCGCCGGAGATGTTCCTGACGGGGTACGCGATCGGCGACGACATCGCGCGCCTCGCCGAGCCCGCCGACGGCGACTGCGCGGACGCGATCGCCGAGATCGCCACCCTGCACGGCCTGGCGATCGGCTACGGATACCCCGAGCGGGACGGCGAGACCGTCTACAACTCCGCCCAGCTGATCTCCGCCGACGGCACCCGGCTGGCGAACTACCGCAAGACCCATCTCTTCGGCTGCTTCGAACGCGACCACTTCACGCCGGGCGACCAGCCCGTCGTCCAGGCCGAACTCGACGGCCTCCGCGTCGGCATCCTGATCTGCTACGACGTCGAGTTCCCGGAGAACGTCCGGGCCCACGCCCTGGCCGGCACCGACCTGCTTCTCGTGCCGACCGCGCAGATGCACCCGTTCCAGTTCGTCGCCGAGTCGATGATCCCGGTGCGGGCCTTCGAGAACCAGATGTACGTCGCGTACGTCAACCGGGCCGGACAGGAAGGGGAGTTCGAGTTCGTCGGGCTCTCCACGCTCGCCGGCCCCGACGGGGTCGCCCGCACCCGCGCCGGGCGCGGCGCGGAGCTCGTCCTCGCCGACGTCGACCCCGCCTTCCTCGCCGCCTCCCGCGAGGCGAACCCGTACCTGAAGGACCGCCGCCCCGGTCTCTACGGGTCCCTCGTCTGAAATCCCCCAGCCTTCACCAGCAGCACTCGCAAGGAGTCCGTACCCCATGACGTCCATGGTGCCCACCGCCGTCCAGCACGCCGACGAGCAGCAGCCGCCGATCACCATGTTCGGCCCGGACTTCCCGTACGCGTACGACGACTTCCTCGCCCACCCGGCGGGGCTCGGCCAGATACCCGCGACCGAGCACGGCACCGAGGTCGCGGTCATCGGCGGCGGCCTGTCCGGCATCGTCGCCGCGTACGAGCTGATGAAGATGGGCCTCAAGCCGGTCGTGTACGAGGCCGACGAGATCGGCGGACGGCTGCGCACCGTCGGCTTCGAGGGCACGGGCACCGAGGGCCTGACCGCCGAGATGGGCGCGATGCGCTTCCCGCCGTCCTCCACCGCCCTCCAGCACTACATCGACCTGGTGGGACTGAAGACCAGCCCGTTCCCCAACCCGCTCGCCGAGGCGACCCCTTCGACCGTCGTCGACCTCAAGGGCGAGTCGCACTACGCCGAGACGATCGAGGATCTCCCGCAGGTCTACCGCGATGTCGCCGAGGCCTGGAACAAGTGCCTCGAAGAGGGCGCCGACTTCTCCGACATGAACCGCGCCATGCGGGAGCGGGACGTGCCGCGCATCCGCGAGATCTGGGCGAAGCTCGTGGAGAAGCTCGACAACCAGACCTTCTACGGATTCCTCTGCGACTCCGAGGCCTTCAAGTCCTTCCGGCACCGCGAGATCTTCGGCCAGGTCGGCTTCGGCACCGGCGGCTGGGACACCGACTTCCCGAACTCCATCCTGGAGATCCTGCGCGTCGTCTACACCGAGGCCGACGACCACCACCGCGGCATCGTCGGCGGCTCCCAGCAGCTGCCGTTGCGCCTCTGGGACCGCGAGCCGGAGAAGATCGTCCACTGGTCCTACGGCACCTCGCTCGCGAGCCTGCACGACAACGGCGCACCCCGCCCGGCCGTGACCCGGCTGCACCGCACCTCGGGCAACCGCATCACCGTGACCGACGCGAACGGCGACATCCGCACCTACCAGGCGGCCATCTTCACCGCCCAGTCCTGGATGCTGCTGTCGAAGATCGCCTGCGACGACTCGCTCTTCCCGATCGACCACTGGACGGCGATCGAGCGCACCCACTACATGGAGTCCAGCAAGCTCTTCGTGCCCGTCGACCGGCCCTTCTGGCTGGACAAGGACGAGGAGACCGGCCGGGACGTCATGTCGATGACGCTGACCGACCGGATGACGCGCGGCACCTACCTGCTGGACGACGGTCCGGACAAGCCCGCCGTCATCTGCCTCTCCTACACCTGGTGCGACGACAGCCTGAAGTGGCTGCCGCTGTCCGCGAACGAGCGGATGGAGGTCATGCTGAAGTCGCTCGGCGAGATCTATCCCAAGGTCGACGTCCGCAAGCACATCATCGGCAACCCGGTGACCGTCTCCTGGGAGAACGAGCCCTACTTCATGGGCGCGTTCAAGGCCAACCTGCCCGGCCACTACCGCTACCAGCGGCGCCTGTTCACCCACTTCATGCAGGACCGGCTGCCCGAGGACAAGCGGGGCATCTTCCTCGCCGGCGACGACATCTCCTGGACGGCGGGCTGGGCCGAGGGCGCCGTGCAGACCGCGCTGAACGCCGTCTGGGGCGTCATGCACCACTTCGGCGGGGCGACGGACGCCACCAACCCGGGACCGGGCGACGTCTACGACGAGATCGCGCCGGTGGAACTCCCGGAGGACTGACCGGAGTTCACTCGGAAACCGCTGCCGGGATCGCTGCCGGACCCATCCGGCTCAGTCCGGCAGCGGTGTGAGCAGCATGCGGCCCGCGAGGCCCACCGCCGCGTCCAGCCGCTCGGTGAACTCCCCGGCGACGTCCGGGAGTCCCCGCAGCGCCCACAGGGCCCGCGCCGTCGACCAGGTGGCGTCCCGGGCCCGCTCCAGACTCCAGGAGCCGAGCAGATGGGTCAGCGGATCGGCGATCTGGAGCAGGTCGGGGCCCGGCATCAGATCTTCGCGGATGCGCTCCTCCAGCGAGACGAGGAGATCACCCACTCGATCGAACTCGTCCTCCAGCTCGGCGGGTTCGCAGTCGAGGCTACGACAGGCGTCCACCACGGCGAGCGCCAGATCGTGGCCGATATGCGCATTGATGCCCGCGAGCGCGAACTGCAGGGGACGTACGCCGGGATGGCGGCGCATCTGGAACAGGGGCCGCCAGCAGGCGGGCGGGCGCCGCTCGTCCTCGGCCGCCTCCACCGCCGCGAGATACCGCTCCGCGAACCGCACGTCCAGCGTGATCGCCGCCCGGGCGTCCGCGAACCGGCCGCCGTCGATGTCCCGGTCGACCGCCTCCGTGACGGTGAGGTAGACGCGGTTGAAGACCGCCACTCCGTCGCGGTCGGGCAGGGCCGCGTCCAGGGCGCGCATACGGGAGATGACCGCGTCCACGGCTGTGGTGAATTGTTCGCATTGCGCCATGGGGGCAGAGTCGCAGCTTTAGGCTGGCGGGGGTGTCGGCGGGCCCGCCGCTTCCCCAGAACGGGGGAACGCGCTCGCTGTGGGGGAGGGGGAGCGCGAGGTGGCAGGCTTACGTGCCCAGCGACTGGCCGCGCGCAGGTCCGCGCGCAGGAGGGCGGCCCGGCGCAACGCGATGGTCGCGGCCGCCTCGGTCGTGGTCGCCGTCGGCACCGTCACCGGCATGATGTCCGCGCTCGACGAACGACGGGGCTCCGACGAGGCCAAAGCACCCGAGGTGACACGCTCCCCGAGCCTGCAGTCCCTGCCGCTCCTGCCGTCCGCCTCCCCGTCGCCCGCCAAGTCCCCCTCACCGGCGTCCACTTCGACGGCCCCGAAGCGGAAACCGGCACCGACGACGCCCTCGCCGGCCAGGACCGAGAGCGAACGGCAGCCCACCGTGGTGTCCGCCCGCCTCTACCGCCACCCCGACTCCCAGGTACTGGAATGGGTCCGCGCCAACACCGGCGACCCGCGCCACGCCGTCATCCAGTCCCGGATCGCCGCCCAGCCGGCCGCGGTGTGGTTCGCCGACTTCACGCCGGACACCATCACCGACCGGGTCCGCGCGGTCACCTCGGGCGGGTCGGCGTCGGGGCGCATACCGGTCGTCGTGCCGTACACGATCCCGGACCGCGACTGCGGCGGGCACTCCCAGGGCGGGGCGCCCGACCTCGACGCCTACGACGACTGGATCGACCGGTTCGCCGCCGGGCTCGGCTCCGGCGACGTCATCGTCATCCTGGAACCCGACTCCCTCGCCCAGTCCGAATGCCTCTCCGAAGGGGCACGCGCCGACCGCTTCGCCTCCCTCGCCCGCGCGGGCCGCGTCCTCAAGGAGGCCAACCCCAGGGCACGCGTCTACTACGACGCCGGCCACTCCGGCTGGAACACGCCCGGCAAACAGGCGGCCCTGCTGAAGCGGGCCGGCGCCGCCTCGGCCACATCCTCCGACGGCGTCTTCAGCAACGTCTCCAACTTCCACACCACGGCCGACGAGATCGCCTACGACCGACAGGTCCTCGACGCCCTCGGCGGCCCCGCCTCGCTCGGCGCCGTCATCGACACCAGCCGCAACGGCGCCGGAGCCCCGGCCGAAGGGGAGTGGTGCGACCCGTCCGGCCGCAAGCTGGGCCGGGCACCGACGCTGGCCACGGGGGAGGCACGGATCGACGCCTACCTGTGGGTGAAGCTGCCGGGGGAGTCCGACGGGTGCAAGGGGAGCCCGGGGACGTTCACGGCGTCGTACGCCTATGACTTGGCGCGCTGAGGCCCGCCGACGACCGTTCGCAGGCGGGCCGCGAAGGCCTCAGGGGTGTCGACGAACCCGGTGTGGCCGCCGGGGAACGTCGTCGGTTCGGTGCCCAGCGCCTGAGCGAGCGCGCGGGAGGTTCGGTCGCAGAGCTGTCCGGCGGAGTCGTCGCCGATCCCCACGACGATGCGTGTGGGTGCCGTCCGCAGGGCTGCCAGGTCCGGCTGCCAGTAGGTGGAGGCGCGCATCTCGTGCGCGAACCAGCGTCGTTCGTCCGCCACTTGCCGCGGATCGCGCTCCCCGCCGAACATCTGCTCAAGGACGGGATCGGGCACAGCGATGTCGGCCTGGGCGAAGAACTTCCTCCAGGCCCCCGTCACATCGCCGGCGAAATAGGTGGCGACGAGGTCCTCGGTCCCCTCGCGCAGTTGCTCCCGGTCCTTGAGCAGCTCGATCAGCGGGGGCTCGTGGGCGACGACGGTGGACACCTGGTCGGGGTGGGCCTGGGCGAGAGCCAGCGCGCTGACGGCGCCGCCGCTGGAGCCCAGGAGCACGGCCGGGCCCGCGTCGACGTGGGTGATCAGGCGGAACAGGTCGTCGGCGCGCAGTTCCGGCGTCGAGTCCTGCTCCGGGTCGTCGAGCGTGCTGTGGTTGATGCCGCGCGGGTCGGTGGTGAGCACGGTGTGGTCGGTGGCGAGCAGGTCGGCCAGCGGAGCGAAGGCGGCGGCGTCCATCGGGGCACCGACCAGCACGATGAGCGGCCCCTCGCCGCGCACCTCGTAGTGCAGACGTGCTCCGGGCACCTTGAGGGAACGGACGGCAGCGGTGTCGGTCGCGTCAGTGGTCATGGGTTCTCCGGGTCAGAGTGTCTGGGTCTGTCAGTCACGTAGACCTCGCGCAGACCGCGGACTCATCGCTCGTCGGCATCCCTCTTCCGCGGAAGGGCGGAGTCCCTCCAGCCGGTGCACGGCGGGCTGTAGGGGATGCCGGGCAGCCGGCGGTTCCACTCCGCGGTGGTGATCACCGGGCGGGCGTGTGCACAGGCCATCCGTCTGGCCCGGGCGGTGTCCGTCTGCCAGATCTGCGCCGTGTGGTCCGAACTGCCCGTGGCGAGCAGGGCATCGCCCCCGCCCGGGCGGAAGGCCACCACGTTGACCGAGCCGAGGTGCCCGGCCAGCTCCGACCGCGGGCGCGGGGCCCCGGCCGCCGGCACGTCCCACAACCGGGCCGTGCGATCCGTGCTGCCGGACGCGAGCAGCCGGCCGTCGGGGCTGAAGGCCACCGAGGACACCACGTCGGTGTGGCCGGTGAGGACGGCGCCCGCACGGGGACGGCGGGGATCGGCGACGTTCCACAGCCGGATCGTGCGATCGTCGCTGCCGGAGGCCAGGGTCCGCCCGTCGGGACTGAAGGCCACGGCGTCCACGAAGTCACGGTGGCCGGTGAGCACGGCGAGCGGCCTGGGACGGCGCGGCCCGGACACGTCCCACAGCCGGACCGTGCGGTCGTCGCTGCCGGAGGCCAGGATCCGTCCGTCCGGACTGAACGCGATCGGCTTGACATTGAGCCGGTGGCCGCGCAGCACAGCCGGCCTGCTCGCGGCGGACGTCAGGTCCCACAGCCGTACCGAGTGGTCGTAGCTTCCCGAGGCCAGCGTGTCGCCGTCGGGGCTGAAGGCGACGGAGAACACGACGTCGCCGTGCCCGGTCAGGACACGTCTCTGGGCGGGGTGGCGCGGTCTGGTCACATCCCACAGCCGTACGGTCCGGTCGCGCCCACCCGTGGCGAGGGTCCGTCCGTCCGGGCTGAACGCCACGGCGGTCATGATGTCAGGACCGCCCTGGAACCGGCCTGCGGCGACCGGACGGAAGGGGTCGGTCAGGTCCCACAGCCGTACGGTGTAGTCGTAACCGGCTGTCGCGAGCATCCGTCCGTCCGGACGGAACGCGACGGCGCTGACCGCCTGTTCATGGCCGACCAGGGCGGCCGCGGTGACACCGAGCAGCGCATCGCGGGTCGTGGCGCTCGGGCTGAGCCGGTCCGCGGCCATGCCGAGCTGCGCCGCCAGGGCCGGCCGGGCCTGCCGCAGGGCGACCGCCTCCACCGCGACCTCACGGGCCAGCACCTTGTTCCGCTCCCGCGTCAGCTCGTCCCGCGCACGCAGCGCCAGCACCGCCGCGGTGACGGCCACGCACAGCAGCACCGCCAGCAGCGCGGTCAGCCGGCGCAGCTGCCGGGCGCGTCGCCGCCCCCGGGCCGACTCGGCACGTTCGGCGGCGGTACCGGCATCGAGGAAGGCCCGCTCCTCGGCGGACAGCGTCTGGTCTCCGAGCTCCCGGGCCAGGGCCAGCCGGGCGCCGCGGAACAGGGCGTCCGGATCCCTGCCGAGCGACTCCCAGGTCCGGGCGGCCTCGGTGAGCTGACGCAGGACGCGCAGTCGCTCCCGGTCCTCGGTGAGCCAGCCGTGCAGCCTGGGCCAGCAGCGGATCAACGCCTCGTGCGTCAGCTCCACCCGTTCCCTGTCCAGCGTCAGCAGCCGGGCGCGGGCGGCGCGCTCCACCACGGCACCGGCATCCAGATGGGCCAGCTCGCCGAGCGGGACACGGCGCCTGGTGTCCTCCGTGCCCTCACCGAGCGCCGTCAGCCGGACGAACACCTGCCGGGCCAGGTCCCGCCGCTCGGCGCTCAGCTCCGCGTAGAACTCCTCCGCCGTGCGGGCCAGCGCGCCTTCCAGGCCGCCCGTCGCCCGGTACGCCTCCAGCGTCAGCGCGTTGCCGCGGCGCCGCCGCCAGGTCTCCCGCAGCGCGTGGGACAGCAGCGGCAGCACACCGGGCTGCCCGAGGGCCTGCGTCGCGAGCGTCGTCACGAGCGCGCCCTCCACCGTCAGCCCGGCGCGCACGGCGGGCTGGACGATCGCCCGCCGCAGGTCCTCCAACTCCATCGGGCCCACCGGCATTTGCGCGTCGCGCATCGCCACCACCAGGTCGGGGTGGCGGGTGCAGTGCGTGTAGAAGTCGGCCCGCACTCCGAGCACGACACGGCAGCGGCTGCCGTCGGAGGTCGCCGCGGTGAGCAGCGCCGAGATGAAGTGATCGCGTTCCTCGGGGGAGCAGTGCGTGAAAAGCTCCTCGAACTGGTCGACGACCAGGACGAGTTCGCTGTCGGCCGGGTCCGAGCGGGCGCCGATCTGCCGTACGACCCGCCCCAGATTCGCGGGGTCGTCCAGCAACTCCCGGTACAGGCGTCCCGGTGTGAGGTCCGCGGCGGCGGACAGCCGTACCGCGCACTCCTCCATCGGCCGGGCACCCGGGGTGAACACCACGGGTGTCGTACCCGCCGGCAGCCGGGGGACCAGACCCGCGCGCAGCAGCGACGACTTGCCCGATCCCGAGGCCCCGATCACCAGCAGCAGGCGTTGCCCGCTCAGGCGTCGCACCAGCTCGTCCACCAGCCGCTCACGGCCGAAGAACCACTCGGCGTCGCTCGCCTGGTAGGCCGCGAGGCCCACATAGGGCGCCGGGCCGTCCGAGCGGTCCGCGTCCGGTGCCGGACCGGCCGGGCCGACCTCGGTGGCCAGCGCGTGCCACGCCCGCTCCCACTGCGCCACGTCCCCGTCGCAGGCCCGCACATACGCCAGGGTCACCGCCAGCGTCGGCAGCCCCTTCCCGGACGCGGCGCCGGACAGCGTCGAGACCGAGTAGTGCGCCCGCTCGGCCAGTTGACGGTAGGTCGGCCGGCCCGCGGTGTGCCGCAGCCGCCGTAACTCCGCGGCGAACTTCAGGATCCGTTCGTCTCCCGCCTTGAGCGGGCCCTCTGCACGAGGCATCGCCGCGGCCTCCCCCGATGTAGTGAGAAGCCATTGTTCGGCATTCGTTTGTTCGGGACCACTCGATCGATTCCGAACAACGCCGGACCTGTACATCTGGAACCCGGCTGCCATGGCGAGACGGGGGAAGGCAGATGGAACTGCGCGATGTGGAGACGTTCCTGGAGGTTGCCCGTGCACTGCACTTCGGGCGGGCCGCCGAGCGCCTGAACGTGACCCAGGGACGGGTCAGCCAGATCATCAAGGCGCTGGAACGCGAGGTGGGCGGCGCCCTGTTCGAGCGCAGCAGCCGGCGGGTGTGTCTGACGCCGCTGGGCGAACGGTTCCGCGCCGGCGCCGAGGACGGCTACGACCGGCTGATGGCCACACTGCGGGAGTGCCGTGACATGACCCGGCAGGTGGGCGACCGGCTGCGGATCGGCTACCAGTGGACGATGGGCGGGCAGCTCGCCGACCGGCTCGTGACGGCCTTCACCAGCGGTCATCCGCACTGCGAAGTCGTCATCAACAGCCTTGTCTACCGGGCCGGCGGGAACATGGCACCGCTCGCGGGGGGAAGCGACGTCGATCTGGCGCTGTGGTGGTCGCCGGGCGGGGACGGCAGCGCGGTCGAGGCGCCCGGTCTCGTCGTGGGCCCGCTGCTCGCCGCGGTCCCCCGCGGGGTGCTGGTGCCGTCGGCGCATCCGCTGGCCCGGCGCGCGGCGATCACCCTGGACGACCTCACGCCCTACGAGCTGCTGCGACTGCCGGACACAGTGCATCCCCGGCTGCGGGAGCGGTGGCTGCCCACCCACACCGGCTCGGGCAGGGCGCTTCGGCACACCGACGAGGACATGAGCCGGCTGATGGGCACATCGGACCTGCCCGTGCAGGACGTCCTCGCGCTGGTGGCACGGGGCCGCGGTCTGCACCTGACGGTCGCCGACCTCCTCGACCAGGTGCCGTTTCCCGGCCTGGCCGTCGTCCCCGTGCTCGACATGCCGCCCATGGTGGTGGTCCCGGTCTGGCGGTCGACCCGCGAGAACGCGACCATCCGCGCGTTCGTGCGGTCGGCCGCCCACGCGACCGCGGCGGAGCGCGCCGCGGTCACGCGGGGAACGGCACTCGTCGGAGCAGCCGCCCGCTAGAACCCGTGACGAGTACGGATCGCCTGACCCTTACGGGGTTGTCGCCACCCAGTCGGGATGGTTCGGCATGGGCGGGGTCGTGGGTCCGTACAGCCAGGGGCGGAGGAATGGCTCCATGTCCTCGCCCGAGACGGCGGACGCCAGGTCGATGAAGTCCTGTGTGCTCGCGGTCTTTCCGCGGTACTTCGTGAGCCAGGCCCGGTCGATCTTCTGGAAGGTCTCGGCGCCGACCTTCTCGCGCAGCGCGTAGAGCACCAGGGCCGAGCCGTCGTAGCGCATCCGCTTGAACAGGTTGGGTTCGGTGGGCTCGGCCGGGGCGCCGACGTCGCGGCGCCACAGGTTGTGGTTCGTGTACGCCGTCTTCATGGCGGCCTCGAAGCTGTCGCCGCCGTGCTCCTCGGAGTAGAGGCGCTCGTAGAAGCGGGCATGGCCCTCGCTGAGCCACAGGTCCGACCAGGTGCGCAGCGCGACGCTGTCACCGAACCACTGGTGGGCCAGCTCATGGACGAGGGTGCGCTCGGCGTCCACCTCGGTGCCGAGCAGTTCGCCCTTGGGGACCAGCGAGAGGGTCTGCGTCTCCAGCGCGACCGCGAGATCGGTGTCCCCGACCAGCACGCCGTATCTCTTGAACGGGTAGGCGCCGAGGCGCTGTTCGAGCCAGTCGAGGTGTTTCGGGGTGAGGGCGAGGTACTTGTCGGTCCGCTCGACGAGGTCGTCGGGTACGTAGTCGCGAAGGGGGACGCCGCTGGTGGTCGGCCGGTCCACGGGGGTGAGCTTGCCGACGGCCATCTGCACCAGCTGGGTGGAGACGGGCTGTTCGGAGTCGTACGTCCAGCGCTCCCGGTCGCCGGGGAGCGGTTCACGCGAGACGAGCCTGCCGTTCGCCACCGCGGTCAGTCCGGCGGGTGCGCTGATGCGGAAGGTGACGGGGGCACGCTGACTCGGGTGATCGTTCGACGGGAAGATCATCTTCGCGCCGTTGGGCTGCGGGTACAGCGCGGTGCCGCTGGGTGTCGGTATCCAGCCGTAGTCCTCGATGGCGTCGTCACGGTGGCGCATCTGCGTCGGGTCGGCGGTGTAGGTGACCGTGACGGTGAAGGCGCCGTTGCGGGGCAGCGCCAGCCAGGGCGTGACGACCAGCTCGTCGCCCTCGCGCACCGCTTCGGCAGGGGTGCCGTTCACGGTGACCTTGTGCAGGGTGTTGCCTGCGAAGTCCAGGTTGAAGCGGGACAGTTCCTTGGTGGCGGTGGCCTGGATGGTGGCCTTCGCCTCGAACGGTGTTCTCGGCGCCTGCCAGTCGAAGTCGAGGAGGTAGCGGTTCACCGTGTAGCCGCCATTGCCGTCGAGGGGTAAGAGCGGATCGCCGAGCCCGGCGGCACCGGGGACAGGAACCGAGTCGCGGCCCGCGGCCGGTGCGGCACCGGCCGCGGGCGCAGTGACGGCGGCGGTCACCGCGATCGCGGCGGCGAGGACGAGGCGCAGGGTACGGCGGGGCTTTACATGTGGGCTCATCAAAAACCTTCCGGCTGCAGGACGGAGGCGCCCCACGGACGAATTCGGCGGGGCGCCTCGGGTCATGACGGGACGGCGTGCTTAGTTCGGCTCCCAGTTGCCGTCGGTGGTCAGCACCCCCGTGGTGGAGGACACCTGGAAGCCGTCCGGGACGGACTGGGCGCAGCCGCCGGGGCACTGCGGGGTGACGATGCCGGGCTCCGCGAAGGACGACACCTGGAAGCCGTCCGGAACCAACTGGATGCAGCCGCCGCCGCACTGCGGGGTGAGTTCGCTCGCCTGGGCGGCCGCGACCGGGCCGGCGAGGAGTGCTGTGGTGACGCTGCCTACGATCAGGAAGCCTGCGGCCCAGCGAGGAGTCCACTTCGATGTCATTTGCCTTCGGATCCCTTCCTTTCCCTTCCGTTCCGTTCCGTTGAACTCTGCACGGCAGCGCCAGACGCGATCAATGCCCATCTGCTTATGCGGCGATTAGCCGTCGTAAAGGGCGTGGCCTGGTCAGGGCCGATCGGGGATACCCGCCATCCAGCGAGGCGTTTCAGCGCCGCGGGTCGGGAACCGCCGCGTCCGGCCGGCTCACCTTCGGGCGGTCGCGGTCGCCGGCCCGCAGGACGTTCGCGAACACGGCGAGGCCGGAGGCCAGCACGGTGACCAGGCAGAACGACACCATCAGGCTGGTCGCCTGGGCGATCCCGCCGATCGCGCTCGGGGCGATGAGACCCGAGGTGTACGTGATCGTCGCGACGCCCGCTATGGCCAGTGACGGGTTGGGGCCGCTGCGGCCCGCCGCCGCGAAGCACAGCGGAACGACCACCGCGATGCCCAGCCCCAGCAGCCCGAACCCGGCCATCGCCAGGGCCGGCTGGTCCGACACGATGATGAGCAGGCCGCCGATCGTGGCGAGTACGCCGCTGAACCGGACGGTGCGCACGGCGCCGTAACGGTCGACCACCCTGTCGCCGACGAGCCGGGCGATCGCCATGGTGAGCGTGAACCCGGTCGTGCACGCCGCCGCGAGTCCGGCCGAGGTCTCCAGTTGGTCCCGCAGATAGACCGCCGACCAGTCCAGGCTCGCGCCCTCCGCGAACACCGCGCAGAACCCGACCGCGCCGATGAGCAGCGCCGACTTCGGCGGCAGCGCGAACCGGGGCGGCGGTTCCTCGTCCTCGGCGGGCTGCAGGTCGAGCACCCACCGGCAGGCGAGCACGCCGAGCAGGGTGAGGGTCGCCGCCGCGAGCGCGTGGTGCAGCCGGGCGTCCGAGCCCAGGTGGGCCGCGAGGGTGCCGGCCGCCGAGCCGACCACGGCGCCCGCGCTCCACATCCCGTGCAGGCCGGACATGATCGACCGGCCGAGGCGGTTCTCGACCTCGACGCCGAGCGCGTTCATCGCCACGTCCGCCATGCCGGCCGTCGCGCCGTAGGTGAACAGTGCCAGGCAGAGGGTCAGCAGATTGGGGGCGAGGGAGGGCAGGGTGAGGGCGAGCGTCCACAGGGCGATCAGTCCGCGCAGTGCGTTCCGGGCGCCGAAGCGGTGACTGATGCTGCCCGCCAACGGCATCGCCAGGGAGGCGCCGAGCGCGGGGAAGGCGAGCGCCAGCCCCAACTGGCCCGCGCTGACGCCGGCATGGTCCTGGATCCACGGCACGCGTGTCGCGAACGAGCCGGTGACGGCGCCGTGTACGGCGAAGACGGCGGCCACGGCATACCGGGCCCGCCTCACCTCGCGCAGGTCGTAGACCATCCCACCCATTGTGCGACCCCTCCCGGTCCTCGCTTCGTGCCTGGTCGCGGCGTAAACTATCAGGAACCCTGCCTGATAGATAGGGACTATTCTGCGGCCCCAACGGCACCATCTCCGCTGATGGCTGATGGCTGATGGCTGATGGCTGATGGCTGATGGCTGATGGCTGATGGCTGATGGACGTTGCCCGGTGGCTGTCGGCTGTCGGCTGTCAGCCGTACGCCGCACGGCCCCGCCGATCTGGAAGGATCCCGGCATGCCCGCATCCCCGAGCACCGCCCGGGCCATCAACGACCGGCTCGCCCTGCGTCTGCTGCAGCAGGAGGGCCCGTTGACGGCAGGGCAGTTGAAGCAGCTGACCGGCCTGTCCCGGCCGACCGTCGCCGACCTCGTCGAACGCCTCACCGCCGCCGGCCTGATCGACGTGGTCGGCGAAGCGGGGGAGCAGCGACGCGGCCCCAACGCCAAGCTGTACGGCATCGTCGCCGACCGCGCCCATCTGGCGGCGCTGGACGTCCGTACCGAAGGCGTCTCCGTGGTCGTGTCCGACCTGGTCGGAGCCGTGCTCGCCGAGGCGTCGGTGCCGATCGGCGGTGACACCGGGACGGGGCCCGCGGTGGAGCAGGCGGTGGCCCTGGTGGAGCGGGTCGCGAAGGAGGCGGGCGCGGACCGGCTCCATACGGTGGGCATCGGCGCCCCGGGCCTGATCGACCCGGCCAGCGGTGAGCTGCGCGACTCCTCGGGCCTGCCCGCATGGCACCGTCGCCTGGTGGCGGCCCTGCAGGAGCGGCTCCCCGAGGCCCGCGTCAACGTGGAGAACGAGACCAACCTCGCCGCCCTCGCGGAACAGCGCGACGGGGTGGCCCAGGACCGGGACACCTTCGTCCTGCTGTGGCTGGGCCATGGCACGGGCGCGGCCGTGGTCCTCGACGGGGCGTTGCGCCGCGGAGCCTCCGGCGGCACCGGCGAGATCGGCTTCCTGCCGGTGCCCGGGACGACGGGTCTGCCGTCGGCGGTGGACTGCGAGGGCGGATTCCACTCGCTGGCGGGGGCGGCGGCGATCGTGGAGCTGGCGGCGGCACAGGGCCTGACCGTGGAGGGCGCCCCCACATACGAGCCACTGGCCGCGGTGGCCGTGAGAGAGGCCGTGGCGCTGGTGGCGGGGATAAGCGGTGAGCATCCGGGGGAGGGGCGGTCGGAGCGGGCCGGGGTGTCGGAGGGGGGCGGGCTCTCGAAGGGCACCGGGCTGACGGAACGTGCAGGTCTGTCGAAGGGAGCAGGGCTGTCGAAGCGTGCCGAGTCGACGGGCATCTCCGGCGACGCCGCTTCGGCCGGCCGGTTCCTGGACGCCCTCGCCGACCGCCTCGCCGTGGGTGCCGCCGCCGTCGTCGCCATCCTCGACCCCGGCTGTGTGGTCCTCGGCGGGGAGGTCGGGCAGGCCGGCGGGGAGGAGCTCGCCGGTCGGGTGGAGGAGCGGATCCGGCGGATGTCGCCGCTGGTGACGGTGGTGCGGCCCAGCAGCCTCGGCGGCGGAGCCGTCCTGCGCGGGGCGCTGCTCACCGCGCGGGACGCGGCCCAGGACGAACTGTTCGCACCCCCGGACCGCTGACCGCGGCCCGGACCGCTGACCGCGGCCCGGACCGCTGACCGCGGCCCGGCCCCCTGACCGCGGCCCGGCCCCCTGACCGCTGCCCGGGCTGCCCGGCCCCGTGACCGCTGCCCGGGCTGCCCGGCCCCCTGACCGTGGCCCGGAGTGGGGGCCGGGGCGAGGCACGGCCAGCGGTTCCGCCGACTCCCGAGCGGTGAGCAGGCGTCGCCTCAGAGGCGCCGACCGGATGCCCGCCCAGCTCAGCCCTGCCCAGCCCTGCCCAGCCCTGCCCAGCTCGGCCCTGCCCTGCCCAGCTCGGCCCAGCCCAGCCCAGCCCTGCCCAGCTCGGCTCGGCCCGGCCAGGAAGCGTCAGTCAGGCGTCAGACACCCCGCCCACCCCCGAACCGCTGCCCCAGATACTCCTCGAACGTCGCCTTCCCCACCGCGCACCCCGGCGTCAGATGGCCGCCCGAGCGGAAGCCGCCGTACGCCTTCCCCCACAGCGGCACGCTCACCACGAGCCGTCGGCGGCCCGTCGCCTTGAGGTATGCGCGGGCCAGCGAATCGAAGGTGCGTACCTCGGGGCCGCCCATGTCCTCGACCCGCCCGGCCGGAGCCCCCTGAGCCAGCTCGGCGAGCCGGTCGGCGACCTCCGCCACTTCGACGGGCTGGTCCTTCACCCGGGCCGGCAGCAGCATGACCGGCAGCTTGGACACCATGGCGAACACCCTCACCAGCAGGTCGTGGAACTGGGTCGCCCGCAGCACGGTCCAGCCCAGCCCCGACTCCTCGACCAGCCGCTCCACCGCGAGCTTGCTCTTGTAGTAGCCGAACGGCACCCGGTCGACGCCGACGATCGAGATGTACACCAGATGCCGTACGCCCGCCTTGTGCGCCGCCGCGATCAGATGGCCGGCCGCCTCCTCGTCCCCGCCGCCCGGCGAGCTCGCGCAGTGCACGATCGTGTCCACGCCCGCCACCGCCGCATCCAGGGCGGGCCCACCCTTGCGCAGATCGACGGCGTACTGCTGGGCGTGCCGGCTGAGCACCCGCACCTCGTGCCCGTCCGCGCGCAGCCGCTCGGTGACGAGCCGGCCGAGTGTTCCGGTACCGCCGGTCACCAGGATCGTGGTCATGTCGTTCAGCCCCTTCGGACGTCGGACGCTCCGGGATGGAACGCCCCTCGTCAGCTGGGACCGAGTACCCCACGCGAAATGTGACAGCGGCTGTGCGGCCTCTACGCGGCCTCTATGTGGCCCGCGTCAGCTGCCGGCGCACGTACTCCAGCTTGTCCGGGTTCACCACGGCCCACGCATCCGCCACCAGCCCGTCCCGCACCTCGAACGCCACCACCGAGAGCAGCGTGTCGCCCGTCCAGGCGGCCAGCGCGGCGGAGCCGTTGATCTCGACGACCGAGAAGTCCACGCCGACCAGGAACGTGCGCGCGGCGCCCGCCAGGAAGCGGAACACCTTCTCGCGGCCCTCGATCGGCCGCCGGGCCGCCGTGACCTTGCCGCCGCCGTCGCTCCACCAGGTGACGTCGGCCGCGAGCGTCTTCTCCAGCGCGCCGAGATCGCCTTCCCGGGCGGCCGTGAGGAACGACCTGACCAGTTCCTCCTGCCGCTCGGGCGTCGACTCGAACCGCGACCGCGACTCACCCACCCGCTGGACCGCCCGCCGGTACAGCTGTCGGCAGTTCGCCTCCGTCAGCTCCAGCGCCTCGGCGATCTCCCGGTGGCCGTAGGCGAACGCCTCCCGCAGCACGTACACCGCCCGCTCGGTCGGTGTGAGCCGCTCCAGCAGCACCAGCATCGCCATGGACACGGCGTCCCGTTGCTCGGCGGACTCCAGGGGACCGAGCGTGCCGTCGGAGGTGACCACGGGCTCCGGCAGCCAGGGCCCGACGTACTGTTCGCGCCGGGCCCTGGCCGAAGTCAGCCGGGTGAGGCAGAGGTTGGTGACGACCTTCGCGAGCCAGGCCGACGGGTACTCGATCGCACCGCGATCGGCACCGCTGAAGCGCAGATACGCGTCCTGGACGGTGTCCTCGGCCTCCTCGGCCGAGCCCAGCATGCGATACGCCAGGCCGAACAGCCGGGGCCGATGTGTCTCGAACTCGTCGGCGGTCGCGGTCGTCATGCCCTCACCCTGCCAGAGCCGCAGCCGACGGGAGTTGGGAGGCCCGGCGGCGGGCAAGGGCCGTCGTCACCGCCGCCGGGCCGTCTGCGGGGGGCTCCACTGGAAGAGGGACCCGAGGCCGGGAAGGTTCCCGCACCGGGTTCCCGCACCCTAGAGAGGACTAGACCATAGCGTCAATAGGTCTGGACCAAGCTCAACGGGATGTCCATGAGGGCCAGTTGGGGCCTTGATGGGCAACCGTGAAAGTCCAGCGTGTCGGCCTGTGAGCCAACCCACACCGTCCACCCGTATGGACGCCGATCAGGCGTGGCACACTGGCCGTGTACCAGAAGCAGCGCACTCCGGGGTCGGTGAAAGTCCGAACCGGCGGTTACAGTCCGCGACCCGGTCGCCTCCAGCGACCGGTTGACCAGGTGAAATTCCTGGACCGACGGTTAAAGTCCGGATGGGAGGCAGTGCGCGGCGGGCGGGCATTCGTGCGCGCCGCCGTACCGGTTCGTCCTTGAGGCGAGCCCTGTCCGGCGTCGCCCCCGGTGTCCCTGCTCGTACATTCTGTCGTCATCGACAGGCCCCGGAGTCCGTGCCCCAATGTGGCAGGAGGACCCGGGAAGTGTTCACCGGAATCGTCGAAGAGCTGGGTGAGATCACCGCCGTCGAGATCCTCGACGACGCCTCCCGCTTCCGTCTCCGTGGACCGGTCGTGACGGAGGGCGCGCAGCATGGCGACTCCATCGCCGTGAACGGCGTCTGTCTCACCGTCGTGGAGCACGAGGGCGACGAATTCACCGCCGATGTCATGGCGGAGACCCTGAACCGCTCCAGTCTCGGCGCCCTCGGCGTCGGCTCCCGGGTCAACCTGGAACGCCCCATGGCCGTGGGCGCACGCCTCGGCGGGCACATCGTCCAGGGACACGTCGACGGCACGGGCACGGTCCTGGAGCGCAAGCCCTCCGACAACTGGGAGATCGTGAAGATCTCGCTCCCCGCGGACCTCTCCCGGTACGTGGTCGAGAAGGGCTCCATCACGGTCGACGGCATCAGCCTCACCGTCGTCGACGCCGGACCCGACTACTTCACCGTCAGCCTCATCCCCACCACCCTCGACCTGACCACGCTCGGCCACAAGCAGCCCGGCGACCCGGTCAACCTTGAGGTCGACGTCATCGCCAAGTACGTCGAGCGGATGCTGGGCGACCGGCTCATCTCCGACCACGCCTCCGCCGACCACGCCTCCGCCGACCGCGCCTCCGCCGGCCGCGGCTCGTCCGAAGAGGCGGCGGCCCGGTGAACTCGCTGAACTCCGAGGCGTTCGTCCTGTTCGGCCAGCACATCCTCTGGTCGGACATGATCGGCAACCTCTTCGGCCTCGCCGCCCTGGCACTCGGCTGGCGGCGCTCCATATGGACCTGGCCCGTGCAGTTCCTCGCCGGTCTCATCCTGTTCGGGGCGTTCTTCGGTCATCTGACCGGCAGCGCCGGCAAGCAGGCGGTCGTCATGCTGGTCGCCCTGTACGGCTGGTGGCAGTGGCAGCGCAGCAAGGGGCGGCCCGAGGACGGTGGCGACGGCCACATCAGCGTCCGGTTCGCCACCTGGCGCGAACGCGGGGCCATGGTCGCGGCGGCCGCCGCCGGCACCGTCGCGGTGGCGCTGCTCTTCAAGGCGTACCCGACCCTGTCCTGGGACCCCTGGCCCGACGCCTACATCTTCGTCGGCACCATCGTCGCCATGTACGCCCAGGCGCGCGGCATGGTCGAGTTCTGGTTCGCCTGGCTCCTCGTCGACCTGGTCGGCGTCCCCCTCAATTTCGCCAACGGCTACGCCTTCTCCGGCTTCGTCTACGTCATCTACGGCGCACTCGTCCTGTGGGGCATGCGCGACTGGTGGCTGCGCTCCCGCAACGACGCGCGGCCCGTCCTGGAAGGAGCGCCGGCATGACGACGGCACCGATCCTGTACCGCACCGAAGGCGTCGAGGACCTCACCCTCGACCCGATCGAGCAGGCCATCGCCGACATCGCGGCCGGCCGCCCGGTCGTGGTCGTGGACGACGAGGACCGCGAGAACGAGGGCGACCTCGTCATCGCCGCCGAGCACGCGACCCCCGAGATCGTCGCCTTCATGATGAGCGAGTGCCGCGGCCTGATCTGCGCGCCCATGGAGACCGAGGAACTGGACCGGCTCGAACTGCCGCAGATGGTCGCGGACAACACCGAGTCGATGAAGACCGCGTTCACGGTCTCCGTCGACGCCTCCGCCGCGCACGGCGTGACCACCGGTATCTCCGCCTCCGACCGGGCCACCACCCTTCAGCTCCTCGCGAGCGGCAAGGCGGAGCCGTCGGACCTCGTCCGGCCCGGCCACATCTTCCCGCTGCGCGCCCGGCACGGCGGCGTGCTCGTCCGCAACGGCCACACCGAGGCCGCCGTCGACCTCGCCCGCCTCGCGGGGCTGCGCCCGGCCGGCGCCATCGTCGAGATCGCCGGCGAGGACGGCGAGATGCTGCGGCTGCCCGAGCTGATCCCGTTCGCCCGCAAGCACGGCCTGACGATCGTCTCCATCGAGGACCTGATCGCCTACCGCCGGGACGCCGAGCGCCCGCGGCCGGTCGAGCGGGAGACCGTCCCGGCCGAGCAGGCGGCCGTTCCGGTGGAAGAGGAGCCGGCCCTCGCCGAGCCCACCGTCCGCCGTGAGGCCGAGGTCCATCTGCCCACCGTCCACGGCGCCTTCACGGCGTACGGCTACCGCTCCACCGTCGACGGCGTCGAACACGTCGCCCTCGTCCACGGCGAGATCGGCGACGGCGAGGACGTCGTCGTCCGCATCCACTCCGAATGCCTCACCGGCGATGTCTTCCACTCCCTGCGCTGCGACTGCGGCCCCCAGCTGGAAGCCGCCCTGGAGCGCATCCAGGCCGAGGGCCGGGGAGTCGTCGTCTACCTGCGCGGACACGAGGGCCGCGGCATCGGCCTGATGTCCAAGCTGCGCGCCTACGAACTCCAGGAGCGCGGCCGCGACACCCTCGACGCCAACCTCGAACTCGGCCTGCCCGCCGACGCCCGCGACTACGGCGCCGGCGCGCAGATCCTCACCGACCTCGGCGTGCGCAGTGTGCGCCTGCTGACGAACAACCCCGACAAGTCCGACGCCCTCCTCGCCCACGGCCTCAAGGTCAGCGGACGGGAGCCGATGCCGGTACAGGCGGGCGAGCACAACCTGACGTATCTGCGCACCAAGCGCGACCGGATGGGCCACGACCTGCCCTGGCTGGACAAGGCCCCCGAAGCGGCGCTGTCCACCTGCACCAACCAGTAAGAGCACACCCCCAGTAAGAGCACACCGAGGAGACTCAGGAACGTGAGCGGCAAGGGCGCACCGGAGCTGTCCGTACGCAATGTGGGCGACCTGCGGGTCGCGGTCATCGCGGCGCAGTGGCACGAGAAGGTGATGGACGGACTGGTGGACGGCGCGTTGCGCGCCCTGCACGACCTGGGCATCGACGAGCCGACCCTGCTGCGGGTCCCCGGCAGCTGGGAGCTCCCGGTGGTCGCCAAGGTCCTCGCGGGCCGCGGCTACGACGCGATCGTGGCCCTCGGCGTTGTCATCCGCGGCGGCACTCCGCACTTCGAGTTCGTCTGCCAGGGCGTCACCCAGGGCCTCACCCAGGTGTCGGTCGAGACCGGCGTCCCCATCGGCTTCGGCGTGCTGACCTGCGACACCGAGGAGCAGGCCCTGGACCGGGCCGGTATCGAGGGCTCGAACGAGGACAAGGGGCACGAGGCGGTGACGGCGGCCGTGGCGACGGCGGCCACGCTTCGCTCAGTATCTGAACCCTGGCGCTGACGAAAGCCGTATGTGGCCTAAGCTGAGCGTCACCATGTCGAAGAAGACGTTCGAGGAGCTCTTCGTCGAGCTCCAGCAGAAGGCCGCAAACGGCGACCCCGCCACGTCCCGCACCGCCGAACTGGTGGGCAAGGGCGTCCATGCCATCGGCAAGAAGGTCGTCGAGGAAGCCGCCGAGGTCTGGATGGCCGCCGAGTACGAGGGCAAGGAAGCGGCCGCCGAGGAGATCTCGCAGCTGCTCTACCACGTCCAGGTGATGATGGTCGCCCGCGGGATCTCCCTCGACGACGTCTACGCCCACCTCTGAGCACCTGCAACCCCACCCACCGCAAGAGCGAACAAAGGAAGCCGACCTCATGCTGCGCATCGCCGTCCCCAACAAGGGTTCACTCTCCGGCCCTGCGGCGGACATGCTGCATGAGGCCGGCTACCAGCAGCGCCGCGAGACCAAGGAACTGCGGATCGTCGACCCGGAGAACGACGTCGAGTTCTTCTACCTCCGCCCCCGCGACATCGCCATCTACGTCGCCTCCGGCCAGCTCGACATCGGCATCACCGGCCGGGACCTGCTGATCGACTCGGGCGCCAACGCCGAGGAGATCCTGCCGCTCGGCTTCGCCCGCTCCACCTTCCGCTTCGCCACCAAGCCGGGCATCGTCGGCAACGACCTGGCGGACCTCAACGGCAAGACGGTCGCCACCTCCTACGAGGGCATCGTCGCCAAGCACCTCGCCGACCACGGCATCGACGCCTCCGTCGTCCACCTCGACGGCGCCGTCGAGACCGCCATCCAGCTCGGTGTCGCCCAGGTCATCGCGGACGTCGTCGAGACCGGCACCTCGCTGCGCAACGCCGGACTGGAGGTCGTCGGCGACCCGATCATGAAGTCCGAGGCCGTCGTCATCCGCCGCACCGACGCGGACGCCGAGGAGCCCAAGGTGCAGCAGTTCCTGCGCCGCCTCCAGGGCGTCCTGGTCGCCCGGACGTACGTGATGATGGACTACGACTGCCGGGTCGAGCAGCTGGAGAAGGCCGTCGCCCTCACCCCCGGTCTGGAGTCCCCGACCGTGTCGCCGCTGCACAACGAGGGCTGGGTCGCCGTCCGGGCGATGGTTCCGGCCAAGGAGGCCCAGCGGATCATGGACGACCTGTACGACATCGGCGCCCGGGCCATCCTGACCACGGCCATCCACGCCTGCCGCCTCTGATCCGAGAGGCCGTACCGAGATGTCCGAACAACTGCCCACCCTGCCCGTCACCTTCCGGCCGGGCCGCACCCGGGCCGTGCTGCTCACCGCGGCCGCCGCGATCTTCGTGGTGATCACCGCGGTCGCCCTGATGCTGGAGAAGCTCAGCCCGGGCGAGCGCCTCAGCTTCATCCTCACCGCGGCGCTCATGGCCGGTGTGCTGGCGATGCTGGCCCGGGTCAAGGTCGTCGCCGACGAGTCCGGTGTCACCGTGGTGAACATCGTCACCCGGCGCCGACTCGACTGGGCCGAGATCCTCCAGGTGAACCTCCGCCCGGGTGATCCCTGGGTGTTCCTCAACCTCAGCGACGGCACCAGCCTGCCCGCGCTCGGCATCCAGCCCGGCATCGCCAAGCAGCACGCCATCGCCGACGCGCGCGCCCTGCGGGCTCTGGCCGAGGCCCGGTCCATCAAGGAGCCCGGGAAGCATGAGGGCTGACTCGGGGGCGTCCACCCTGCCGTAAATCCCCATGTCTTGATTAATCTGTTGGCGGAGGCGTTTCTGTGACGCCTCCGCCTCTGATGTTCCGACCGGATCCTCAGAGGTCCCCCCTGCTACCCGAGGAGTGATTCCCTCCAGCGATGGACGGATCGTCCTGTAGTACCTGCGCCGCCCGCCCCCGACATACCGGGGCGGCGGCATCATGACCATCTCCTTGCTGCTGCTCGCAGCCGCGTTCCTCCTGATCCTCGCCAACGGCTTCTTCGTGGCCGCCGAGTTCGGCCTGGTCACGGTCGAGGCGACGGACGCCGAAAAGGCCGCCGCGGAGGGCGACAAGCGCGCCCACCGGGTCGTCGAGTCGCTCAGGGAACTGTCCTTCCAGCTCTCCGGCACCCAGCTCGGCATCACCATCACCTCCCTCGTCGTCGGCATGCTCGCCGAACCGGCGCTCGCGGAGCTGCTCGGTGTCCCCTTCACCGCGATCGGCGTCCCCGAGGGCGCGGTGTCCGGGGTGGCCGTGGTCGTCGGCATGCTGCTGGCCTCGGCCGTGCAGATGGTGATCGGCGAGCTCGTGCCCAAGAACTGGGCGGTGTCCCGGCCGATGCAGGTCGCGCGCTTCGTCGCCGGCCCGCAGCACGCCTTCGCACGGCTGTTCCACCCGGTGATCGCCGGGCTGAACTCCGTCGCCAACCGCCTCGTCCGGGCGATGGGAATCGAGCCCACCGAGGAGCTGGCCTCCGCCCGCACCCCCGCCGAACTCGTCTCCCTGGCCCGCCACTCCGCCCAGGCCGGCGCCCTGGAACAGGACACCGCGGATCTCTTCGTACGGACGCTGTCGCTGGGCGAACTGACCGCGCAGCATGTGATGACCCCACGCGTGAAGGTCAGCGCCCTGCAGTCGTCGGCCACGGCCGAGGACGTGGTGAACCTGACCCGCGCGACCGGTCTGTCCCGTTTTCCGGTCTACCGGGAGAAGATCGACGAAATCGTCGGCATGGTCCATCTGAAGGACGCGCTGGCGATCCGTTCGAGTGACCGGCTGCGCACGCCCGTCGGCCGTATCGCCCGCCCGGCGCTGCTGGTCCCCGAGACCCTGCCGGTCCAGCCGCTCCTCGCCCAGCTGCGCAGCGAGCAGCCCATCGCGGTCGTCGTCGACGAGTACGGCGGTACGGCCGGCGTGGTCACGCTGGAGGACATCGTCGAGGAGATCGTCGGCGAGGTCCGCGACGAGCACGACGGTCAGGACCTGCCCGAACTCGCCGCCGCCCCGCCGGAGGACGGCCGGCCCGCCTGGGACGCCGACGGCAGCTGCCGGGTCGACATCCTTCAGCGCATAGGCCTCGATGTGCCCGAGGGGCCGTACGAGACCGTCGCCGGACTGGTCGCCGACCTGCTCGGGCGCATCCCGGCCGTCGGTGACCGGGCGGAACTGCCGGGCTGGCGGCTGTCGGTGCGCCGGGTCGGCCACTACCGCGCCGAGCGGGTCCGGCTGGTCCGGACCGGGCCCGTGGTGGAGGTCGCCCGATGAGCGTGCTCCAACTTCTCTTCGCCGCGCTGCTCGTGCTGGCCAATGGTTTCTTCGTCGGCGCCGAGTTCGCCCTCGTCTCGGTCCGCCGCAGCCAGATCGAACCGCTGGGCACGGCACGGGCCCGTCAGGTCCTGTACGGCCTTCAGCGGCTGCCGCAGATGATGGCCGCGGCCCAGTTCGGCATCACGGTCTGCTCGCTGACGCTCGGCGCGGTCGCCGAGCCGACGGTGGCGCATCTGCTGGAGCCGGTGTTCGAGTGGATCCATCTGCCGGACGGCATGATCCATCCGCTGACGTATGTGATCGCGCTCGCCGCGGTGGTCTTCTTCCATCTGGTCATCGGCGAGATGGTGCCGAAGAACCTGGCGATGGCGGCGCCGGAGAAGGCCGCGCTGTGGCTCAGCCCCGGCCTGGTCTGGTTCGCCCGCTTCTGCAAGCCGATCACGGTGGCCCTCGGCGCGGTCGCGCAGGCCATTCTGCGGCTGTTCCGGGTCGAGCCGAAGGACGAGATCGAGGCGGTGTTCACCAGCGAGCAGCTCAACCGGCTCGTGGAGGACTCCGGCCAGGCGGGACTGCTCGACCCCGAGGAGCAGGAACGTCTGGAGGACGCGCTGGAACTGGGCTCCCGCCCGGTGACGGACGTACTCCTCGACCGTGAGTCCCTGGTCACGGTCAGCCCGTCGGTCACCCCGGGACAGATCGTCGCCCTCACCGCCCGCACCGGCTACTCCCGCTTCCCGGTCGCCACGGAGAACGGCGCCTTCATGGGCTACCTGCATGTGAAGGACGTACTCGACCTGGAGGAGTCCGAGCGTGCGGTGCCGCAGCAGGTGTGGCGCCCGATGACGACCCTGCGCTCGGAACTCCCGCTGGACGACGCCCTCACCGTGATGCGCCGCGCCGCGACCCATCTGGCCCAGGTGGCCGACGCGTCCGGCAGGGTCCTGGGGCTCGTCGCCCTGGAGGACGTACTGGAGCTGCTGGTCGGCGAGGTACGGGATCCGGCCCATAGGGAGCTGCCGGAGGTCCGGGTCACCGGGCCGCGGGTGAGCAGTGGGGAGCCGGAAGGGGTACTGGCCGGATAGGGCCCGGGCGGAGCCCGCGGGATCCGCCTGCCTCACATGGCAGACGGATCCTGCGGGCCCCTCCCCGACAGGACCTCCCCGTACGCCTGCATCAGATCCGGCAACCGCAAGGTCGACAGGTCGTCCCGTGTCAGGGCGCCCGGATAGGTCGACAGCCGCAGATCCCGATAGGCACAGCTCTTCTCGTACAGCGTCCGCAGGAACCGCCCGTTGCCCAACTCGTCGATCCACCCCTGATCGACCACATGCCCGGCGATGGACCGCAGCTCGTCCAGTGCCTCCTCGTCCCACACGTCACCGTTCTCCGCGGCGAGGACCTCACCGATCGAGGTGAGTTCGAGGGGGCGGTAGGACGGGAAGTCGACGCGGGTCGTGAAGCGCGAGGACAGGCCGGGGTTGGCGGCCAGCAGCCGGTCCATGCCCTCGGGGTAGCCGGCGAGGATCACCACCAGGTGGTCCCGGTTGTCCTCGGCCCGCTTCAGCAGTACCTGCAGTGCCTCGTCGCCGTAGGCGTCGCCCTTGCCGTAGCCGGTGTTGGACAGGGAGTACGCCTCGTCCACGAACAGCACCCCGCCGAGCGCGGAGTCGATGAGCTCGTTGGCCTTCACGGCCGTCTGGCCCAGATACTCGCCGACCAGATCGGCCCGCTGGGCCTCCACGAGATGGTCGCCGCCGAGCAGGCCGAGGGCGTAGAAGACCCGGCCCAGGATGCGGGCGACCGTGGTCTTGCCGGTGCCGGAGGGGCCGGAGAAGACGAAGTGCCGTTTGGGTGGCTGCACCGGCAGGCCCTGCCCGGTGCGCAACCGGGCCATGTTCAACTGGGCGGAGAGCGCCTTGACCTGGCGTTTGACGGGCTCCAGGCCCACCATGCGCTCCAGTTCGGCGAGCGCCTCCTCAAGCAGCCCGGGGTCGGTCGGCCCGGCGGGCAGCGGATCCGGCGCCCCGCTCGCCTTCTCGCGCACCGCCGGATCCACCACGGACGGCAGCGCACCGGTCGGCGGCAGATCCGGGTCGGGCAGCCGCAGGTCCCTGCCCTCGGTGCCGAAGAGCGGGTCGAGCCCGTCGGGGCCGTCGACCATGTCCTGCCCGATCCCGGTCAGCGTGATCGCCGCGAGGTCGGCGGGGTCGTCGTACCCGTCGCACTCGGCGATCGCCGCGAGCCGGGCCGAGGTGTCCATGAAGGCGGGGTCGACGCGGTGCACGGCACGGTAGAGCGGTAACGCGGCCGCCGACCTGCCCGTGCCCTCGTGCGCCCGGGCCAGCCAGTACCGCAGCTCCTTGCGCTGCGGCTGCTCGCTGCGGCACCGCATCAGCGCGGCCGACAGCAGCGGCTCGGCCTGGCCGTACATCTCCAGCCGAACCCGGGCCATGCCGCCGAACAGGCCCGCCTCGATGCCGAGCAGCGCGTCGTCGAGCAGCGGGTCGGTGTGCCGGACCAGCTGTTCCCAGTCCTTGACCAGATAGGCGCGGCAGGCGTGCAGAAAGCGGACCTGATGATCGGTGTCCACGGGCGGGAGCCCGGCCAGCGCCCGGTCCAGCTCCGGGACATGCCTGCCGTCCAGCCAGTGCGAGGCGTGCGCCAGCAGCAGATCCCGCGGGCTCTCCAGGACCGGCTGCACCCACCAGCCCAGCCAGTACCAGGAGTTCAGCGCCCGCCGATGCCGGGCCCGCTGTTCCCCGAAGCGGTCCCGATGCCGGAACATCCGCAGCAGCGCGGTCGTCGTGTCGACGCGCAGCGCGTGCAGGCCGAGCCAGCCGTCGGCCATCCCGGGATCGATCCGCACCGCGGTGCGGAACTCCTCCTCCGCCTGCGGATAGGCCCCCATCGTGTAGGCGTCCACACCCCGCAGCCAGGCGAGGTCGGCCGGGGCCTCGGGGCCCTGCATGCCGAAGTCCATCACGTCCCCCACAAACCGTGCCCCCGTCGGTTGGCCACCGGGCCGTCGCCCGGGGCCGCCTTGTTCGAACCGCCGTACCGCGGACCGGAGTTGCAACGGTGCGCAGAGCAGCCGTCCGTAGGTCGCACCGAGGGCATCGTACCTGCGCGGGCATGGCCCGCCCCAGGGTGCCGCACCGGACGTTTGACGAGGTGGGAGCAGATCGGGCGCGAGTCTTTGGTGACCGAGGGTGAGCGAACCACGCCTCTCGGCGCCCGGAATGAGGGTGTGAGGGCAGAACGAAGCCCCCGATCACGGGGGAACAACCGGGGGCTTCGCGTAAGGGGGCGACCTCGATAGGCCG
The DNA here is from genome assembly GCF_042740355.1 of Streptomyces sp. NPDC059010. Lineage (NCBI taxonomy): Bacteria > Bacillati > Actinomycetota > Actinomycetes > Kitasatosporales > Streptomycetaceae > Streptomyces > Streptomyces sp. NPDC059010. The sequence goes on from NZ_JBHYJA010000025.1 coordinate 70,963, forward strand.
CACATTGAGAACGTAAGTCCTGTACGGCCCCCGGGTCAAGCCGAGTTGGAGCACTCCGGGAACTTCCCCCGCAAGGCTCTTCACAAGTTCAGCACATTGCCGATGGGTCGTCACCCTGCGTGATGGGCTGGTCCGGTCCAACCGTCCCGGCAGGCCCAGTGAGCACCTCATATCCCTTGCCGCACTGCCGAATCAGAAGGTCGGCGAACGGCCTGGACGGGTCGTCGGTGAAGTGCCTCAGCTCCGCCCGGACCCACCCGCGCCAGAACTCCCGCTGCTCCTCTCCGTCCCGTGAGCGGCCGCGCAGCCAGGACTCCTCGTGCGGCAGCTCCATCCACAGCAGCCGGGCGAGATACGGGCGCAGCGCACGGCGGCCGGCGCCGACGCCCTCGACGACGATCACCGGGGCGGGCGGCACGGGGGCGGGCGGTCCGAACCGGCGGGCCCGCCAGTCGTAGGGCGTGTAGTGGGCGCTCTCGCCCCGGGCGAGCGGTGCGATCACCTGGGCCAGCAGCCGGTCGGTCCACTCGAACAGCTCGTCATGGCTGGCGATGTCGTCGAGATGGAGCACGGGGGCGTCGCCCAGTGCCCGGGCCAACTGTCCGGCGAACGTGGACTTTCCGGAACCGGCGTGCCCGTCGACACCGATCAGACGGACGGGGCCGCAGGACGGGGGGAGCCGGCGGAGCCGGGTGGCGAGGTCGTGAATCGTTTTTCCCGGTGACGAGCGGTGATGGGCATATTTCTGTGGAACATTCTACTAGGGCTGAAAGCGCGTACTTGACGTGGATGGCGCGACCCGAACAGAAAACGTGTCGCTTTGAACTAGCGGCCGGTTCTGTGCAATGCCGCCGAAAAACTCCGGCCGCCACATCGAAATCTACGTTCCGGTTGAGACCCGTGGTGAGTAGGGTGCTTGGTGCACAACTGTGAGGCACCGTAACGGGGATGGGCTGGGACAGATGGCCGCGGGGTTATTCGAAGGGCAGTATGTGTGGCATCCGGCGGCCGACGACCGCGTGCTCGCGAGCGTATGCGTCGATGTCCGGGCCGGCCGATATCTCAGCGCCCGCGACGCCCTGGCCGAGACGCGCGGTAACGCCCGTCTGCGCGCCCATCGCTCCCTGGTGCTCGCCTCGGAGGCCGCCGACTCCGACCTCGTCGAGCGCTGGCTGGCCGAGGAGCCCGGCGCCGAGGCGGCACTGCTGTGGGCACGGGTGGCCGTGCTGCGGGCGCTGCGCGCGGCCGACGCCCGCGACCCGCGCACCGAGGCACTGGAGCGGATAGCGCTGGCCGCCTGCGACCGGGCCGCGTCGGCCGACCCGGCCGATCCCACCCCCTGGGTGGCCAAGCTGGCCATGGCCCGGCTGCACCGGCTGCGCGACCAGGCGCCGCGCGGTCTGCTCACGGCACCCGCCGGGCCATGGCGCCTGTTCGCGCACGTCCTCTCGCTCGACCCCTGGCACCGCGAGGCCCACCACCGCTTCCTGGCCTGCTTCTTCCCGCGGCACGGCGGCTCCGTCACCGGCGCCTGGGACGTCGCCGCCTTCCTCGGCCAGCGCGCCCCCGCCGACTCACCGCTGCGCCTGCTGCCGCTGGTGGCCCTGGTCGAGTGCTACGACCCGACCCAACTGCTAGCCGACCGCGTCTGGGAGCAGCCGCAATGGACCGCGACCGCCCTGGCGATCCACGAGCAGTGGCTGCCCGCGGTGGCCGAATATCAGTTCACCCCCGTCCTCGACCTGGCCTACCTGGCACACGCCCTGGTCATGGCCCGGCGCGAGGAGGAGGCACGCGCCGTCTTCACCACGATGGGGCCCTACGCCTCCCGGATGCCCTGGTGCGTCTTCGGCGACCCGGCCGAGCAGCTGTCCCGGGCGCGCCGCGCCTGCGGTCTGCCCGTACCGGCCGTCTGACGCATCTCAACCCCCCACCGAGAGAAAGGTCCGACCCGTGCAGCAACGGATATCGGCTCAGCGTGCGAAAGCCCGCGGGGGAGCCGCTCCGATCGAGCTCGACGACGATGCGACCCTGCATGCGATGGGTTATCCGAGGAAACTCACGCGGCGTTTTCAGGCGTTCGACAATTTCGCCATCTCGTTCACCATCATCAACATAATCTCGGGTATCTTCTCGGGATTCGGTTTCGGTCTGAACGCGGGCGGACCCAGCATTCTCGTCTTCGGCTGGATCGGCGTCTCCGTCATGGTGCTCTTCGTGGGGGCAGCGATGGCGGAAGTCGCCTCGGCCTATCCGACGAGCGGTGCGCTGTATTTCTCCGCCGGAAAGCTCGCCAAACGGCACAAGGGCGCCTGGTCCTGGTACACCGGCTGGCTGAACTTCGTGGGCCAGGTCGGCGGCACCGCCGCAACCGGCTACGCCGCCGCCACCTTCGTACAGGCCTTCATGGCCCTGCAGTGGCCCTCGTACGAGCCGACGCCGCACCGGACGGTGCTGATCACGGGCCTGATCATCGTGTTGCAGGGGCTCGCCAACACCTACACCGTGCAGCTGGTGGCCGTACTGAACCGGATCTCCGTGTGGTGGCTGCTGAGCGGACTGGTGGTGATCGTCACCGCCCTGATCGTCATGCCCGACCATCATCAGTCGGCTTCCTTTGTCACGCATTTCGCGAACAACACCGGTTTCACGAGCGGCCTTTACGGCGGGATGCTCGGGCTGCTGGTCACGAGCTGGACCTTCACCGGCTTCGACGGCAGCTTCCACATGTCCGAGGAAACGGTGCGGGCGACGGTCAACGCACCGCGCGGGATCACGCGGGCGATCGCTTACTCGGCGATCTCGGGGCTGCTGCTGATGCTCGCATTGGTCTACAGCATTCGTGACTACGACCGGGTGGCGAGCGCCGACGCACCTCCCGTGCAGATCCTCATCGACGGGCTCGGGGTCGGCACCGCGAAGGCACTGCTGCTGATCGTGATCGGCGCCATGCTCTTCTGTGGTCTGGCCAATCTCACCAGCAACACCCGGCAGATCTTCGCCTTCTCCCGGGACGGCGCGATGCCCGGCTCCCGCTGGTGGCACTCGGTCTCGCCGCGCACCCGCACCCCCGTCAAGGCGGTGTGGCTGGCGGTCGCCTGCTCGCTGGCGCTCGTGCTGCCCGGCTGGTGGTCGCACACGGCGTTCACCGCCATCGTCAGCGTCAACGTCGTCGGACTCTTCCTCGCCTACGCCGTCCCGATCCTGCTCCGGCTGCGACTCGGGGACGAGTTCCAGCCAGGGCCCTGGCATCTGGGCCGCTGGGGACGTCCGGTCGGGATCGTCGCGGTGACCTGGATCCTGCTCAGCAGCATCCTGTTCATGCTGCCGCAGGCCTCACCGGTCACCGCCGAATCGTTCAACTACGCGCCGGTCGCCCTGGCCGCCGTCCTCGCCGTGGCCACGGTGTGGTGGTTCACCACCGCCCGCCGCCGCTTCCACGGGCCCGTCAGCTACGGCCGTCCGGACGAGGTGGCGGCCATGGACCTGGTCTGAGGCCCCGGCACGGGTCCCGGCGTACGCACGCCCTCGCGGTGGCGTACGCCGGGCCCCCTCTCCCGCTCATCTCGCCCTGCTCGTAAGGTGGTTGGGGGCGACGGCCGCCCCTGTACCCGCCAGTGGCCGACACCGATGAACGTGGGCGCGCCGGGGACCGAAGTGCTGGCAGACGGTGCCGCCTGCGGCCATAGTTGGCGGACAACTGTGCACTGGACCTGCCCGACTCGGAGACCTGGGGGTTTGCGCCCATGAGCAGAGCCGAACAGCCGTCCCGGAGAAACGTTCTGGCTGCCGCGGTCGCCGCAGCCGCAGCCGTCGCCGGCACCGCGGGGCCGGCCGCCGCCGACACCGGCGCCGAAGCCCCCGCCGATCCCGTGCCCCCCGCTCCGACCCCGGCCCGTACGGTCGACAACCGCGCCTGGACCACGTACGCCGACTGGCGCTGCGGGACCCACGAGGGGACGCGCGCCGCCGCGGGCTCCCGCCCCGGCCTCGTGATCGCCAGGCCCGCCGGCACCACCGACTACACCGACCCGCACACCGGGCGGACCGCCCGCTGGGAGTACGCGACCTGGACGTCCCCCGTCCATGAGCTAGGCGTCCCCGCGACCGAGGCCATCGCCTCCTGGAACGCGCACACCCCCGACGGCACCTGGCTCCTGATCGAGCTCGCGGGCACCTACTCCGACGGCACCGCCACCCCGTGGTACGTGATGGGCCGCTGGGCGGCGGGCGACCAGGACATCAGGCGGACCTCGGTCGACGACCAGAGCGACGGCAGGAGCAGCATCTGGACGGACACCTTCGCCATCGACGACCCGGCCACCGGGCTGCGTCTCAGCTCCTACCGGCTGCGGCTGACCCTCTACCGCAGGCCCGGCACCCGGCTCACGCCCAAGGTGTGGCGGGTCGGCGCGATGGGCTCCGACGTCCCCGACCGCTTCACCGTCCCGGCCAGCACCCCCGGCCTCGCCCGCGAGCTGGTCGTCCCGCGCTACTCGCAGGAGATCCACACCGGGCAGTACCCCGAGTACGACAACGGGGGCGAGGCCTGGTGCAGCCCCACCTCCTCGCAGATGATCATCGAGTACTGGGGCGGCCGCCTCACCCCGGAGCAGCTGGCCTGGGTCGACCCGTCGTTCGCCGACCCACAGGTCTGCCACGCGGCCCGGTTCACCTTCGACTACCAGTACGAGGGCTGCGGGAACTGGCCGTTCAACGCCGCCTACGCGGCCACCTTCGAGGACCTCCGGGCCGTCGTGACCCGGCTCGGCTCGCTCACCGATCTGGAGACGCTGATCGCGGCCGGCATCCCGGCCATAACGTCGCAGTCCTTCCGGAAGGAGGAGCTGACGGGGGCGGGGTACGGCACCGCCGGGCATCTGATGACCGTCATAGGGTTCACCGCGGACGGCGACGTGATCGCCAACGACCCGTTCTCGCCGAGCAACGAGGCGGTGCGGCGCGTCTACAAGCGGCGCGAATGGGAGAACATCTGGCTGCGGACCAAGCGGTACAACGCCTCGGGCAAGGTCGTCTCCGGCACCGGAGGCGTCTGCTACCTGTACTTCCCGGCCTGTCCGACACCGCGCCAGCGTGCGGCGCTCGCCGCGGTCGGGGTGCTGTGAGCAAGGTCTCCGCCGCAGAAGCCGATCCCGGTGGCAGGGTGGGCGTATGACCGCGCACTCTGCCACCGCCGCCCGCGTCCGTACCGGCGGCCCCGAGGGAGACGGCCCGAAGATCGTCGAGCACGTCATGGGCTGGACCCTCGTCGTGGTCGTCGCGATGCTTGTCACCCAGCTCGGCCTGTTGTGACCTGACACACACTCGATGCTTTGGTCGGACATATGCCGACCCGATGTCGAGCGAACCCATCAGAGTCGATCAGACTCGAACGAGCAGCTGATGCGGGTCTGCCATACTGCCGATGTCCCGCCGCCCGTTGGAATCCAGGGTTCGAAATTGAATATTAGTCAACAGCGCGAAGCGGCCCGTCCCCGGGCTCGCGGCACCGAGCGTTCGGTGGCGCGTCGTGCCGAACTCATCACCATCGGGCGGAAGTTGTTCGCCGACACGTCGTACGACGCGCTCTCCATGGACGACATCGCCCGGCAGGCCCATGTCGCCAAGGGGCTCATCTACTACTACTTCCAGTCCAAGCGCGGCTACTACCTGGCGATCATCGAGGACTCCGTCGCCGACCTGGTGACCTTCGCGGCGGGCGGCCTCGAACTGGAGCCGGTGGACCGGGTCCATCGCACCATCGACAGCTATCTGCGCTACGCCGAGCACAACCAGGCGGCCTTCCGCACCATCGTCAGCGGCGGCGTCGGCTTCGACGCCGAGGTGCACTCCATCCGGGACGGGGTGCGCGAGGCGATCGTGGCGACGCTCGCCGAGGGGGCGTACGGCCGCACCGACATCGCTCCGCTGGCCCGGATGGGCCTGCTGGCCTGGGTGTGCAGCGTGGAGGGCGCCACCCTCGACTGGATCGACCGCCCCGAGCTGCCCCGCGACACCATGCGCGACCTGCTGGTGAAGACCCTGGGCGGCGCCATGCGCGCCATCGAGGAACTCGACCCCGCCTACAAGACCCCCGATCCGGCCCGACGGGACGACTGAACCGGAGCACGGCAGGGGGCGGAGGTCTCGTGGTCCTCCGCCCCAAGCCCCCCGTGGATCCCGCTACTTGATGGCCTTGATCAGCTCACCGTTCGCGGTGTCTCCGCTGAGCTCCCAGAAGAAGGTGCCGCCCAGCCCCTGCCGGTCCTTGAACCGCATCTTGGTCGCGATCGTCGCCGGGGTGTCGTAGCTCCACCAGTCGTTGCCGCACTTGGCGTACGCGGTGCCGCCCACCGTGCCGGTCGCCGGGCAGGTCCGCTTGAGCACCTTGTAGTCCTCGAAGCCGTCCTCGTAGGTGCCCTTCGCCGGGCCGGTGGCGGTACCGCCGGGGGCCGCCTGGGTGACGCCGGTCCAGCCGCGGCCGTAGAAACCGATGCCGAGCAGCAGCTTCGAGGACGGGACGCCCAGGCCCTTGAGCTTGGCGATGGTGGCGGCCGTGTTGTAGCCCTGCTGCGGGATGCCCGGGTAGGACTGCAGCGGGGAGTGGGGGGCCGTGGGGCCGGTGGCCGCCCAGGCGCCGAAGTAGTCGTACGTCATCGGGTTGTACCAGTCGACGTACCGGGCCGCGCCCGCGTAGTTCGCCGCGTCGATCCTGCCGCCCTCGCTCGCGTCGGCCGTGATCGCCGCCGTGACCAGATCCCGCTTGCCGAACTTGGCACGCAGCGCCTTCATCAGCTCGGGGAACGCCTCCTGTCCGCTGGTGTCGCAGGTCAGCCCACAGGCGCCCGGGTACTCCCAGTCGATGTCGATGCCGTCGAAGACGTCCGCCCACTTGGGGTTCTCGACCAGGTCGTGGCAGGACTGGGCGAACGCGGCCGGGTTCTTGGCCGCCTCGCCGAAGCCGCCGGACCAGCTCCAGCCGCCGAACGACCAGACCACCTTGAGGTTCGGGTGCAGCTTCTTCAGCTTGCGCAGCTGGTTGAAGTTGCCGCTCAGGGACTGGCCCGCGGTGTCCGCGACGCCGTCCACGGACTCGGCCGCGGTGAACGGCCTGTCGGTGTCCGCCCAGGAGTCGCCGAGCGTGCATTTGCCGCCGACGACGTTCCCGAAGGCGTAGTTGATGTGCGTGAGCTTCTTCGCCGAGCCGGAGGTCTCGATGTTCCTGACGTAGTACTGGCGGTCGTAGATGCCCCAGTCGGTGAAGTAGCCGACCACCTTGGAGCCGGCCGCCCTGCGGGCACCGTCCTGGTCCGGGCCGTCCTGGTCGGCGGTCGCCGTACCGGCACCGGCGAGCAGGGCGGCGCCGAGCGCGGCGGAACACGCGGCGGCCGGCAGGGTGCGGCCGCGAGCGCGGGAGGGGAGCGGGGTGTGCATCGGGTGTCTCCTCGCAGAGGACAGAGGGGATCGCACGCCGATTGGCATGAACGCGGAGAGGCGTTGGACCGAAACGCTAGGAGGACTAGACCAATTGGTCAATGGTTCGGACCAATTTGGGAAGCGGGGGAGAAGGGGAAAGTTTCTTGGAGTAAGCGGTCGTTAACTGGTGACTCGATGTCCTCGATCGGGCATACTCACCGCAGAGCCGCTGGTCAGCAGCTTCCGTGACCCGGGAGCGGAGTACCGGCCAGCGCCCGAGACACCAGGCGGAGCCGCCCCACCCAAGGCGTGCGACCGCCGACATTCCCGAAAGGGAGGAGAGCGTCGCCATGCCCGACCGCGCCCCGCAGCCGGTGGACCGTCAACTGCCCACGGACGAGGCCCGGGATCTGATCTCGCTCGTCCGCGACATCGCGCAGCGCGAGATCGCCCCGAACGCGGCCGAGGAGGAGGACGCCGGACGCTTCCCGCGCGAGGTCTTCACCCTGCTCTCCGAATCCGGACTGCTCGGCCTGCCGTACGACTCCGAGTACGGCGGCGGCGACCAGCCGTACGAGGTCTACCTCCAGGTCCTCGAAGAGCTCGCCGCGGTCCGCCTCACGGTCGGCCTCGGTGTCAGCGTGCACACCCTCGCCTCCTATGCCCTGGCCACCTACGGCACCAAGCAGCAGCAGGTCGAGCACCTGCCCGCGATGCTCGGCGGCAGGCTCCTCGGTGCGTACTGCCTCTCCGAGCCGTCGTCGGGGTCGGACGCGGCCTCCCTGCGGACCAGGGCGATGGGGGACGGCGACGGCTGGGTGATCAGCGGCACCAAGGCATGGATCACGCACGGCGGCATCGCCGACTTCTACACGGTCATGGCGCGCACCGGCGAGGACGGCCCGCGCGGGATCACCGCGTTCCTGGTGCCCGGCGACGCGGCCGGGCTGAGCGCGGCGGTGCCCGAGAAGAAGATGGGCATGAAGGGCTCGCCCACGGCCCAGGTCCACTTCGACGGCGTGCGGGTCTCCGACGACCGGCGGCTCGGCGACGAGGGTCAGGGCTTCGCCATCGCCCTGGCCGCGCTCGACTCCGGGCGGCTCGGCATCGCGGCCTGCGCGATCGGCGTGGCCCAGGCGGCGCTGGACGAGGCGGTGGCGTACGCGACCGAGCGCCGGCAGTTCGGCAAGCCGATCGCCGACTTCCAGGGGCTGCGCTTCATGCTCGCCGACATGGCGACCCAGATAGAGGCGGGCCGCGCGCTGTATCTGGCGGCGGCGCGGCTGCGTGACGCGGGCCGGCCGTTCGCCAAGCAGGCGGCCATGGCCAAACTGCACTGCACCGACACCGCGATGAAGGTCACCACCGACGCCGTCCAGATTCTCGGCGGATACGGCTACACCGCGGACTTCCCGGCCGAGCGCTATATGCGCGAGGCCAAGGTCCTGCAGATCGTCGAGGGCACCAACCAGATTCAGCGGATGGTCATCGCCCGTCACCTGGCAGGTCCCGAAGGACGCTGAACTGCCCCCGCCTGACCTGTGGCGCCGTGAGTTCGATCCACTCCGGATCATGGCGCCCGGGCAGGGTCCGGCCCCGGTCGGCCCACTTGCGCATCAGATCCTGGTAGATCGGCGGATCGGACGGCTGCGGCGGCGCGGGCGGAAGCGTTCCTGCGGGTCGCGGAACGAAGATGCGGCGCTGTGGCCCGGTCGTTGAATAGGTGGGGGGCATACCAGGGCAACGCGGAGGCAGGCGGACAAGTCACCGCCCATGGGATTCGGGCGTGAGTTCGCGAGTATCCGGCCCTCCCGCCGGTCGCCCTCTGGCCACCCGACGCTGTCTGACGTACCGTCAGCCCAGCCGTCTCCAGGGAGGCTTGCCGTGGCCGACGACGACCGCCCCGTACCGCTCGACGAGTACCCGGTGCATCAGGCGCCCCTGTCCATGAGGTACGTCGCGACCAGCGACCGCAACGCCTACGACCGCTGCATCTTCCACGTCCTCGACCACGAGGGCCGCGCCCTGCTGATCGTGGGCCTCGGGGTGTACCCCAACGTCGGGGTGATCGACGCCTACGCGACCCTGCGTGTGGGGGACGCCCTGCACGCGGTGCGGGCGTCGGACGCGCTCGGCGAGGACCGCATGCGGCTCGCCGTCGGGCCGCTGCGCATCGAGGTCGGGGAGCCGCTGCGCCGGCTGCGGCTGATCTGCGACGACGACACGTTGTCGTACGACATCACCTGGACCGCGGAGTTCCCCGCCCTCTGGGAGCCTCACCACGTCCAGCGCCGCGGCGACCGGCTCAGCCTCGAAGGGCGCCGCTTCGTACAGGCGGGTGGTGTGGAGGGCGTCGTGCGCGCGGGCGGCCGGGAGTTCCGGGTCACGCCGGGCGAGTGGACCGGTACGCGGGACCGCAGCTGGGGCGTGCGCCCGATACCGGGGGAGGAGGGCGGGCGGTTCGCCGAGGAGCGGCCGGCCGAGGGCTTCCACTGGATCTGGTGTCCGGTGCGCTTCGACGACCGGTTCCTGATGGTGATCGTCCAGGAGGACGCGGACGGACACCGCACGCTGAACGAGGCGACACTGGTCCGCCCCGGCCATCGCGACCGCCAACTCGGCTGGCCCCAGCCCGAGATCAGCTACCGCTCGGGCACCCGCCACCCCGAACGCGCCCTCATCCACCTCGGCGACGTCCGCAAACCGCAGGAACTGGAGGTGGAGGTCCTCACCTCCTCCCCGCTCGCCATCGGCGCCGGGTATCCGCCCGCCGACGACTGGCAGCACGGCACCTGGCAGGGGCGCGGCTGGACCGACCGCCGTACCTACGACCTCACCGCGGCCCACCCGTTGGCCGCCTACGGGGTCACCGACCACGCCGCCCGCTTCCGGCTGGACGGCAGGGTCGGCCACGGGATCTTCGAGCACGGCTCGTTCGGGCGGCACACGCCGAGCGGGTTCACGGACTTCGAGTCGGCCGCACCGTAGGGGGTTCGCGCCATGGCAGCGACGGCACCACGACCTCGCACCACCACCCGCGACCCGCACGAGATCACCCGCCGCCTCACCGCCTGGCTCGACACCCGGCTGCCCGGCGCCAAGGCGGTCGGTGTCACCGCTCCCAAGTCGAACGGCATGTCCAGCGAGACCCTGCTCTTCGACATCGAGCACCCCGAACCGCCGGTGCGCGCCTGTGCGTTGCGGCTCGCGGCGGACCCGGCGGCGTACACGGTGTTCCCGGTGTACGACATGCCGCGGCAGTACCGGACGATGCGCCTCGTGGCCGAGCACACGGATGTGCCCGTGCCGAAGGTGCTGTGGCTGGAGGAGGACCCCGGCCCGCTGGGGGCGCCCTTCTTCGTCATGGAGCGCGTCGAGGGGCGGGTGCCGCCGGACGTCATGCCGTACACCTACGAGGGCAACTGGCTGCACGCCGCCAGCGACGAGGAACGCGAGCACCTGGAGGCGGCCACCGTCGGACTGCTGGCCCGGCTGCACGACCAAGTCCCGCCGCAAAAGGCCGAGTTCCTCACCCTGCCGGGTGACGGGGACGCACTGCGGCGGCATGTCACGGCCCAACGCGCGTACTACGAATGGGTGGTTGACGGACTCGCCCGCTCACCGCTCATCGAGGACGCTTTCGACCGCCTGGAGGAGTTCTGGCCGCGTGATCCGGGCCCGTCCGTGCTCAACTGGGGCGACGCGCGCATCGGGAACGTCGTCTACGACGGTTTCGAACCCGTGGCCGTCCTCGACTGGGAGATGGCGGCACTGGCCCCGCGCGAGGTCGACCTCGGCTGGACCGTCTATCTGCACCGCTTCTTCCACGACCTGACGGTCGGCTTCGGACAGCGCGGGCTGCCCGACTTCCTGCGCCGCGACCGGATCGAGGCCCGCTATGCCGACCTCACCGGCCACACCCCGCGTGACATGGACTTCCACACGCTGTACGCCGCTCTGCGACACGCCGTGGTGATGCTGCGGATCGCCTACCGCCAGGCGCACTTCGGCGAGGTCGACGTCCCGGCGGACCCGGACACACTGATCCTGCACCACGGCAGCCTGCGAGCCATGGTGCAGGGCAGCTACTGGGATTGAGCGACGCGACCGGGCCGGCGTGCGCTCAGGCGGCCTGGCGGCGCATCTCGGGGACCCTCATCGGGCGCGAGCCCGGGCCGCCGACGTGCGAGAAGGGCTGTGTCCGCCAGTCGAGCCCCTGAGGGAGCGTCAACAGCAGGGCCGTGTCCTGCTCGTGGGGCTTCGCCGAGTCGTCGGCGGAGCGGGCGGTGGAAGCCCTGCGGCCGGTACCGGCGCAGACCGTGAGGCCGAAGGGGTTCCACGGTGAGGCGCACAGCGCGTGCTCCGGCAGGACCTCCTCGTCGGCCAGCAGGGCGATGGGCTGCGCGCAGTCCGGGCAGATCACCCGGTACATCTCGAAGGTGTCGTACGCGTCGAGCTCTTCGTCGTCGAAGTCGTCGGGTTCGACGCCCTCCGGAGCGGGCTCGACGACCGGCTGAAGGCGCTTGGGCGCGGTACGACCAGGGCGCTTAAGACTCTGCATGGGATTCTCCCCCTCGGGCTGGGCCGTGACGGCACTGCGGCCTCGACCACAGCAAGCACTTCCCGTCCGGTCTCGGCGTTAATCACGGGCACATCACGGAGCCTGTTCGGGGACTGTGGCGTTCGTCACATGCCGCCCGCAGATGCCTGTGGCGGCCGGTTTGTCCCCCGGCCGGCGCACAGCCGCCCCCTGATCACATCACGAACCGGGCATGACCTGGGCCGCTCAGGTATCCGTGGAGATCAGCGGCCCTGTAGGTTCTTGCGCCATGGAGGAGCTGGACCGACAGATCGTGCAGCTGCTCGTCAAGGACGGGCGGATGAGCTACACCGACCTGGGCAAGGCTACGGGCCTGTCCACGTCGGCCGTGCACCAGCGGGTGCGGCGGCTGGAGCAGCGTGGGGTCATCCGTGGCTATGCCGCGGTCGTGGACCCCGAGGCGGTGGGGCTGCCCATGACCGCGTTCATCTCGGTGAAGCCGTTCGATCCAAGCGCCCCCGACGACATCGCGGACCGGCTGGCGGACGTGCCGGAGATCGAGGCGTGCCACAGCGTGGCGGGCGACGAGAACTACATCCTCAAGGTGCGGGTGGCCACCCCGCACGAGCTGGAGGAGTTGCTGGCCCGGGTGCGGTCGCTGTCGGGGGTTTCCACGCGGACGACGGTGGTTCTGTCCACGCCGTACGAGGCCAGGCCGCCGAAGATCTGATCGCCGGACTTCCCTTGGCCGCGGGTGGTTCGCGGCTGGTCGCGCAGTTCCTCGCTCCCCCTCCGGCGTTGCGGTCGACCCCTGCCCGGAGGGCCTGGGCAGGAGGCGGGAGACTGTTCTCCATGAGTGACACCTCCGCCCCGCCCCAGACCGTTCTCCTCCGCCGCGGGGAAGTCCACAGTCCCGCGGATCCCTTCGCCACCGCGATGGTCCTGGAGCGTGGGCAGGTCGCCTGGGTCGGGTCCGAAGGGGCCGCCGATGCCTTTGCCGAGGGCGTCGACGAGGTCGTCGATCTGGACGGTGCGCTGGTCACCCCGGCGTTCACCGACGCGCATGTGCACACCACCGCCACAGGCCTCGCCCTGACCGGGCTCGACCTGTCCGGCGCGCCCTCCCTGGAGGCGGCGCTCGCTCTCGTCCGGGACTTCGCCGCCGCCCGGCCGGACGACCGCGTCCTCCTCGGTCACGGCTGGGACGCCGCCCGCTGGCCCGGTGGCCGCCCTCCGACGCGCGCCGAGCTCGACGAGGCCACCGGGGGCCGTCCTCTGTATCTGTCCCGCATCGACGTCCACTCGGCGGTCGTCACCACGGCACTGCTGGACATGGCGCCCGGTGATCTCACCGCGGCCGACGGGCCGCTCGTCGCCGACGCCCATCACGCCGTACGCGCCACCGCGCTGGCCTCCATCACGCCCGCTCAGCGCATCGAGGCCCAGCGCGCCGCCCTCGCCCGGGCCGCCTCGCTCGGCATCGGCACCGTCCACGAGTGCGGTGGGCCGGACATCTCCAGCGAGGACGACTTCGCCGGGCTGCTGCGCCTGGCCGCCGAGGAGCCCGGCCCACGGGTCGTCGGCTACTGGGCCGAGCCCGGCGAGGAGGGGATCGCCAGGGCGCGCGAGCTGGGCGCGATCGGCGCGGCCGGCGACCTCTTCGTCGACGGCGCCCTCGGCTCGCACACCGCCTGTCTGCACGAGCCATACGCCGACGCCGCCCACACCGGCACCGCCTACCTGGACGCGGCCGCCGTCGCCGCCCATGTCGTCGCCTGCACCGAGGCCGGCCTCCAGGCGGGCTTCCACGCGATCGGCGACGCCGCCGTGACCGCCGTCGTGGAGGGCGTGCGCGCCGCCGCCGAGAAGCTCGGCCTGGCCCGTGTGCGCGCCGCCCGGCACCGCGTCGAGCACGCCGAGATGCTCACGCCGGACACCGTCGCGGCCTTCGCCGAGCTGGGGCTGACGGCCTCCGTCCAGCCCGCGTTCGACGCGCTGTGGGGCGGCGAGGACGGCATGTACGCCCAGCGCCTGGGCGCCGAGCGGGCCCGCACCCTGAACCCCTTCGCGGCCCTGCTGCGCGCCGGCGTCCCGCTCGCCTTCGGCTCGGACAGCCCGGTCACCCCCCTCGACCCCTGGGGCACGGTCCGCGCGGCCGCCTTCCACCGCACGCCCGGGCACCGGGTCTCCGTGCGCGCCGCGTTCACGGCGCACACGCGCGGCGGCTGGCGGGCGATCGGCCGCGACGACGCGGGCGTCCTGGTGCCCGGCGCGCCCGCCGACTACGCCGTGTGGCGCACCGACGAACTCGTGGTCCAGGCCCCCGACGACCGGGTCGCGCGCTGGTCCACCGACCCCCGCTCCGGCACCCCCGGCCTGCCCGACCTGAGCCCGGGCCGTGAGCTCCCGGTCTGCCTGCGCACGGTGGTGGGCGGACGAACGGTCTTCGTACGGCCGGGCGAGTGATCTCCCGGGGTGGCGCGCGTCCGATCGTCGCGCACCACCCCGGCGTGCGACCTGCGCATCCTCCGCGCTGACCAGCGAATTGGGCGAAGACCCGCAGGTCAAACGGCTGTTGACAGGCGGAGGCCCGGGGCCGGTAGGTTCGGCCGAGTCCACCACCGGACGCCCGACCGGGCCACCGCGGAACTTCCGGGAACCCGTCGCAACGCCGCTGGGTCAGGGACGGTGTGCCGCACCGGGCACCGCCACTGGGAGCCAGGCTCAGCGTCCGCGCGGCGACGACGGAACGTCGCGGCCGATCGGGGAGGTGTGACCCGGGTGGGGCCCGGGCGCTCAGTAGACAACGGCTTTCGGTCGATCCGCAGCCAGCGGGTCCCAGGTCGGCCCGAAGGGCGCCGGGCCCCCATCCGCAGAAGGCGCGAACCTCGGTACAGGGTGCGAAAGCGACGTACCGGTGTCGACCGGTCCCGAACCGGCCCCGGAAAACCCAGCCTTACCCCGCTCTTGTGGAATCGACACCACCATACGAACGTGCTGTCGCGTCAGCCCAGGCAGCGCCCACTATGGTGGACGTCTGCGTACGGATGTGAAGGGGCAGCAGTGAACGACGGCGACGGGGACCTCGCGGCACAGGACCGGGGAAAGCGGTTCGGTCCGCTCGGCACGGCGTTGGTGATCATTCCGACCTACAACGAGGCGGAGAACATCAAGAGCATCGTCGGCCGGGTCCGCAAGGCGGTGCCCGAGGCGCATGTGCTCGTGGCCGACGACAACAGCCCCGACGGCACCGGCAAGCTCGCCGACGAACTGGCCGCCGAGGACGACCAGGTCCAGGTCATGCACCGCAAGGGCAAGGAAGGCCTTGGCGCCGCCTACCTCGCGGGCTTCCGCTGGGGCATGGAGAAGGGCTACGGCGTCCTGATCGAGATGGACGCCGACGGCTCCCACCAGCCCGAGGAACTGCCCCGCCTGCTGACCGCCCTCAAGGGAGCCGACCTGGTCCTCGGCTCGCGCTGGGTACCGGGCGGCCGGGTGGTGAACTGGCCGAAGTCCCGTGAGTTCATCTCCCGCGGCGGCAGCCTCTACTCCCGGCTCGCGCTGGATCTCCCGCTGCGGGACATCACCGGCGGCTACCGCGCCTTCCGCCGCGAGACCCTGGAGGGCCTCGGCCTCGCCGACGTCGCCTCCCAGGGCTACTGCTTCCAGGTCGACCTCGCCCGCCGTGCGGTCAAGGCCGGCTTCCATGTGGTCGAGGTGCCGATCACGTTCGTCGAGCGCGAACTCGGTGACTCGAAGATGAGTCGCGACATCCTGGTCGAGGCGCTGTGGCGGGTCACGTCGTGGGGCGCGCAGGAGCGGGTGGGCAAGCTGATGGCCCGCCGCTCGAAGCCGTCGTCGGCATCGCGGCAGC
Source organism: Streptomyces sp. NPDC059010 (assembly GCF_042740355.1). Taxonomy (NCBI): domain Bacteria; kingdom Bacillati; phylum Actinomycetota; class Actinomycetes; order Kitasatosporales; family Streptomycetaceae; genus Streptomyces; species Streptomyces sp. NPDC059010. The sequence continues at coordinate 86,793 of NZ_JBHYJA010000025.1, forward strand.
GGTCGTCGTAGCAGCGGTCGTCGCAGCGGCGTTCACAGCCGCGGGCCCACATCCGCACAGACGGCGCCGGTCTTGCCCTTATCCCGCTCTGAGCCGGGCCCAGGCACACTGGACGCATGACGACTGGCGCACCGACCCCCACCTATCCCGCCCGGCCCCGGCGCTCCCGGCTGCGTACCTTCCTGCCGCTGGGCGTCGCCGCGTGGCTGGTGCTGGAGATCTGGCTGCTGACCGTGGTCGCGGACGCGACGAGCGGGCTCGTGGTGTTCCTGCTGCTGCTCGGCGGCCTCGTGCTCGGCTCGGTGGTCGTCAAGCGGGCGGGCCGACGCGCCTTCCAGGCCCTGAACGAGGCGTTGCAACGCGGCGGCACCCCGGAGAGCGGCGGCGGCAACGGTCTGATGATGCTGGGCGGCCTGCTGATCATGCTGCCCGGTCTGGTCTCGGACGCGCTGGGGCTGATCCTGCTGATCCCGCCGGTCCAGAAGACCCTGAGCCGCTATGCGGAGCGGACCGTCGACCGAAAGCTCCGGGCGGCGAGCGCCGGTTCGTTCGGCGATGCCTTCCAGCAGGCGCGCATCCATCGCCCCGACGGCAAGATCGTGCCGGGTGAGGTCGTCAGGGACCAGCCGGGGGACGAGCCGCAGGGCCCTGTGCCGCCGCTGACGCGTTGACGCGCTGACATCGCGGAAGCCCGGCGCCACTGAGCGCCGGGTCTCTTTTTTTGCTTTTCGGGCTTTTTGGGCACAGCAAACCGCGGGCGCCGTACGTCACGTTCACGTACGGCGCCCGCGGTTACACGCGGTGCCTGGTAAATCCACCCAAGCCGCGCGCAGGGACCTAGGCTGACTTGCGGCTGTCCCGGGGATGAACTGCGATGTTCATCGCCCCGGACCGGAGAACAGCAAGTCGCTCCTCAAGGACCTCTTCGAGTTCCTCGCGGGTACGCCGCTCCATCAGCATGTCCCAATGCGTACGCGCGGGCTTGGCCTTCTTCTCTTCAGGGCCGTCGCCATCCACGAGGAGTGCCTGGGCCCCGCAGACCTTGCACTCCCACTCCGGCGGGATCTCCGCCTCGACCGAGAAGGGCATCTCGAACCGGTGCCCCTTCTCGCATGCGTACTCCACGGCCTGGCGCGGGGCCAGGTCGATGCCGCGGTCCGTCTCGTAGCTGGTCACCACGAGGCGCGTGCCGCGAAGAGCTCGCTCACTCATGAATCGTGCCTCCCGGGCTTGTCGCCCACAGGACAGGTGTCGCTGTCGTCGTCATCCGGTCAACGTCCGGTCGGCGGTAAAGATTCCCGATCGGTGTCCCGTTCCGGGTGATGCGTCGCCGTCGTAGCCGCAGCCTTGCTGACCAATGTCGTACCCACCGGCGCCCGGTTTGTCACATCTGCTAGCAGATGTGACCCAGCGTTTCGGCATCTTTGACGCGCAGTAACGGTACGCCTGGCAGGCCAAACGCGTACACTACCGCCCTTTCGCTCGGAACGCTAAATCGTCGGTGGCACCGGATTGCCCGCGTCGTTGATCGCCCGCCGCACCGGAACCCTCGCGAGCAGGGCGAACCCGATGACGAAGAAGGCCACGAGCGAGATGATCGCGTCCCGATAACTTCCGGTCAGCTGGTAGGTGAGCCCGAACAGCAGCGGGCCCAGCCAGCTCATACCGCGGTCGCTCATCTCGTACGCCGAGAAATATTCGGCCTCCTTGCCCGGCGGGACGAGATGGGAGAACAGCGACCGGGACAGGGCCTGGCTGCCGCCCAGGACCAGCCCGATGCCGGCCGCCAGCACGAAGAACCACACCGGGACCCCGGCCGGCAGGAAGTACCCGGCCGCCAGCACCACCGTCCACGCCACCAGTGAGCCGAGGATCGTCCGCTTGGCGCCGTAGGTCCGGGCCAGCCGCCCCATCGCCAGCGCGCCCGCCACCGCCAGCACCTGGACCAGCAGGACGGCGACGATGAGGGTGGACTGGGAGAGGTCCAGCTCCTCGGAGCCGTAGATCGACGCCTGGGAGATCACCGTCTGGATGCCGTCGTTGTAGATGAGGTAGGCGAGGAGGAAGGCGAGCGTCAGGGGGTGGCGGCGCATGTCGCGGACGGTGGCGGCGAGCTGCCGGAAGCCCATGGCGCTCGGTCGCTTCCCGCCCGGCTCCGGCGCACCCGGCTCCTTCCCGCCCGGCTCCTTCCCGGCTTCCGCGCTCGTGGACCGGCGGTCGCGCAGGCGTCGTAGCGGGATGATCGCGAAGCCGCCCCACCACAGTCCGGCCGACGCGAGACAGATACGGACGGCCGTGCCCTCGGAGACTGAGAAGGAGTCGTGGGCCAGGTACAGGACCAGGTTCACGATCAGCATCAGCGAGCCCGACGCGTAGCCGAAGGCCCAGCCCCGGGAGGAGACCGCGTCGCGCTCCTCGGGCGGGGCGATCTGCGGGAGGTAGGAGTTGTAGAGCATCATCGCGACCGACTGGGCCGCGTTCGCGACGATCAGCAGGAGGCCACCGAGGAGGTAGCGGTCGCCGCCGAGGAAGAACATGGCGGTGGTGGCGGTGGCCCCCAGGTAGGCGGAGGCCGCGAGGAGGGGCTTCTTGCGGCCGGTGCGGTCGGCCGCCGCGCCCACCAGGGGCATCACCAGGACGGCGACGATCACCGACAGGGACACCGAGTACGCGAAGAAGGACCCGGCGCGCACCGGGATGCCCAAGGGGTGGACGAACCCGTCCGCGTCCGCCGCCTCCTCGGCGACCGACGTCAGATAGGGGCCGAGGAACACGGTGAGCACGCTCGTCGAGTAGACGGAGCACGCCCAGTCGTAGAAGTACCAGCCGCGTTGCTCGCGGCGGCGGCCCCCGGCGTCGTCCGCGGCCTCCGTCCGCACGGTGTCGATGCCCACCCCGCGCCCCTCGCTTCCCCGTGAAGATCCCGCGCGAGGGCGGAGCCGGCGACAGGGTCAGACCCAGACGCCCCGGTCCTCCATGACCTTGCGCAACGTGTCGATGTGATCGGTCATGATGCCATCGACTCCCAGGTCCAGGAGCCGGTGCATCGCATCGGGATCATTGATGGTCCACACGTGCACCTGGAGCCCGAGCGCGTGGGCGGCCCGTACGAAGCGGTGGTCCACCACCTGGATGCCGGACTGCGCCTCGGGAACCTGGGCGGCGACGGCCGAACGGCGCAGCGCGGCCGGCACACCCCAGGAGCGCAGCCGCAGATTGAGGACACCCCGGGTGCCGTACGACGTCGCCAGGCGCGGTCCGGCCAGGCGCTGGGCGCGGATGACGCGGGCCTCGGAGAAGGAGCCCACGCAGATGCGGTCCCAGGCATTCATGCGCTCGATGAGGTCCAGGAAGGGGTGGAGCGCCGGCTCCGCCTTGAGGTCGACGTTCCAGCGTGCGTCGGGGAAGGTCTCCAGGAGCTCCTCGAAGAGCGGCACCGGCTCCTTGCCCGCCACGCGCGCGTCCCGTACGTCTGCCCAGGGCAGGTCGGCGATCCGGCCCGCCCCGTCCGTCACCCGGTCCAGCGTCGAGTCGTGGAAGGCGACGATCTTGCCGTCGCGCGTGGTGTGGACGTCGGTCTCGATGTACCGGTAGCCCAGGTCGACCGCGCGCCGGAACTGCAGCACGGTGTTCTCCAGACCGTCCGCCGCCCCGCCCCGGTGGGCGAACGGGATGGGGCCGGGGTGGTCGAGATAGGGGTGGCGTATCCGCGTGGTGCTCACGGACGCAGTATCGCTCCCCGGGGTTGCCCGGTGGCAACGACCGTGCTGCCGTCGGATGCCGCGGGGACGGCGAACACCCGTAGGAACAGCTGGGCGAGCGGGCCGATGGACAGGGCGTAGAGGACGGTGCCGACGCCGACCGTGCCGCCCAGCGCGAAGCCGGTGGCGACGACCGCGATCTCGACGGCTGTACGCATCAGCCGGACCGAGCGGCCGGTGCGCTGGTGCAGACCGGTCATGAGGCCGTCCCGGGGACCCGGTCCGAAGCGGGCGGCGATGTAGAGGCCGGTGGCCACGCCGTTGAGCACGATGCCGGCCAGGAGGAGGGGGATCCGTACGGCCAGGGAGTGCGCCTCGGGGACCAGGGCGAGCGTGCCGTCCATGGCGATGCCGACCACGAAGACGTTGGAGACGGTGCCGAGGCCGGGGCGCTGGCGCAGCGGGATCCACAGGAGCAGCACGGCCGCCCCCACGAAGATCGACACGACGCCGATCGTCAGGCCGGTGAGCTCGGCGAGGCCCTGGTGCAGCACGTTCCAGGGCTCCAGGCCCAGGCCCGCCTCGACGAGCAGCGCCGAGCTCGCGCCGTACAGCGCGAGTCCGGCGTACAGCTGTGACAGCCGTCGTGTGAGATGCCCCTGCGTGAGCCGCTTCGCGGGATGCCCCTGCGTGGACAAAACGTGCCCCCTGTGGTGGTAGTGGACTGATGCATGACACCCTGTGGCTTGGAATGCATCGCCCTCCATGGCCAATTCGGGGAAGGTGGACTGGAAAACATGGCGCAGTGGACTTCGGCGGTAGGTGCCGCGCAGCTCGCCCGGCTCCTCACCTCACAGCAGGACCGCCCCGCCGGCCCCGGCACCAAGCGCCCGCCGGCGTACCGGGCGCTGGCCGACGGCATTCGGCTGCTCGTGCTGGAGGGCCGTGTTCCGGTCGCCGCCCGGCTGCCCGCCGAGCGTGAGCTGGCCCTCGCGCTGTCCGTGAGCCGTACGACCGTGGCCGCCGCGTACGAGGCGCTGCGCGCCGAAGGGTTCCTGGAGTCCCGGCGCGGGGCCGGGAGTTGGACCGCCGTACCGGCCGGGAACCCGCTGCCCGCGCGCGGTCTTGAGCCGCTGCCGCCCGAGGCGCTCGGCTCGATGATCGACCTCGGCTGTGCGGCGCTGCCGGCGCCCGAGCCGTGGCTGACCCGTGCCGTGCAGGGCGCCCTGGAGGAGCTGCCGCCGTACGCCCACACCCACGGCGACTATCCGGCCGGGCTGCCCGCGCTGCGGTCGATGATCGCCGAACGGTACACGGCGCGCGGGATCCCGACCATGCCCGAGCAGATCATGGTGACGACCGGGGCGATGGGCGCGATCGACGCCATCTGCCATCTGTTCGCCGGGCGCGGTGAGCGGATCGCGGTCGAGTCGCCGTCGTACGCCAACATCCTCCAGCTGATGCGGGAGGGGGGTGCCCGGCTGGTGCCCGTCGCCATGGCGGAGGGGCTGGCCGGCTGGGATCTGGACCGGTGGCGGCAGGTGCTGCGGGAGGCGGCGCCCCGGGTCGCCTATGTCGTCGCCGACTTCCACAACCCGACCGGCGCGCTGGCCGACGAGGACCAGCGGCGGCGGCTGGTGGACGCGGCCCGGTCGGCGGGGACGGTGCTGGTCGCCGACGAGACGATGAGCGAGCTGTGGCTCGACGAGGGTCTCGACATGCCGCGGCCGGTGTGCGCCTTCGACCCCGCCGGGTCGACCGTGATCACGGTCGGATCGGCCAGCAAGGCCTTCTGGGCGGGGATGCGGATCGGCTGGGTGCGGGCGGCTCCGGATGTGATCCGCAGCCTGGTCGCCGCGCGCGCGTACGCCGATCTGGGCACGCCTGTGCTGGAGCAGCTGGCTGTGAACTGGCTGTTCGGCACCGGGGGTTGGGAGCAGGCCGTGGAGGTGCGGCGGGGACAGGCCCGGGAGAACCGGGACGCGCTCGTGGCGGCCGTGCGGCGGGAGCTGCCCGAGTGGGAGTTCGAGGTGCCGGCGGGCGGGCTCACCTTGTGGGTGCGGACCGGGGGACTGTCGGGCTCGCGGCTCGCCGAGGTGGGCGAGCGGGTGGGGGTCCGGGTGCCGTCCGGGCCTCGGTTCGGGGTGGACGGGGCTTTCGAGGGGTATGTGCGGTTGCCGTTCACCGTGGGGGGCGCGGTGGCCGAGGAGGCCGCGGCGCGCTTGGCCGCGGCGGCTCGGCTGGTGGAGAGCGGGGCCAGCGGGAACGGGGAGTCGGTGCGGTCGTTCGTGGCGTGAGCGGGGTGGGGGGCGATGTGGGGGTGGGCCCGACATCGGGGCGGCGCCGGGGTGGGGCGTCGCCCAACCCGCGTCGGCTGGGTGCCGCTTCTTGCCACGCGGGACCGCCGACTGCCGACTGCGGTGCTGCGGGGACTGCGTGGTCGTTCGTGGCGTGAGCGGAGTGGGAGCCGATGCGGGGGGGCATTCGACCCGCGTCGGCCGGGTGCCGCCTGTCTCGCCGCGGCAGCACTGGCTGCCGTGACTGCTACGACGTCTCGGCGACCACTGCATCCGCCGGCACCGGCTCCGGCTCGGGCACCGGCTCTGTGTCCTGTTGCGCCTTCTCCACCTTCTCCACCCTGCCCAGCGACTCCGCCTCCACCGGCGTCGTCCGCTCCGGCAGCAGGTCGAGCACGGCCTGGCGGTGGGCGTCGCTGGTGGCGTCGTCGTAGGGGTCCGGGGTCGCCGGGACCTGGAGACGGTGGACCGGGCCCGTGCCGAGGCGGGCGTAGCCGCGGCCGGGTGGGACGTCGGTGACCGGGGTGGTGTGCGGGGGAGCGCCGAGGACGGACTCCAGCTGCTGGGCCGTGGCGGGGCCGAGCACGACACGCGCGCGCGTGTGCTGCCGTACGGCGTCGCTGAGCGTGTCCAAGGCGTCCCACTGGTCGGCCACTACCACCGTGACGTTCGCCGCGCGGCCGTGCCGGAGGGGTACCTGGAGCAGGGACTGGGGGTCCTTGCGGTGGTCCGCCGCGGCGAGGTGGGTGAACGCGGTCGGGCGGTCCAGGAGGATCCACAGCGGGCGTCTGGTGTCGTCGGGCGGCGGGTTGCCGGCCTGACGGGCCCGGTTCACGGCGATCAGGCGCCGCTCCGTCTCCGTCGCCGCCCACTCCAGGCTCGCCAGCGCCCCGGCCAGCCCGCACTCGACGGACAGCACGCCGTCGCGCCCGATCAGGCAGGCGTACTCGCCGGTGCTGCCGCCCTCGACGATGACGACGTCGCCGTACCGCAGGGCCTGCAGGGCGACGCAGCGCAGCAGGGTCGAGGTGCCGCTGCCGGGCTGGCCGACGACCAGCAGGTGGGGCTCGGTGGAGCGGATGCCGGTGCGCCAGACCACCGGCGGTACATCGCGCTGCTCCACGCCGTGGGTGAGCGGGAGCGTGCGGTGCACCAGGGTGGGGTCGGTGAAGCCGAGGACCGTCTCGCCGGGGGCCGTGACGAAACGCTGGGCGGCGATGTCGGTGGGCAGCGGCGCGAGGACGGTGACGGTGAGCTCGTTGCCCTCCTCGTCCCAGGTGAAGTGGTACTCCCGGCCACGGCCGGACTTCGCGGTCAGCAGGTGCTCGATCCGCGCGCGGCACTCCGCCTCGCCGTCGGTGAAGTAGGCCGGGTAGCGGATCAGCAGCCCGCTGATGCGTCCCGTGCCGTCGAACTCGTACTCCGGGAAGGCCTTCTCCCACTCGCCGCCGTGGGCGTACAGCGGTGCCGGGTCCTCGGCGGCGGAGAAGTAGGGGACCAGTGCCTCGTACAGCGACCTCAGCCGCTCCGTCTGCGACTCGTCGGGGCCCTCCGGCTCCGACGGCCCGCGGTCCCGGCCCTGCCAGGCCGCCGCCGCCATCAGGGTGATGACGGCGAGCAGCGGGCCGTACGGAACGAGCGCCACGACCATGACCACCGAGGCCACCAGGAACAGCAGCATGCCGCGCCTGTCCTTGGGCGTGTCCGCCCACTTGCGCCGCCCGGCCGAGGCCAGCCGGCGCAGACCGCGGGTGATCGTGATCAGCGGGTGGAGGACGTCAGAGGCGCTGTCGGACGCCGTCCGGGCCAGCTCCCGGCTGCGGGCGAACTGCGTCCGGGCCAGCTCCCGGCTCCGGGCGATCTGCGAGCTGCCTGTGCTCAGGATGCGGGGGAGGGGGCGGCGGGCCACTGCTGTCTCCTACAGGTGCGTACGGGCGGGAGTACGGCGTCAGAACTGGATGCCGCCGAGGAGGCTCGCCAGGCTCTCGCCGCCGGCCTTGATACTCGGGGCGATGGCCGTGCTCGCCAGATAGAAGCCGAACAGGGCCGAGATCAGGGCGTGCGACGCCTTCAGTCCGTCCTTGCGGAAGAAGATGAAGACGACGATGCCGAGCAGAACGACGCCAGAGATCGAGAGGATCATGTGAGTGCTCCTGGATTGTGGGGACAGTCACCATGAGTACTTCCAGGCTCACAGGATGTATCCATACGATAAAAGGTGCAACTGGGTGAAATCCGGCGGATTTCCCTCGGTTGGCGGAGTGTCCTGAGGCGGATGGGCTTGGGTGTCGCGTCGGCCCGTGTCTGCGATGATCTTTGCCGCGGGCGCGACGGGTCATGTGTGGCGCGAGCCAGTACCCTGGCGAATCACTCGTACGGACGACACCGCTCGCCGGCCGTACCCGTGCTCACCGCAGTTCCCGTAGTTCCCCTGCAGTCCCCGTGTTCGTAGTGAGAGGCGGTCCGGCCGATGACTGAAGCCCCCGACCCCGAGGTCGTGGAGCTGGCGACCAAGATCTTCGATCTGGCCCGGCAGGGGCAGACCGAGGCGCTCGTGGCGTATGTCGACGCGGGGGTTCCGGCCAACCTCACCAACGACCGCGGCGACTCGCTCGTGATGCTCGCCGCCTATCACGGCCACTCCGACGCGGTGCGCGCCCTGCTCGCCCGGGGCGCCGAGGCGGGCCGTGTCAACGACCGAGGCCAGACACCACTCGCCGGTGCCGTCTTCAAGGGTGAGACGGAAGTGATCAAGGCTCTTCTGGACGGCGGTGCCGACCCGGCCGAGGGGACCCCCTCGGCCGTCGACACGGCCCGGATGTTCGGCAAGACGGAACTGCTCGAACTGTTCGGCGCACACTGATCCGACTTCGCTGACCAGCGAAAACACAGAAAACGGGGGAGGCGGTACAGGGCCGCCGAAATTTCGGTCGCGGCAGATGTAAGTGCCGAGTCATCATGACGTCGTGATTCACGGACGCGATGGCTGGGCAGGTGTTGCCGCACCACGCGGACCGTGATGCGGTCCGCATGGGCCACTGACGAGAGGCAGAGGAAAATGGTCTACAGCAAGCAGGAAACGGCGGGCGCCCCGACGTGTTGTCACGCGGCCAGGTGAAGCAAGAACCCCGGTTGCGTCGACGCTTGATGTGAGGCTGTTTCCCATGTTCGAACCGGTCATAGCGCCCAGCGGTACGCTGCTCGGCCTGCTCCAGCGGGGCCGCGGCGACGGCACGCTGCACGCGCTCACCGCCCCGCGCGCCGAGGCGCTCGCGGCCCTGAACCACTGTGTGCTGCGGGACCCCCGCCACGACTGGCAGGTGGAGAACCGCTCCCTGTACTACGCCCGTCTCTTCCTCGACCTGAACGGCGAGCTGGACGAGATCGAGGCGCACCTCTTCGACGTCGAGGACGCCCTCGACACCGACGAGTCACGCACCGGGCTGGCCCTCGCCGTCCTCGGTCATCTGGCCTCCTACGGCAGGCGGGACGCCCTGGAACTGCTGCGCAGGTACGCCGCCTCGGGCTCCAGCTGGGCCTGGGCGCTGGACGAACTGGCGCTCAGGGACGACGACGCCGGGCTGCGCGCTCTGGCGGCGCCCGTCCTGGCGCGTTTCCCGGCCGATCCCGAGGGCGAGGCCGAGCTGGCCGCCGCCGTACGCGATGCTTTTGAGCCACGGCCGTGGCGCCTGTGGGCCGAGGATCCGCGTGAATCGATCGCCACGCGTGTGCGTGCCGCTCAGGAGGCCGGCTGCTTCGACCGCTGGCAACGCCAGATGCGACCTACCGGGCCCCGTCCGGGGTGGAGCGTGCAGGCGGTCTTCGAGTGGGCCCAGCAGGGCTTCGAGCGCGGTGCCGCGCTGTATGTGCCCGCCGCGCGGTGCCTCGTCGCCGTCGCGGGTCCCGAGGACCGGCCCGAGATCGTCGCCGCCGCCAAGGACGGCACCGACGGAGCCCGCTGCACGGCTCTGCGGTACCTGGCCGACAGCAACGATCCGGAAGCCCTCGACCTGATCGAGGCGGCCGTGATCACCGGCTCGCCCGCCGTCGTGGAAGCTGCCGTCGACGCATTCGAACGTATGCGCAGTATCGCCGCCGTCGACCGTGCGCGTGGCTGGGCCCGACGGCCCGATCCGCTGGGTGCCGCCGCCGGACGCATGCTCGCCTGCCGGGGCGGAGCCGAGGACAAGGACCTCGTCCTCGCGGCCCTGCGTGAGGCCGTACGAGGCGAAGGTCCCGACGCCCCGACCCTGTGGACCCTCGTCGACGGCACCGGACGCCTCGGCATCGCCTGCGCCGCCCCGGTGCTGCGCCACATCTACCGGGAGACCGCCTCCTCCCACCTGCGCGGCCGTACGGCCCGCGCCCTGGCCGCCACCGATCCCTCCTTCCCGTCCGGATTCGCCGTCGAGTGCCTCTGGGACTGCGAGGAGACCACCCGCGAGATCGCCGCCCGGCACGCCGAGACCGGGGACACGCGCGTCGTGGAGCGACTGCGCCGGCTCGCCGCCGACCCGGCCGAGGAGGCCGAGGTGCAGACGGCCGTACGCAGCCGGATCGGACCGGACCCGACCGTCGGCTGATCACCGGCCCCGACGGTCGGCTGATCATCGGGCGGGACATGTGCGCACGCTGTGAATCTCGGGGAGAACCGCCCGCCGGGTGAACACCCGATGACCTGCGGGTCAGGCGCGCATGGACGCGATCTGACCCGCTCGGGTGCGCAGCGGAACGCTCATGGGACGTTTGTCGTTCGGAAAGATCCACTTTGACGCGGCCACGTCCGGTGCGGCGACAACACCGGTATGCGTGTCGTCATCGTGACCGAATCCTTTCCCCCCGATGTGAACGGCGTGGCCCACTGCGCGCTCCAGACCGCCCGACACCTCGTCGATCGCGGTCACGCTCCCCTCGTCGTCGCACCGGCTCCCGCTCCCGGGAACAAGGCAGCCGCCTCCATGGCGCCCTGCCCCGTCGTCCATGTCCCCTCCCTCCCGCTCCCCGGCTATCCCCAGGTCAGGGTCGCGCTCCCGAGCCGGCGCCTGGCTGCCGCGCTGATCCAGCACCAGCCCGACGTCGTGCACCTGGCCAGCCCCTTCGTCCTCGGCGTACGCGGTATGGCCGCCGCCGCCCGGCTCGGCATCCCCGCCGTCGCCGTCTACCAGACCGACCTGGCCGGTTACGCCCGCACCTACATGGGCGCCGGCGAGGCCGCAGCCTGGCGGCGCATACGGTCCGTCCACTCCGCCGCCGACCTCACCCTCGTCCCCTCCAGCGCTTCCATGAACGACCTGGAGGCCCACGGCGTTCCCCGGCTCCGGCTGTGGGCACGCGGCGTGGACACCGCCCGCTTCCGCCCCGAGCTCCGCGACGAGAAGCTGCGCCGCGAACTCGCCCCGAACGGCGAGGTCATCGTCGGCTACGTCGGACGGCTCGCCCCGGAGAAGCACATCGAGCTGCTCTCCGGCGTGTGCGGCCTGGACGGCGTCAAGGTCGTCATCGTCGGCGACGGGCCGAGCCAGCCCGCGCTCGCCGAGGCGCTGCCCGGCGCGGTCTTCCTGGGCCGCCGCGGCGGCGACGATCTCGCCCGGATCTTCGCCTCGTTCGACGTCTTCGCCCACACGGGTCCGTTCGAGACCTTCTGCCAGACCGTGCAGGAGGCCATGGCCAGCGGTGTGCCCGTCGTCGCACCGGCCGCGGGCGGTCCGCTCGATCTGGTCGACCACGGCCGCACCGGCCTGCTGGTGCCGCCGCGCGACGCCGACGCCGTACGGGACGCCGTGCGGTCCCTGGTCGCCGACCCGGCGCTGCGGACCGTGTACGGCACCGCCGGGCGGGCGACGGTCGAGGGCCGTACCTGGGCGGCCATCGGCGACCAGCTCATCGATCACTACGAGGCCGTGCTCAAGGCGCGGAGGCCGGCGGTGGTGGCATGAACACCTCGCTTCGGATCGTCCGGCTGGCGAACTTCGTCGCCCCCGCCTCCGGAGGGCTGCGCACCGCCCTGCGCGAGCTCGGCAAGGGCTTCAAGCTGGCGGGGCACGACCCCGTCCTCATCGTGCCGGGCGAGAAGTACAGCGACTGCGAGACCGAGCAGGGCCGGGTGATCACCCTGCCCGGCCCGATGCTGCCCGGCACCGGCGGCTACCGCGTGCTGCTCGACAAGCGGCGGGTCGCGGCCCTCCTGGAGGAGCTCGCGCCCGACCGCCTGGAGGTCTCCGACCGTACGACGCTGCGGTGGACAGGACGGTGGGCCCGCCGTGCCCGCGTCCCCGCCGTGATGGTCTCCCACGAGACCGCCGACGGCGTACTGCGCACCTGGGGCCTGTCGGAGAACATGTCCCGGCGCGCCGCCGACGCCCTCAACGTCCGCACCGCCCACACGTACTCCAAGGTCGTGTGCACCACCGAGTTCGCCGAGCGGGAGTTCGTGCGGATCGGTGCCCGCAACGTCGTACGGGCCCCCCTGGGCGTCGACCTGATGAACCGGCGTCCCACCCTGCGTGACGCGGCACTGCGCGGCACACACGTGCGTGCCGACGAGACGCTGCTGGTGATGTGCTCCCGGCTCTCCGTGGAGAAGCGGCCCGGCACCGCGCTGGACGCCCTGGAGTCCCTGCGCCGGCGCGGAGTGCGCGCCGTGCTCGTGGTCGCCGGGAACGGGCCGCTGCGCGCGGGGCTGGAGAAGCGGGCCCAGGAGCGCGATCTGCCGGTGACCTTCCTCGGGCATGTCGCCGACCGCAGCCTGCTCGGCGCCCTCCAGGCCTCCGCCGACGTGGCCCTGGCCCCCGGGCCCGCCGAGACGTTCGGACTCGCCGCGCTGGAGGCCATGGCCTGCGGTACGCCCGTCGTGGCGAGCGCGTCCTCCGCGCTGCCGGAGGTGATCGGATCCGCCGGTGCGACCGCGGCGGACAACGGGGACGCCTTCGCGGACGCCGTGGAGATGCTCCTCGACCGTCCCGAGCGCGAGCGCCGGGAGGCGGCACGCGCGCGTGCGGAGTGCTTCGGCTGGGGCACGGCGGTGGACGCCTTCCTCACCGCGCACGACGCGGCGGTGCCGGCACGTCCCTTCGTCCGTGCGGAGGGCGCGGCATGAGACCGCTCCGGTATGTCGCCCTCGGGGACTCGCTGACCGAGGGCGTGGGCGATCCCGTGGGGAGCGGGTGGCGCGGCTGGGCCGCGCTGCTCGCCGGCGGGCTGTCCGAGCCGTCCGCCGAGTTCACCAACCTGGCGGTGAGCGGGGCGCAGACGCGCGACGTGCTGGAGAAGCAGCTGCCGGCCGCGCTGGAGCTGCGCCCGGACGTCGCGTCCGTGCTGGTGGGCGTCAATGACACCCTGCGCGGCACCTTCGACATCGAGAAGATCGCCCAGCGCCTCGACAAGGTCTACGCGTCCTTCACCCGGCAGGGCACGGCCGTGCTGACCGCCTGCCTGCCCGACCCGGGCACGATGCTGGGGCTGCCGGGGGTGCTGGGCCATCCGCTGGCTCGCAGGCAGCGGGCCGTCAACACGGTGGTCCACACACTGTCCGAGCGGTACGGGGCGGTGCATCTGCACGCCGTCGACGACGCCTGGATCATGGACCGCGGGATGTGGAGCGCGGACCGGCTGCATCCCGGGGAGCGCGGGCACCGGCAGATCGCCCTGCGCTTCCACGCGATGCTGCGGCACCGGGGCATCGCGACACAGACGGCGCCCTCGCCCGAGCCCGAGTTCCCGCCGCCCACCAAGTCGGCGAGCCTGCTCTGGCTGGCCACCGCGGGTACCGCCTGGGTGATCCGGCGCTGCAACGACCTGCTGCCCCAGCTGCTGCGCCTCGCCGCCACCGAGATGCGGCACCGCGCGCGGGGCACCAGCGGGCGGCTCGACCTGCGTGCGGCGCAGGCGGTGTCGAGGGCGCTGGCGTCGCTGGGGGTGCCTGAGGAGGTGCCGGTGGCTGAGCGTGCGCCGCTGGCCGAGCAGCGGGTGGTACCGGAGTACCGGGCGCTGTCCGAGCAGCGGCCGGCGGCCGAGCACTGGTCGGTGCCGGAGGGGGTGTCGATGCCGGGTCAGCGGTCCTTGCCGTCGGAGGGGTTGACGGTGCCCGGCCAGCTGTCCCTGCCCGAGGGACTGCTGCTGCCCGGACAGCGCTCGGCGCCGAAGCAGCAGCCGGAACCGGAGGCGGCGTAGCGCAGGTGTCGCGGGTACTGCGGGTACCGCAGATATCGCTGGGGGAGTCAGCGGCGGCGTACGGCCACGAAGCGGACCGGCGTGCCCGGTACGGCCTGGGCGGCGGCCGGGAGGTCGGCCGGGCGGACGACGGCGATCACCGGGTAGCCGCCCGTCGTCGGGTGGTCGGCCAGGAACACGACCGGCCTGCCGTCGGGCGGGACCTGGACCGCGCCCAGGACCATGCCCTCGCTGGGGAGTTCGCGGGTGAGCTCCCGTTCCAGGGCCGGGCCGTCGGTGCGCAGGCCGATGCGGTTGCTCGCGGGGGACACGCGATAGCTGCGGGAGACGAGGACCCGCACGGCCTCCGGCGTGAACCAGTCCTCGCGCGGGCCCAGCGTCACACGCAGGACCAGTTCGGCGGGGGGAGCCGGCTGCGGGGCGACGTCCACGCGCGCGTGGAGCGGCGTCGGCGGGCCCAGGGGGAGCACCGCGCCGTCCGTGAGGGGCGGCGGGCCGAGGCCGGACAGGAGGTCCGTGGACCGGCTGCCGAGGACCGGCTCCACGGCGATGCCGCCGGAGACGGCCACATAGCTGCGTACGCCGCGGACGGCCGCGCCCACGTCCAGGAGCGAACCCGCTTCTATGCGCACCGGGGCGCCCCACGCCACCGGGCGTCCGTCCACCGTGACCCGGCAGGGGGCTCCGCCGACCGCCACGGTGACCGTCGAACGGGGCCGTACCGCACAGCCGTTGAGCGTGGTCTCCAGTACGGCTGCCTCGGGGGCGTTGCCGACCAGCCGGTTGACGAGCGTCGCCGTGGGCCCGTCCAGCGCACCGGAGCGCGGCACTCCGAGGTGGGCGTGCCCGGGACGGCCGAGGTCCTGCACGGTGGTCAGCGCCCCGGCGCGTACGACGCAGAGCGCGCGGTCGGTCATGAGCTCCCCACCGGAACGAAGCGCACGCGTGTGCCCGGCGACAGCAGCGCGGCCGGCACACGCGTGTGGTCCCACAGCACCGTGTCCGTGGTGCCGATCAACTGCCAGCCACCCGGCGACGAGCGCGGGTACACGCCCGTGTACGGGCCCGCCAGCGCCACCGCACCGGCGGGGACGGCCGTGCGCGGAGTGGCCCGGCGCGGGACGTCGTAGCGCGGCGGCAGACCGGTGAGATAGCCGAACCCGGGCGCGAAACCGCAGAACGCGACGCTGAACTCGGTGTCCGCGTGGATGCGGGCCACCTCGCGCGGGGAGACGCCCCAGTGCGCGGCGACGTCGGCCAGGTCCGGGCCGTCGTAGCGCACCGGGAGTTCGACGGCCTCACGCGCGCGTGGGGGAGCGGGCGGCACCTCGGACGCGGTCAGCTCGGAGGCCAGACGGGCCGGGTCGGTGAGGCCGTCGAGCAGGACCGTGCGGGCCGCGGGGACGATCTCGCGGACCGACAGCGTGCCCTCGGCGCGGCGGCGCAACAGCTCCGCGTGCAGTGCCCGGGCCTCCTCGCCCGAGGACACCTCGACGAGCAGGGCGTCGTCGCCGACGGGCCGCGTCCTCATACGAAGGCCTCCACGCGGACACCCGACTCCTCCAGCCGCGCCCGCACCCGGCGGGCCAGCTCGACGGCGCCGGGCGTGTCCCCGTGCAGACACAGGGAACGCGCGCGTACCTCGACGTTCGTGCCGGAGTGCGAGGTGACCACGCCCGAGCGGGCCAGGCCCACCGAGCGCGCCACGACGGCCTCCGGGTCGGTGACCACGGCGCCGTCCTGCCCGCGCGGCACGAGCGTGCCCCGCTCGGTGTACGCGCGGTCCGCGAACGCCTCCGTGACGGCCGGGAGTCCCGCCTTGGCGGCCAGCTCCAGCAGGCGTGCGCCCGGCAGGCCGAGCACGGGCAGCGTGGCGTCCGCCAGGAGCACGCCGTCGACGACCGCGCCGGCCTGCTCCTCGTCGTGCACGACGCGGTTGTAGAGCGCGCCGTGCGGTTTGACGTACGACACGCGCGTGCCCGCCGCTCGCGCGAAGACCTCCAGGGCGCCGATCTGGTACGCCACTTCGGCCGCCAGCTCGGCGGGCGGCACGTCCATCGCGCGCCGCCCGAACCCCGCCAGGTCGCGGTAGGAGACCTGGGCACCGATCCGCACCCCGCGCTCGGCCGCCTGCTCGCACACCCGCCGCATGGTGGCCGCGTCCCCGGCGTGGAAGCCGCAGGCCACGTTGGCGCTGGTGACGACGGACAGCAGCCGTTCGTCGTCGGTGAGCTGCCAGCGGCCGAAGCCCTCGCCGAGGTCGGCGTTGAGATCGATCGAGGTCATGAATTCCGTCGTTTCCTCAGTCCGGTGGTCAAGCGACGATGCGGTACTGCTCGTCGCGGGCATCGGTCAGGAACATCTGGCCCGGTGCGTGGGTGATGGCGAACGGCGGGCGCGAGGCCATCACCGCGGCCTGCGGGGTCACTCCGCAGGCCCAGAACATCGGGATGTCGTCCGGCTCCAGGACCACGGGGTCGCCGAAGTCCGGTCGGCCGAGGTCGGTGATGCCGAGCGCCGAGGGATCGCCGCAGTGCACGGGGCCGCCGTGCACCGCGGGCAGGAGGCCGGTCTCCCGCAGCGCCGCCGACACGTGCTGCGGCGGCACCGGGCGCATGGACACCACCATCGGGCCGTGCAGCCGTCCCGCCGGACGACACGGGCGGCCGGTGACGTACATCGGGACGTTGCGCCCCTGCTCGACATGGCGGATCGGGACGCCCGCCTCGGCCAGCGCCCACTCGAAGGTGAAGCTGCAGCCGATCAGGAACGACACCAGATCGCCTCGCCAGTGAGCGCGGACGTCCGTCGGTTCGTCCACCAGCTCGCCGTCCCGCCACACCCGGTAGCGCGGCAGGTCGGTGCGGAGGTCGGCGCCGTTCGCCAGGACGGTCGTCCAGGAGCCGGCGTCGGTGACGTCGAGCACCGGGCAGGGCTTGGGGTTGCGCTGGCAGAACAGCAGCATGTCGTACGCCCAGTCGGCGGGCACCGAGATAAGGTTCACCTGGGTGTGGCCCGCCGCGACTCCGGCCGTGGGGCCTGTGAGTCCGTCCCGGAATCGTGCGCGGGCGGTCGCGGGGCTCCACGCGTGCGCGTGCTCGTCGACGGCGGTGACGGGCTGGTCCGCCGTCGCTACGGCGGGCGGACGGTCGTCCGTGCGGTTCACACCAGCTCCTTCCCGCGCGTCTCCGGCAGCCCGAACAGGGCCAGCGCCGCGATGCCGTAGCCGATCGCGCCGAAGACCAGCGCTCCGCCCACGCCCCAGCTGTCGGCCAGGAAGCCGACCGTGGTGGGGAAGACGGCGCCCACCGCGCGGCCGGTGTTGTACGTGAAGCCCTGTCCCGTGCCGCGCACGGCCGTCGGGTACAGCTCGCTCAGGTAGGACCCGAACCCGCTGAAGATCGCCGACATGCAGAACCCGAGCGGGAAACCGAGCACGAGGAGCAGGGTGTTGGCGCCGCTCGGGATGTTCGCGTACGCCAGGATGCAGACCGCCGACAGCAGCGCGAACAGCCAGATGTTGCGCCGACGGCCCAGCCGGTCGGTGAGGTAACCGCCGGTCAGATAGCCGATGAAGGCGCCCGAGATCAGGAACGTCAGATAGCCGCCGGTGCCGACGACCGACAGCTCGCGCTCGGTCTTGAGATAGGTCGGCACCCAGGTGGCGAGCGTGTAGTAGCCGCCCTGGACGCCGGTGGAGAGCAGCCCGGCGAAGATCGTCGTACGCAGCAGGCCGGGCTTGAAGATCGCCGAGAACGAGCCCTTCTCGGCGCTCTGTTCCCGCACGGCCACGGCCTGGGGGGCGTCGTGCACCCGGCGCCGCATCCAGATGACGAGCAGGGCGGGCAGCGCGCCGGTCCAGAACATGACGCGCCAGGCCAGGTCGTCGTCGGCGAACGAGAAGACGACCGTGTACATGATCGCGGCCAGGGCCCAGCCGACGGCCCACGAACTCTGGATCGCGCCGAGGGTGCGGCCGCGGTGCTTGGCGCTCGCGTACTCGGCGACAAGGATCGCGCCGACCGCCCACTCACCGCCGAAGCCGAGGCCCTGGAGGGCGCGGAAGACCAGCAGCGTCTCGTAGTTGGGCGCGAAACCGCAGGCGACGGTGAAGACCGCGTAGGTGATCACCGTGATCATCAGCGCCCTGACCCGGCCGATCCGGTCGGCCAGCACCCCCGCGAGGGCGCCGCCGATCGCGGAGACCACGAGCGTGACGGTGGTGAACAGACCGGTCTGGCCGCTGTCCAGGCCGAAGTACGCGGCCAGCGCGACCATGCTCAGCGGGAGGGTGAAGTAGTCGTACGAATCCAGAGCATAGCCACCGAAAGCGCCCGCGAAAGCGCGGCGGCCGCGCGGGCCGAGGGCGTGCAGCCAGCCGAACGCGGCGGAGACGAGGGGCCGGTTGTGTTTTGTGGGGTTGGGGTTTGTGAGTGCCGTAGGTGGTGGGGTGGTGCGACTGGGGACCACGCTG